>JAGVPT010000075.1 GCA_020052095.1 Bacteroidota bacterium | reverse complement strand
GCGCACCAGAATCTCGTGGCGCTTTACGACGAACCAAGCACGAAAAACATTGGCGCAGCACTACACCGATGTCCAACAATCATCGTAACAGTCTACTAGTCTATCTCGGCTTCTCAGCATTTCTCGGAATCCGAGCAAAGAAGTACGTCGAGAACATGGACGGCTACTTCGTTGCCGGGAGAAAGGTGAAGGCCGCACTAGGGACGGCCACACTCATTGCCACCGAAATAGGCGTTGTCACGTTCATGTATTTTGCCGAGCTAGGATATGTCAGCGGCTTCTCCTGTTTCGTTCTTGGCGTTATTGGTTTCCTTGGGTACATGGTTATTGGAAAGACCGGGTTCATCGTCATGGGACTGCGGAAACTGAAAGTGATCACGATCCCCGAATTCTATGAAATCCGCTATGGTAAGAATGTTCGCGTTCTTGGAGGAATTCTGCTCTTCGTAGGAGGCGTCTTGAACATGGGGATCTTTTTGAAAATGGATGGTTTGTTTTTGACCGAGACCATGGGTTTCGGTCCGGATGTGTTGGTAATTATTATGGTGATAATGCTCCTTATTGTCGTGAGTTACACAGTTTTAGGTGGAATGTTTTCTGTCGTCATTACGGACTTCGTTCAATTTGTGGTTCTCTCGTTCGGGATGTTGATCGCGACCATTTTTGTCCTTCTCCATGTAAGTCTTTCTGAAGTCTCTTCCGTGGTTGTCCGGCAGTTCGGTGAGGCGGGTGTGAATCCGATCGTTAACTCACACTTTGGATGGCCATTTCTCCTCTGGATGTTGGTCGGCAGCGTTGCGATCTCGGCGCTCAACCAACCTGCCGCTTCAAAATCATTTGCTTCCGAAAGTCCTGAAGTTGGAAGGAAGGTCTTTCTTTACACCGGAATCACGCTTGCGGGCAGATATATGATCCCGATGTTCTGGGGGGTCGCGGCGCTAGCGCTCTTCGGACCTTCCCTAGATCCGAAAACAGCGATGCCGCGATTACTCGGAACCGTCGTGCCGTCTGGTTTTTTGGGATTGATGGTAGCGGGTATGCTTGCGGCTTCGATGTCTACGTACAGTGCGTATATGCTCGCGTGGAGTTCAGTCGCGACCCGCGACATCATAGCGCCATTTACAAAGAACGGTCTCACCGAGATAAAATCAATGACCATTAGCCGGATCATATCGTGTCTCTTAGGCATATTTATTCTGGTGTTCGGGTTGTGGTACGAAATTCCGGTGACGGCCTTTCAGTACTTGGCAATTACCGGTGCGATGTATGCGGCCGGGGCATTTGGCTGCGTTGCAGGAGGATTATACTGGAAGAAAGCGAACATCGTCGGTGCATACTCTTCTCTTGGATTGGGGGGTGCAGCGCCGATTGTGTTCCTGGTTTTGGATCAGATCAAGAATGCTCTGCCGCCGGGAATGCTATTCCTCGTCGATGTGAATGTATCCGGTTTCTTGAGTTTTGTTCTCGCTACGATTGGAATGGTTGTAGGCTCATTGGCGACACAGCGTTCACACCCGCCGCTGCTAATTAATTCAAAGGAGTCTGGACAATGACAACGGGAACTCTTTTATGGCTGCTGGTGTACGCGGTCGCGACAGTGTTATTCTTCGGCGTTGCGTGTGTAATTACCGTGATCGGTATACGTGATCTTAAGGATCTTTTGTCGAGGTCCGTGAAGAACAAATGACTCTCTGGATCGTTTGCTGGTCTCAATTATCAATGGACATCGCGAAAAAAAGCCCGAAACAGTGTATTTTTTGCCATTAAGTCTACATAAACTAGCGTTCAACCTTAACTTGACATTTTAAAGAAGTTTTGATACCATAGCAGCAGATAATCATCACCATCTGCCTTTTTTTAGCCTCAATTGCACCAACCAATAGGAGATTCTCATCATGAAGGCGACGAACATCCTCTCTGTTCTTGCTTTCTTGCTCTCAGCGACTGTGCTATTTGCCGGAACCACTGGTAAGATCACAGGGGTAGTAACAGACGCGAAGACAGGCGAAAAATTAGTCTCTGCTAACATCATAATCGAAGGCACTACTAGCGGTGCTGCGACCAACCTAGACGGTTACTTTGTCATTCTGAATGTCCCATCGGGTACATACAGACTCAAAGCATCGTTACTCGGGTTCACCACTGCGACAATCGTCGACGTCCGCGTTGTCATCGATCAGACAACGGAGGTGTCGATCGCGCTGAATGAAGCAAGCCTCACTACTCAGGAAGTCGTCATTGTTGCGCAACGCCCCGTGGTGCAGAAGGATGTTTCATCAAGCCAGACAAATTTGAACTTCAAAGAATTTCAAAACTTGCCTTCGGTGCAGACGATTACGAATGTAATGGGGCTACAGGCCGGAATCCAAATCAATCAGGTTACCGGCGATTTGGTTATTCGTGGCGGCGGTGGAGACCAAACAGCATTTATGCTCGACGGAAATATATTGCGTGATGAACGGAACAATAAGTCGTACTTGGGTATAAGTCTCAGCTCGGTGGAGGATATACAAATTCAAACCGGCGGATTCAATGCTGAGTACGGAAATATCCGGTCGGGAATTGTGAATGTGGTGACCAAAGAGGGGAATACTCCTCATTACACCGCAGGCGTTATTGCACGGTACCACGAGCCGAATCAGAAACATTTCGGACCTTCGCCCAACGACCGAAATTCGTACTGGATTCGCCCGTATGTTGACCCCGACGTTGCGTGGACGGGCACGGGAAAAGATTACCAAGCCGGCGCATGGAGCAAATTCTTGCGAGACCAGTATCCTTACTTTGAAGGGTGGAATTCAATCTCTCAAAAAACTTTTTTGGACGAGAACCCCAATAACGATTTAACGCCGGAAGCGGCTCAACAATTATTTTTGTGGCAGCATCGCCGAGTAGTTGATATTACCAAGCCGGACTATGATGTTGATGCAAGCTTTGGCGGTCCTGTTCCTTTTGGCGAGTTACTCGGCAATCTTCGGTTCTTTGCATCGTACCGTACACAAACAACACAATACCTTACGCCGCTTTCCAAAGAAGCGTACGGAGACTATAACGCACAGTTGAAGGTTACCTCCGACGTTTCCAAAGGAATGAAGTTAATGGTGGAGGGCTTGACGGGCAAATCAACGGGGACGAACGACAACAATGCTGGCAACGCAGGCATATTTACAAGTCCGCAGAGCATCGGCGACCAACTCAACAGAGTAAGCTACATTGACGCACGAATCTTCGCCCCTGATTATTGGGCGCCGACCGAAATTACTCGGAATATGGTTGGCGGTAAGTTCACTCATGTGCTTTCTCCTTCAACATTCTATGAAGTAAGCTCCAATATTTTCGCAACAAAATATTCCACCAACCCCGGGCGCTCTCGTGACCTCACCAAAAAATATATTTTCGGGAATGCAGATTCGGTAGATGAAGGTCCGTACGGGTTTACGCCGGATCCAAGTTTTGGAATTGGGGGAGATTTCCGAATGGCTGTCGGGTTCAGCAATTCGAGAGACAGCAGCAAAGTTTCTGTCTGGACAAACAGATTTGACTTCACAAGTCAATTCGACCGCTTCAACCAATTGAAAGCCGGATTGGAATTCATCTATGTTGACAACAATGTCAACTATGCCTCAGTTGACCTTTTTCTCCCAACGGGACGCTCGACGTCAGTTTGGCATACGTATCCGAAGAGAGCGGCTGTGTACATTCAGGATAAGCTCGAATATGAGGGAATGGTCGCCAACCTCGGGCTGCGGCTTGATTACTCATACGCCGGAGGATATTGGTACTCGTATGACCCTTATGATAAAGCGCTCGCAGGCGACAAATCGCTCGGACTTGATACACTCTTGCAGCACCGACCGACAAAAAAAATTCTAAACCTCAGTCCTCGTCTCGGTATATCCTTTCCGGTAACAGAAAATTCCAAACTGTATTTTAACTACGGGCATTTCTATTCTATGCCGACGCCGGAAAATCTGTTTTTAATTCGGCGTTATTCCGATAACAACAAAGTAGCGCGGCTTGCAAACCCAAACAACCCGTTGCCAAAGACCGTGGCGTACGAACTGGGCTATGAGCAGAATCTCTTTGACCAATTCCTTTTTCACCTGGCGGGTTATTACAAAAATGTTACAGACCAGTCGCGGTTAACGACGTACTCCAACAAGAATGGCAAAGTAGATTACCAGGTCAGTGAGCCAACCTCTTATGAGGATATTCGAGGCTTTGAAATTTCTTTGACCAAGAACAGAGGCGAATGGATTGCCGGCTTTGTCAACTACACGTACCAGGTTTCGACCGCAGGAGGATACGGCTTTGTTCATTTTTATGAAAGCTTATCGCAGAATCGCGACTACCAAACCAACAGAACGAACATTGAAAATGATATTTACCAAAGCAAGCCGGTTCCTCGCCCGTATGCTCGTGCAAATGTTGACTTCTTCACGCCGAAAGATTTTGGTCCGAACTTCGGCTTTGTCAATCCGCTTGGAGAGTGGCGAGTAAGCCTACTCGGTAATTATCAAGCCGGGCGGTATTTTACGTGGGCAGGGGGTGGTAATACCGCTATACAAGGACTTCAGTATAACGTTCAGTACAAAGACTTCTATAATCTCGACCTTCGTATAACAAAGACATTTGACTTAAAGGTCGCAAATCTGGAGGTCTTTATGGACGTAGCAAATCTTTTGAACCTCAAGTACTTCACAGAATATGGTTTTAAAGATGGAAACGATTTCGATGCGTACATGAAGTCGCTCCATCTTCCCGCCGACATTGGTGACAGGCTACAGTATGGAAACATTCCGGGGGATGATCGTCCGGGCGAATACCGCGAATTTGACGTTGGGTACGTGCCAATGCCTTCGATGAGGAACACCGCTACAGTTACCGACCCGGTTACCGGTGCAATATATTATGATTTGAGCACAGGCAAGTACATGAAGTATGAAAACAGCCAATGGGTCCAGGCTAACACTTATCGGAAGGCTAATGGGATGGAAATCACCATCGACCAGGTCCTGAAAGACAAAATGTATATCGACATGCCAAACTTGAATTATTTTACATTCCTCAATCCCCGAAGCATTTTCTGGGGGATGCGGATATCGTTTGATATTTAAGAAGTTGTGTTGAATTATTTCAGCAAAATTTTTACAGCATTATCAATAGAGGCGACAATGAAACGAAATTTCCCGACTAATATTATTACAGCGGCGCGATACGCTTTGTGTACGGTTGTGTTTTTGATTGCCCTCG
This sequence comes from Bacteroidota bacterium, assembly GCA_020052095.1. Classification (GTDB taxonomy): domain Bacteria; phylum Bacteroidota; class Ignavibacteria; order UBA10030; family UBA8401; genus JAGVPT01. The sequence continues at coordinate 4,519 of JAGVPT010000075.1, read as the reverse complement.
GCAACACCGTCCACGCCCAAGAGTTTAAGTGGATGAGTGTGGGGTCGTTGCACAATTGGTTTTCCAGCATGGGATGCGAGGAAGAAGAAGGTTTTGTGCTGGAACAGCAATACGGTTTGCAGTGGCCCGCGCTCTATAAACATCAAGACGCGCAGGCGGCAAAAGCATTTTGGATTGGTGTTAAAGATCATAAATATGCTGATGGTACAACAGCACCGTATGTGGTGCATATTGGACCGCGTGTTCACGGTCTTAAGGAATTCTTCCCAGTAAAGTTTGTTCTGCTCAGCAAGTACGACCCGCCGCAAGTAATCGTTGACGGCAAGCCGTCCGAGGCAAAATCGGTTGACATCGACGATACCGACCCAACAATTCCTTCAGACCGTATGCTTGTGAACGTAGTCAATACTGCAGCCGGCATTACGATGACGCGGAAAATTATGCAATTCGCTCAACCATATCATGACAACTACATGGTGTTCGATTACGTGTTCAAGAATACGGGAAACAGTTCAAAAACGGACACCAGCCTTGTGCTTCCCATTGAGACACTCACAGGCGTGTATTTCTATTTTCAGTACCGGTATGCGCCATGTGCAGATACGCGCTATGTGATTGGGCAAAACCCGACCGGCTGGGGTATCAACACAATGAACGATGTGCGCGGAGACGGCAACACACCGACACCGCCGTTCTTTGTTGACCCGATCAACAACGGGATTGATTACAACATTCGAACATCGTATTCGTGGCACGGAAAATATCCTCCGTTTACTTTGTATGATAATATTGGCGGACCGATATGGAATCCATATTATGACAGGACCGATACTGTAGGACGGCTTGGCGCTCCACAATTTCTCGGCATTGTAACATTGCACGCAGATAGTTCTGCGACAGATACGAATGATGCTTCCAAGCAGCCTTCCACAACGAGCTTCGAAGGTTCCGATGAACCGCCGACGTCCGGCAACGACCATCTTAACCCTGCAAAAAATACTGCTGATTACGCATGGATTACGCGAGGTAATAATAAGCAGCGCCATGCGGACAAAGTCGGTCAGACGGGCGACCCTGCACTAGGTACGCCCGGCGGCTACTCAAACGCAATTGGGTATGGTCCTTACACGTTGGCGCCGGGTCAAAGCGTGCATATTGTTCAAGCAGAAGCTGTCGCAGGCTTAAGCCGTGAGGCGTGCGTTGAAATTGGAAAGCAATTTAAAATAAACAACGGCAACACCGCGACATTGATCAGCTATAAAGGTGTAAGCAAGACGAAAAACGATTGGGTGTATACCGGCAGAGATTCATTATTCCTTGCATTTAATCGCGCAATTGCCAATTACAACTCTAAGTATGCAATTGCAGAGCCGCCCCTTCCTCCAAAGAATTTTACGGTAACCTCCGGCGGCGACAGAATTATTCTCTCGTGGAGTGTGTACGGCACAGGTCCAGCAGCTACGGGCTTTGAAATTTATAGAGCGTTGGGAAAGTCCGACAGCACCTACTACTTACTTTCCTCACCAAGTGCCGGCGACCGTAGCTATATTGACACAACACCCATACGCGGACTTTCGTACTACTACTATATTGTTGCCGTGGGCAACCCGGCTGATAATAACGGTAAAGGAAACACTCCCGCTGGTGCGCTAAGGAGTAATCGTTACAGCTCTCAAACGTACGACCCTGCATCGTTGAAGCGGCCGGCAACGAAAGATATGGATTCAATTCGTGTGGTGCCAAACCCGTACAATATTTCGGCAAGCACAACACGGTTGCTTTTCAGCCAGCCCGATAGAATTGGTTTTTTCAATATTCCCGGCGACTGCACAATAAAAATCTATTCGGAGCTTGGAGAGCTAATCTATAAAATTGACCACAATGACGGTAGCGGTGATGCGTACTGGGATTCCGTTACATCATCCAGTCAGGTGGTTGTGAGTGGTGTCTATATTGCAGTGATCGAGACTCCGCAGGGCAAGCGTGCCATACGTAAGTTTGTTATAATTCGATAATCAGGAAAAATTCTAAACGAAGTGGGTGTTCCCATGAAAAAAGGTACTATCATAGCAATGACGCTTCTGGTAGCGTTCAGCATCCCTGCATCTTCAAGCGTGGCGCAAGAACAAAAAAAGCTTGCACAGACTGGAATGAAATTTCTCAACGTCGGCAGCGATGCGCAAGCCACAGCCATGGGTGAAGCAGTTACCGCCATTGAAGGTTCTTCCGCGTCAATGTTTTACAATCCGGCGTCTATGGCACGGTTGAACTCACTTTACGATATCACGCTCGGTCAAACCCGATGGATTGCCGATATTAATCACAACTTTGCCGGCATTGCAGTGAATCCGTGGCATGGCGACTACGGTGTTTTTGGTCTGATGCTGCAATTTGTTGACTACGGCGAGTTGCAGGAAACCATTCGCGCCAGCAACACTCAGGGTTTCCTGGACATAGGCACGTTCAAACCGACTGCATCGGCGATTGGAATCAGCTATGCGCGCGCGTTGAGCGACAGGTTTTCTGTCGGCGGGAATGCAAAGTTTGTATCCCAAAATCTTGCCAACGGCGCAATTGACCTAGACGCCCAAGGAAATCCCGTTCGAACGAAAAGCGAGACGGATGTTTGGGTCTTCGATTTCGGGATGCTGTACAAGACCGGCTACAAGAGTCTGAATTTTGGAGTTGCCGTGCGCAATTTCTCGAGGGAAGTGAAATATGAGCGGGAAGGGTTTCAATTGCCGTTGATTTTCAAAATCGGACTTTCCGTGAACGCTATGGATTTTCTCCTGCTGGATAAAGAAATGCATTCGTTTGTTCTTTCGGCAGATGCTACACACCCGCGGGATTATCCTGAGCAAGTTAATTTCGGCGGTGAATATGTGTTTATGCAGATACTTGCCGTGCGTGCCGGATACATGACGAATAATGACGAGTTCGGGTTTACCGGAGGTTTTGGCGTTCACAAGACTCTCCGCGATGTGCGGCTAGGCGTTGATTATTCATATACACCGTTTGGAGTGTTCAAAGAAGTCCACAGAATTACATTTCAGCTTGCTATGCTGCACTGACCACATGTATTCTAAACCAACTGAAAATTAGCGACAGGCCTATGAAAAAATATTGTCTCTCTCACACGACATATGTCGGGCTTCTCAGTTTCCTTTGCAGCGCCTTACTGCTGCTGAATGCATGTAAAGAGGAAAAAGGAGCGAGCCTTTTTGATCCAAATGCGAAAGGGCAGACTGCACCGACAATTGACACCATCACTTCTTCCACTCCAACATCATTGGCCGGAGTGAGTGTGCTGACGCTTACCGGAAAAAATTTCTCCACAAATAACTCGGACAACATCGTCTATTTCGAATCCCTGAAGCAAAAGCTAGCGGTCAAAGCGGTGGTTCGTACTTCGGCCGCAAACAAAATAACGGTGACGACTCCATCACTTGTTGATGACTCCGTTTTAGTGAAGGCAACCGTGACCGGCGCGCAACTTTACAGTAATACGAAGGTGCTTAAAGTTGAAGCAGCAGTTTTTGAATTCGGCGGATTGACTCCTACCGAGGAAGCAATTGGACTTGCCTGTGATACTGCTGGAAATGTCTATGGTTCAATCGTGAATATTGTTTCAGGCGGATTAGGCATTCGCAGGATGTTTTCTGTGCCCGGAGTGCTGGATACGAGCAGAGAATTGTATGCACCCACTGGCGGTTTCAAGCAGTTCCAAAATCTTAAGATGGGACCGAACAATGTATTGTATGGTCTCCGTCTTCCGCGTATTTTGTATACAATCGCAGCGAAAGGTGCTGCACCATTACTTTGGACACAGGTTTCGGGTGCTTTTTTATATGATTTTGATTTCAGCACAAGCGGCGGCGAATATTATATCTGGACAGGGGGTAACGATACCGCTCTCTATAGAATTAAGCTATCGGACAAATCGGTTCAAAGTTATTCATTTACCGGACAAATCCGTTCTGTCCGTGTATATAATAATAGCGTGTACCTTGCCGCCAAGGTCGATTCTACCGAGGGTGTATGGCAGTTCCCGATCACCGTGTCAAACGATCTAGGTCCTGCCACGAACTATTTTAATCTGTCGGCACAACCTGGTTATGGATACAACGGTCCCGAAGCAGATGCAATTACTTTCAATACTGATGGCGATATGTATCTGGGCACATCCAGTGCCGATGCGATTCTTCTTGTCCATTCTAATAAAAGCTATGAAGTTTTTTATTCCGGATTGTTGAAACCTAAACCGGTTGCGTTTGCTTGGGGTAAAGGACCGTTCTTGTATTATTCACGAGGCGGCGATGCGGCCCATATCATCGTCAAGATCAATTCGTTGAAAACAAGTGCACCATATTTTGGGCGAGGCGATCAATAATTCTCCAACTAACATTTCATCAAACAATAATGAGTCTGCTCTAAAAAGGTATTTTTAAGGAAATAATTGTCAAATTTAAACTGGATTCGGTATCTAAAAATTGAAATTAGACCTTTTTAGATTCGACTC
>JAGVPT010000279.1 GCA_020052095.1 Bacteroidota bacterium | reverse complement strand
ATTCGTAAACGGAGACAATTGAATTGATGAATTTGAGAGAAATATTCCCCACTGAAAATTCTTGAGCGTGCTTTTGACACAGTCTCGATCCCTTCGGGAGCGGTTCAACGACACAATTTTGACGACCAAAAGGCTTCATCATGAAAATATTATTGGCGTGCTTTTCACTTTTTCTCCTTTCCACTCAACCCTCAACGTCCCAAATCTCATCTTCATTCAACGCGTTCATCCAGCGGCTCGATGGACTGGTCCCTTCGGCACGCCCGGAGATTGTTGACAGCTTTATGGCGGCGCAGAAAGGATTTCCGGTCACAGAAGATTCCATCGCGAATTTTGTTTATCGCGGGAGCGTAACCTCATCAATCGTTGTAACGGGAGACCATACGCTGTGGTCGGCCAGCGGGCAAACGTTGACAAATGTCGCCGGCACAAATTTTTATTACCAGAGCAGAAAATTCGAACCCGACGCACGCATCGATTACAAATTCATCAAAGACGGTATTTGGATACTCGATCCATTGAACGGGCGAACGGTTACGGGCGGCTTCGGGCCTAACTCCGAGATGGCGATGCCGAATTTTGTGCAGCCGCCGGAAATTCAATACAACCCGGCAATTCCACACGGCACAATATCTTCCTTCCAGTTCACGAGCATCAATACTGCCAACACACGAACGATTCAGGTATACCTTCCACCGGGGTACGCTTTGATGTCGCGGCGTTTCCCGTCACTATACGTCCACGATGGTTCAGACTATGTGTCGCTCGGTTCGATGGCAAACGTATTAGACAATCTTATTGACGCAAAAAAAATAGAGCCACTCATCGTTGTCTTTGTACCCCCCAGCTCTAATCGCGCAGGCGAATATCGTCAGAGCAAGATCACGCAGTTCTCGAAGCTGATGACTGAGGAACTGGTACCGTACGTCGATTCCGTTTATCACACCGTCGCAATTGCCGCAGAGCGCGGAACAATGGGCTCGTCGGACGGCGGGCATATTTCGCTTTACCTCGCCGTGAATTATTCCGGTGCATTTGGCCTCGTCGGCGGACAATCGAGTACAATTACCGATCTGTTCCGCGCGCCGATTCAGAATGGTCCGAAAGTTCCGATAAAATTCTATCTCGACGTCGGCACGTACGACCTCTCGTATGCCGGCAGCACCTTTCTTGAATTGAATCGGGAGTTCCGAGACATCCTCCTCGCCAAAGAATACAGCGTTACGTACGCCGAATATCATGAAGGGCACAGTTGGGGAAATTGGCGAGCGCATATCGACGATATTTTAAAAGTATTGTTCCCGCTGGTTACCGTCAATGTAAGAACGAAGAACAGCGCGTCGAAAGACATTGGCCGTTTTAATGCCTATCCAAATCCCTTCAATCCGAGTGTTCATTTCCAATTCGCAATCCCTCAGCCAGAGGCTGATCCCAGCCCGACCGATGGCTGGCGGGCGCCTAAGGCGGATGATCTGCAATTTGTGACGCTGAAGATATATGACATGCTCGGACAAGAAGTGACAACGCTTCTCGCCAAGGAATTGGCGCGCGGATCGTACTCGGCGGAATGGAACGCGTCTCAATCAAATAGCGGCGTCTATTTTTGCCGCCTTGACGTGTCGGGAAAAACAACGACGCAGAAGATTGTCTTGCTGAAATAATTTGTCAGCCACCATCCGGTCGTTTGCTACGTTTACTCCTCTTCCCTCGAAATATTATTCTCTGCTTGAAGAGCAGAAGAATTGCGTACTGCTTGAGACTTCTCGCTTCGACCGCGGAGAGTGGCACAGCTATTTCTTCTTCAATCCCGCGCATGTCATCTCTATCGACCGGATTGAACAAGTGCCTGAGTTATTCTCCGAGATCGAACGGTATCGTAACCAAGGGTTTTTTGCGGCCGGATACATCGGATATGAATGTGGATACCATTTCGAAGACATCGCAACACGCGCTTCTCTCCCTTCATCGATGCCGCTTGCATGGTTTGGAATTTATCGCCAGCCAGTCATCTTCAATCACGAGGCTGGCAAATTGGAAGAGACTGCTGTATCCCCTCTACGCAATATTGATGCATCTGCTTACTCGCTTCAAAATTGTCGCCTGAGAATATCTGAGGCTGAGTACGTCAGGAAAATTGCAGCAATCAAGGCCTACATCGCCGCCGGCGATACCTACCAGGTGAACTTCACCGACAAATACACATTCGATTTCAGCGGATCCCCGGTTGCTTGTTTCGCTTCGCTCAGGGAGAAACAAAAAGTCGGCTACAGCGCGTTCATCAACGCAGAGAGCAAGTATATTCTCTCTTTTTCTCCGGAATTATTTTTCAAAATAAGCGGGAATAAAATTTCCACGAGACCGATGAAAGGAACTGCGCGAAGGGGAAGGAATCTCGCCGAAGATGATTCGATGAGACTTTGGCTGCAGAACGATGAAAAGAACCGGAGCGAAAATCTCATGATCGTCGACTTGCTGCGGAATGATGTCGGCAGGATTTCCGAGATTGGATCGGTCGAAGCGAAGGAGATGTTCTCCGTTGAGAAATACGAAACGCTGTTCCAGATGACGTCGACTGTCGAAGGCACGTTGCGCCCGGGCCTCTCGCTGTATGAAATTTTCAGGAGCATATTCCCGAGCGGATCGGTGACCGGCGCCCCGAAGATCCGAACGATGCAAATTATTCATAAGATGGAAGATCAGCCTCGCGGTGTGTACACCGGCGCACTCGGTTTCTTCTCGCCAAAGAAAGAGGCGGTGTTTAACGTTGCTATTCGTACAATTCTCCTTGATGGTAAGAAGGGCGAGATGGGCGTCGGCGGCGGCATCGTGTTTGACTCGGACCCGATGCGTGAATATGAAGAATGCACATTGAAGGCAGACTTTCTGACTCAGCAGAGAGTTGAATTTCAGCTCATTGAGAGTATTCTGTGGGATGGCGACTTCCGATTGCTCGGGTTCCATATGGAAAGACTCCAGGCTTCGGCTGAATATTTCAATTTCAGTTTCCACAAGGAAGAGACATTCAGAAAACTGAAGTCATATAGGGAACTATTGCCGAAGGAAGCTCCGAGCAAAGTCCGATTACTGCTCAGTGACGATGGGACGGCTACATTGGAAAGCCAGGTGCTGACGGAAAAGTCTCAGACATCTAAAATCCTTCTCTCTGACGAGAAAACGTCGTCGAAAGACAGATTCCTTTACCACAAAACAACGCGGCGTGAATTGTATGAAAAGGAGTTCGCAAGAGCATCGGAACTTGGTTATGCCGATGTTGTGTTTCGCAATGAAAGAGGCGAAATAACAGAAGGGGCGATCAGCAATATTTTCATAGAAAAGGAGGGTAAGCTTTACACGCCGCCTCTGGAATGCGGTCTGCTCCCCGGAATTTTTCGCCGGCAGATTCTGGAAACAGACGCAAAGGCGTCTGAAAGAATATTGCTCACCGATGACCTCGCTCACGCAGACGCCATCTATGTCTGTAACGCAATTAGGGGAATGCGGCGGGTGGTGCTTGCAACTAGGTGAGGCAGGTCAACAGTGAGCAAATTCCATTTGGATTGAACGATAATATTGCTATTATTTAACTCACGGTGCACACAGCATTAAAGCCTTGCCACGAAGGCTCAAAGTCACAAAGATTTCATAAAGCAATCCTCACCAAGTATTGTTGTTAAACAAAAATACCCCGTGCCTTCGTGCCTTTTCACAAAGTGATGCCTTTGGCAGTCGCAAGTTTACTTGCACTATGGACAAGATCGAATATTTGATAACTAAACCTTTGGAAGGTGTTCGGATGAAGAGATTGATATTTTTCTGCGCGAATATTTTTGTGGCCGGAGTGGCTCAATTGTTTGCGCAGGTGAGCTTCAATGTGACACTCGAAGGCCAGCTTAACAATCACCACACGGTCGGCGGGACTACGAACAACTACTACTCCGAGGTTTGGGGATGGACGGACACGGTGAGCCATCGCGAGTACGCCATCATCGGGGCCTATGACGGGACTTCCATTGTGGATATCACCGACACATTGAAGGAGAAAGGATTTATTGTCGGACCGCACAGTTCCTACAACTATCATGAATTCCGCACATACCTAAATTATCTCTACGTCGGAGCCGAAGGAAATGATACGACACGGAACGCCGGCGTACAAATCGTTGACCTCAGTCCCCTCCCCAACTCCCCTGTGTTGAAGAAAAATCTTGTTTGGGTGGACACGGTAAAAGGCGTTGTCTTCAAGTACTATGCTGCTCACACCCTCAACGCGGAGGGAAAATATCTCTACGTAAACGGTGGAGGCGCGACCGGGACAATTCATGGATTTGGTGGAATACGGATTTATGACCTATCGGATCCCCTCAACCCAAAACAAGCCGGTTCGTATGGAAAGGAAAACACACCGTACGTCCACGATTCGTACACGCGAAATGATACGATTTACGCCGCATGCATAAGCATCGGCACTCTCAATATACTTGATGCACGGAAGAAAGATTCGATCAAAATAATCGGCAATCCGATACCGACAGTTCCCGAAGCTCGTACGCACAATGTGTGGACCACCGCCGATGGAAAGTACGCGCTGACTGCAAGCGAAACTATCGGCGGGCATTTGCATATTTACGACATCCACGACCCCACTTCACCATTCGAAATTGCAAGTTGGACTTCCAATCCCGCCACGAGCATCCACAATGTCATCGTCAATGGAGATTTTGCGTATATCGCGTACTACAGCGATGGACTCCGAATCGTGGATATCAAAAATCCCGCGAACCCGATTGAGGTAGGATTCTATGACACACATCCGGGGCCAATCCTAACGACATACGAAGGCGCCTGGGGAGTCTATCCATTCTTTCCTTCGGGAAAGATCGCCGTTTCCGACATGAACACTGGCCTTTATGTTTTCACGTTCAACAAAAAGCACGGTGGACAAATAACCGGAATCGTTCGCAGCGCCGCCAACAACCAGGCTCTCGACAGCGTCCAAATAACCGTTTTGGGATCGGGGCGAAGCGATTCAACGAAATCGACGGGCCAATACAAGTATGGCACGGCTGAAGGAAAAACGGCTGTCCGGTACACCCGAAAAAGTTTCCTCCAGAGAATAGACACGGTGACTATCCGTGCAGGCAAGATTGATACAGTAAATGTTGTGCTGACGCCGGGTGTGACGGTCGAAGTGCGAAAGGAACAACGTGAGGCACCCCGAACATTCTCGCTGGAGCAGAACTATCCGAACCCGTTTAATCCCCGTACTCAATTTCGATTTTCGATTGCCGAATTACGATTTGTGTCACTCAAGATTTACGATCTGCTTGGGCGCCAGGTAAGTACACTCGCGAATAATATGATGGAACCGGAGACGTATTCGGTAACATGGGACGCCTCCGGTGCTGCAAGCGGCGTCTATTACTACAGACTCAGCGCCGGAAATTTCTCCGACACCAAGAAACTGATCATCTCAAAATAGCTGAATCTAGTAATATGAAGAAGTGGATTTCCATTCTCATTCCAACTCTTTTGCTGTTTAGCATCTCCATTTCCCAACAAAAGTACAGTCAAGTACGCATTCCTGTTCAAAATAAGATTGAAATTCGCCGATTGGCCGAGTTGGGATTGGCCGTCGACCACGTCGGGCGTCCCGCCGGACGCTGGATCGATGTGTTCCTCAGCAATACAGAAGTCAAAATACTGCAAGAGCACGGTATTCAATTCACGACGCTCATTGATGATTGGAACAGCTATTATGCGCGCCAGCAACAGCTTGAAAAACGTTCAGCCTCGGAACTTGTCGCTTCGTCGCCCGTAAAGAATTTTCACCTTGGCTCGATGGGAGGCTATCTCACCTTGAATGAAGTTATGGCCGAGCTTGATTCAATGCGAGCAAAGTATCCGGCCTTGATCACGAAACGGGATTCCATAGGCACAACGATCGAGAAGAGGACGATCTGGGCCGTGAAGATATCCAAAAATCCGGACGTCGACGAGAACGAACCGCGCCCTCTCTACACAGCACTCCACCACGCACGCGAGCCCGAGAGCATGATGCAGATGATATACTTCATGTGGTATCTGTTGGAAAACTATGGCACCGATGAGGAAGTTACCGGCCTGGTGGAACATCGTGAGATGTATTTCGTCCCTGTCGTCAATCCTGATGGATATGCGTACAATCAGCAAACATTTTCATCGGGGGGCGGAATGTGGAGGAAGAACCGGCGGAAAAATCCGGACAGCACCACGGTTGGAGTCGATCTGAATCGTAACTACGGTTATCAATGGGGATTCAACAACGCCGGCTCAAGCTCGAACGGCGCCAGCGAAACGTACCGGGGTGTTTCAGGCTTCTCAGAACCTGAGGCTCAAGCCATGAGGAATTTCTGTATCGCAAAGAAATTCTCAGTCGCGCTCAATTATCACACCTACAGCAATCTCCTCATCTACCCGTGGGGATACAGTGACTCGGATACGCGCGACTCCGTTTTCTTCAGGAGTATGGCAAGCGACCTCACGGCAAGTACCCGATACACCTACGGCACCGGGAGCCAAACAGTCGGTTACGTTACCAACGGGAATTCAGACGACTGGATGTACGGCGATACGATCGCCAAACCGAAAGTCTTCTCCATGACGCCGGAAATTGGTGCATTCACCGACGGATTCTGGCCGGCCCCGGCTCGTATTCTCCCCCTCGCCCAGGAAAACCTTCGCGCGAATTTATATCTCGCGCATGCTGCGGGACAATTCACCGCAATAAATAGTGCAGAGAGTAAACCGACGCGGATTGGCGACACCGTACGCATTAATCTGACATTTCAAAACAAGGGCGTCACCTCGTCAACAGCGCTCAGTTCTATCGAGTTGAAGAGTACATCTCCAACTCTTGAGATCATTGATGTCCACCGTGACTCTCTTTCTACAGCGAACACACAGCCGGTCATTTTCCGCGTCATTACAAAAAGTGCAAATCCGGGAACGCTGATGTCCATCCAGGCAGACATCCGATATGCGGAAGGAATCACGCACGACTCGATATCCTTCCGCGCGGGCGTTCCGGATACTCTATTAAGCGATGGCGCTGAAACCCGGGACCCGCGATGGATCTATTCGGGAAGCTGGGATACTACTTCCGTGCAGTCACATTCCGGGAAAAGATCCTATTCCGAAAGTCCGAAGGGCGATTATGGCAATAACGTTTCAAGCTCGATGAGGATGAAGGATTCACTCAATCTCGCGGGCGCGAATGCGGCCGAGCTTCGATTCTGGAGCAAGTGGAACATCGAGGCAGAATACGATTTCGGAATCGTCCAAGTCTCAACAGACAACGGGGTAACCTGGACTGCCTTGAAAGGAAAGTACGCAAGCCAGGGTTCAGGGGATGTGAAACAACCGCTCTATTCTCCCGGTTATGACGGCGTAAAACACACCTGGGTCGAAGAAGTCATTGACCTTTCAGGATACATCGGCAAGCAGAATCTCAAACTCCAATTTGATTTCGAGAGCGATGCCTACGCGCATTATGACGGCTGGTATATAGATGACATCCGTATTCTCAGCTACAGAGGAATTACCGAATATGTTCAGTCGGAAATGCAGCCATTGTCGTTTAAACTGGAGCAGAATTTCCCCAACCCATTTAATCCTTCAACCCATTTTCGATTTACCGTGCCAGAGGCACATCAGCTCAACGAGTCGAGTCGTCGACCTTCGGCTGAGACCGGCAAACTGCACTTAGTATCGCTCAAGGTTTACGATGTGTTGGGACGTGAGGTCGCGACACTTGTCAACGAAAATAGAAGCGCGGGGAATTATGCCGTCGATTGGAATGCGTCGGGGTTTGCAAGCGGCGTTTATTTTTACAGATTAACGGCCGGGGGATTCTCATCAACCAAAAAGATGATTTTGATGAAATAACCACGAGCCGGAAAATCAATTCGATTCAAGAAGATCTTGGACACCTGGAAAAAATATAGCGCTACGCGCGTCGCGGTAGTGGGTTCAATTGAACAGAGATGCCATGACTTCTCCTATTTTGGAAATACCGTTCTCTAAATTCTCGCAGATTCAATTGAGAAAGTCATGGCATCACTTGGCTATTCAATAACGTAGGAATCAAAAGACCCCGCCACGTGCGTCTTGAAAGTTTAAGGGATTTTGATATATTAGATGAAGAAGTCTATCCTCAGAAATCATGCTCTTCCTCAAATGAACCGACAACAGCTTATTTCCCAGATAGTTGAAGACGTCCTGAAGGAAAAAGACGCCTCGCACACATGCTGCAAAGACGGCGTTTGCACAGACGGCATGTGCGTGATTCACAACAAAGAGGGAGTAAAGAACATTGTCAGCAACGGGGCGACGCGCGTCTCCGCTGGAGTCGGAGTCGACGCTGCGGGCGGTGTTGAACCGGACCTCGCGAGAATGATCGATCATACTCTCTTGAAACCCGAAGCAAGTGTTGAGCAGGTGGAGAAACTGTGCGCCGAAGCTAAGAAATTTCATTTTGCGAGTGTTTGCATCAACCCCTCCTATGTCCCTCTCTGCGCGAAAATATTAAAAGACACCGATGTAAAGGTCTGTACGGTGATCGGCTTTCCGCTGGGCGCGACAACGTCGGAGACGAAAGCATTCGAGACTGAACGGGCAATCCGCGACGGCGCAACGGAAGTTGACATGGTAATTAACGTAGGAAGATTGAAATCGGGTGATTACGATTATGTCGAGAGTGATATCTTCGCTGTCGTAAGTACGGCCAAGAGGTATCATGCTCTTTCAAAAGTGATTCTTGAAACAGGACTGTTGACGGATGAAGAGAAGATCAAAGCATGCATGCTTGCAAAGCGCGCCGGAGCCGATTTCGTAAAAACCTCAACCGGATTCTCCAAGGGCGGGGCAACGGCGGGCGACATTGCATTGATGCGTCTGGTCGTTGGAAGCGCCATGGGTGTGAAAGCATCGGGGGGCGTGCGAAGCCGAGAAGACGCGTTGAAACTGGTGGCGAGCGGGGCTGACAGAATTGGCGCTAGCGCTAGTGTCGCCATAGCAAGCGGGGCCACAACGGCCGGAGGCGGTTATTGAGATTGATACCATCACGTGAAACCATTTCAAGTAGACCGGTGCCCCCCACTCGCCGTTTCATAATTATCGCCTCGGCCATTTTCTGCATCGTCCTTGCCGGGTGCTCATCATCCGGAACGGCTCAGAACGAGACAACCGATAGTACTTCCGTTAGTCCGGTGGATTCATCGGCATTCCAGACTCAGCAGACTCCTCCCCAGAAAAAATCACACAAGCTAAGAAACTCTTCCTCGGGGAAACAACAAGGTTTCGTAACCCAGGAAGACACGATCGAAGCACAGGTAGTCACGCGAAATCACGGGGCGAGCCATTCGAAGGCCCCGCCTCAACGCTCCAAGAAGAAAAAATATTACAGCGTGCAAATCGGCGCCTTTCGAATCTTGAACAATGCCGACCATGCACAAAAACTTGTGAAGCAGCGATACAAAAAGCCGGTCTACCATTTTTACGACAAGGCGATAAAAATGTACCGAGTCACTGTCGGCAACTACTCAAAAATCAAGGACGCCTTTGTCTTTCTGAAGACTCTGCAGAGCAAACATCCTAAAGAATATAAAGATGCCTGGGTCGCGGAGATGAGGCGATGACGTTGAAATCCGCTCTCTTATTTGCGGCGGTCGTGTTCACCTTTACCGGAACGGCACAGGCATCCGCCCCAGCCTCCGCCGATTCCGTCCCTCCCATCCGGAAGGAAAAACTCAGCACGTTTGAAAAGTCCTTCAAGCCGTCCGAGTACGATACCGACATCGAACTTCTTCACAAGAAAGAGAATCAGGCGCGACCGATCGTCGACGTCCCTGTCGAGACGTTTACCGTAGCAGAGCCGGAGACAGTCCAGGGATTTCGCATTCAGGTTTTTTCTTCGAACAATTACGACGAAGCTATAACGCTCCGCAACACTCTCAACGTTGAACTTCCCGCTCAATGGGTTTATATGGTCTACGACGCGCCGACGTACAAGGTCCGCATTGGCGATTACACCAATCGTGCCGACGCAAATCTTGCCATAGACGGATTCATCGAGAAAGGATACAAGGGAGCATGGGTTGTCCCCGACCGTGTCGTAAAAAATCCACAACCAAAGCCGGCGGCTCCAAGTGACAGCACTGCAATCCCCAAAAAATAATTCTTTTCCCCACCTTCGGAATCTAATTCTACTGTAGTGTTTCATTTTGAGTAGACTTATCCGCTCTCTTTTTTCTCTGATGCCAGAGAAAGAAAAAAGCTCAGCCGAAGGCTGAGGTTACTTTCTTTCTCGCAGACTGTGTAAAAAGTAATTATTTCCGATGCACGATTTGGAAAATGTAATCGCTGTGGGGAAAACGTTGCACCAATATCAACAATTCGTGATCGGGGACAATTGAAT
>JAGVPT010000111.1 GCA_020052095.1 Bacteroidota bacterium | reverse complement strand
TGCTGAACAGCTTTTTCGGCAAGCAGGCTTCGCTTTGGCAGGCGGGGTGACTTTTCACAACGTGATGCCTTTCCGAAGGAACCCTTTGGGTTGGCAGTGCCAAATATTGGGTTTTCGCCCGAGTCTCTAGGGCTTCTGATAACTTTCGGGGAATCACTCTATGAAAAAACTACTTACGATACTACTCCTCTGTCTTTCACCCCTCCCTCTCTATTCAGACAATGAAGTCGGCACGTTCACCATCCTGGCGGGCGGTTCAATCGGAGAATTTATGATTGATGCCGGCGGCAACTTTAATGACTTGTACACAAACCGACAACTCTCTTACACCGGAGTCTTCGGCCTCGGCGACGGTGAGTCCTTTCTTATCGGCAAGTACAGGATTTTTAAGGCCACTGGACAATCAAAGCTCCAAAACATCGATGCTAAAGGAAGGGCAGATTGGAAGCAGACGATCCTTGGAGCCGGGTTTCGCTATCATCCGCAGGGCTCTTCTCTCTATGTAGACGCCCTCTACGTATTCAACCATGCAGAAGAGACAATTGGAACAGAGAATCCGCCGGTGGACTTTTTAGCCGCAAGTCAGAAACTTGATGACAACGGATTTGCATTCGCACTAGGTATAGCGCCAAAGCTTATCAGCCCTATTGCGCTCAACCTTGAGGTGGAATACTCTTTCATGCTGCGAAAGCCGGTCAACGACAGCGGCCGCAAAGTGCCGAACTTGGGCGGACTCTACTACAGCGCCGGGTTGAGTTTCTATTTTAACAATTGAAACGACTATGAAAACAAACTCGATTATCGCAATAGTGTGCCTGAGCTGTTGGATTATGAGTTGCACAACTTCACCGGTAGAAGAAAAAAAAGTCTACGCACTCGCAAAGCTTGACATCCTCCCTCATCCAGACACGCTCTATATGTCTGTGAACGAGACACAAACACTGAACCTCAGGGGAATAAGCATAAACACTTCTCAACAAACGACGACAAATAGCGGTATCATCACCGACGTCACCTACACGGTGACCGCGACGGATACAGCAACGCAGTCAATTCCGCCAGGCGACGCGTCGTGGTCGTCGTCCAACAACACTGTGGCGACCGTGTCGCAAGGCGTCGTCACGGCTCGCGGTACCGGAACGGCAAATATTTCGGCGACGGTGAGCAATGTGGGTTCGATACCCCTTCCAGTTAATGTGAAAGCGGTAAACACTGCGCCCGGCTTAACCCTCGATCCGCCGCAAACATCGCTCATATTCGAGAACAGCATTAACGTCACCGGCAATGTGCAGCAACAGGCAAAGTTGCTTATTTCTGAAGCAAGCTCCGGACACAACGACACGATCGTCTCTTACGATGCCAACGGAAATTTCTCGGAAAAGATCACCGGACTCCTTACGGGATACAGAACAATCAACGCAACGGCGCAAAATCCAAATCAGGCGAATCTTTCAACAACGCGATTCAAGTACGTGTACTACTATCAGTATTTGAGTCCGGAAGCAGATAGTATTTGTGGGGATTGGATCGGAACGACGCTCGGGAGAGATTTCAATTTCAATATTTCAAGAAGTGCATTCTTTTCGCGGTATGATATCAACGGGCACATCGACATTCAATTCGAAGGCATTGGAGTTGTACGAGATATAACGCTCACGGGTGTTGTGAACAGCGACGGGACGATCGCCGCTTCACTCAGCAAGAGCTACGAGGGCTTCAGCATTTCGGGAAATTTCAGCGGATATTTCAAAACGACCGGGATCGGACAAGGGAGCTACGGAGCGTCAGCGAAGAAAACCGGTTGGCCCGCCCTCAGCGGGACGGCGGATTGGACTGCGGTGAAAAAGCCGTAGTGAAGAGTCTATTGCGTATTGATAATGAAACCGTAGTCCTTGGCAAACTGGACGAGGTTTACAATATCGTAGATGTCGAGCTTCTTCTTGATGGCGGTAAGCTGCCTGTCGACCCCCCTTTTGCTCATTGAAAACCGTTCGCCTATTTGTTCGGTGGTGAGTCCCTGGGTAAGGAAGGAGAGTATTTCCATTTCGACATCGGTCATCGGTTCACGTATTTTTGAGAGGGCCTGAAGTTCGGCGGAATGTTTCTTGATGAGCCTTTCGACCATGATACGGGAAACGCTCGGACCGAGAAATCTTTTCCCTTCTGCGACCGCGCGGATCGCTTCTGCCAATTCTGCTTTTGCGACACTCTTCACAACGTAGCCGCCAGCGCCCGACCTGAGAATCTGCGTTACGTACTTTTCATTCTCAAAACCGCTTAGGATAAGGATCTTTGTCCGGGGGTATTTGAATTTGGTGACCTTTGCGGCTTCGACTCCCGACATCTTCGGCATTTCAAGATCGAGAATGACAACGTCTGGAGAAAATTTCTTCACCGCAGCGATGGCTTCTTCACCATTTGCCGCTTAAGCAACGACTTCAAAATCATCAACCGTCGATAGCAGCGCTGATACTCCGAGACGAACCACATCAACGTCGTCCGCCATCACGATCCGGATCTTCTTCATAGACCTTCATTATTTTGTTGATGTCGTTCTTTTTTCCTGAGAAAAAGTATTCAATTGAATGCCAAAAGCCAAGACGGATGAGTAGTGGGTCCAATTGAAAAGTGATGTCATGACTTTTATTATTTTGGATATGCCAATCTCTGAATTCTCACGAACTCAATTGAGAAAGTCATGGCATCACTTGGCTAGAAGATTCCTCTTGCCATTCACGCCATTCTCAATTACCTTAGCGTTGTACGAGATGTTGTTTCGTAAATTACATCTTCGTAGGATTGACTATGATTTCTTCCGGTTTGAAAATGGATACTCGGCAAATTCTTCCCGCCCCGATGCCAAACAGCGTCACCGTGAACGATCATGACACGGGATTGACTCTCAATTACCGATGGTATTCTCCGAAGTTTATCTTTCTTGTTTTTTTCTGCATCTTTTGGGACGGATTTCTCTTCGTCTGGTACAGCCAGGCCCTTTCGACGAACGCCCCTCTCGTGATGATCCTTTTTCCTCTTCTACATGTTGGAGTCGGCGCTGGACTCACGTACTACACGTTGGCAGGATTTCTTAACAGAACGATCGTTGAAGTTTCTCACGAGGGTTTCACAATTTACCACACTCCACTCCCCTGGTTCGGGAGTAAGACCATTCCCGTATCCGATCTTGCACAGTTGTACCGTGAGGAGGTCATCTCTCGAGGAAACCGCAGCACGCGCGTCACATATCAACTGAGCGCAGTCTCCAAAGAAAGCAAGAAAATAAAATTGCTCGGCGGTATTGAAACCGCGGATGTCGCACTGTTTCTTGAGCAGGAAATCGAAAAATGGCTCGGCATCAAGGACGTGAAAGTTGCCGGCGAAATGCAAAAGTAGGACACTCAATTAATGATTACGAACATCCCTATCAAACGGCACTATTATGCACCACCTCCGAGTTTCAATCACACTTTTCATCATCTCTTCGCTTCTTCGTGGGAGCGCCCCCGCTCAATCAATCACAGTCAACGGATCGGCGAAAGACAAGCTCTCGTTACTGCCTATTGACTCTGCGACAATTGATCTTATCAACAAGAACAACGTTTCCGAACACTACAAGGTCGTAACGAACGCGACTGGCGGATGGTCATACACATTCCAGCCGAGTGGCGTTGGGGACGACATCAGCGTTCCCGCAACTCTCTCTCTTGCACAGAATTATCCTAATCCGTTTAATCCTTCGACAAGAATTGAATTCTCGTTGGACCACGCTGCCGGGGTGAAAATCAGCGTGCACAACATCCTGGGTCAAAAAGTCGATGAACGGACTGCTGATCTCTCTGCGGGTTACTATTCTATCGAGTGGCAGAGCAGAGGAAGTTCCGGCGTGCTTTTCTATTCTATTGAAATGAACGGAGCGCGCATCACCAGGAAAATGATCCAGTTGGATGGCGGCAGCAGTAACGGCGGACTGGGAAACATTGTCTCTTCTCATCAGATTGCCACCCGCCCGGCATTTTCAAAAACTTCTTCGTCCGAGTTCAACGTTATCGCATCAAAGCTCGGCTATGAAGCCGACACCATTGGCATCGTTCTCGTGGACAACGCCCGCGCAGACTTTCTTCTCGAAACGGTTCACAGCAGGGCGTTCGTGATGGATCTGCATAACGATGTTTGCGAGAGGATGATCGATGGGTACCAAATTGGAGTCCGCCACACTACCGACCACTCCGATATCCCCCGTTTCCGCGACGGCGGTGTCGATGCACAAATGTTCGCTATCTGGGTATCACCGGGAACTCCGGACAGTGCCTACTACAATCTTTCCATGACGATGATTGACACTTTCACCAACCAGGTATCGCGCAATTCCGCTTTCATTGCGCAAGCGCGGACAACTAACGAGATCAGCCAAGTCAATTCCGGCAGGAAACTAGCGGGCATCCTCGCAGTCGAAGGAGGGCACGCGATCGAGAATGACATCGAAAAACTGAAAGCATATTATGCGAAGGGAGCGCGATACCTCACAATCACATGGAATAACAGTACAACGTGGGCGACATCTGCCCAAGATGCACAGTCGGCGACGAAAGGTTTATCGGAGTTTGGCAAGCAAGTGATCAGGACGCTCGATTCCCTCGGCATGGTCATCGATGTTGCACACACCGGAATAAAGACGATTCAGGATATTTTAACGATCACGAAAAATCCGATTATCGACAGCCACGGCGGCGCGTATGCGCTTCGTAACCACTACCGCAATCTCAACGACGATCAGATCAAGAGCATAGCAAAAAGTGGCGGGGTGATCGGTGTGGTATTCCACACTTCATTCCTCTCAACATCGGCGGCATCGAAGGTTACCATCGATACCGTTATAAAGCACATTGACTATATCAGGAATCTTGTCGGTATCGATTATGTCGCAATTGGATCGGACTTCGACGGAGGCATTACGCCTGCTGTCGGATTGGAAGATGTCTCAAAACTCCCTGCCCTCACGCTAGCGTTATTGAAGCACGGCTATTCCCCGGCCGACGTGAAGAAGATCCTAGGAGAAAACTACCTCCGCGTGTTCAAGCAGATTTGTCATTAGCTGTTGTGCTATTCCCTCCATTGCGTCTTGGCGTCTTTGCGGTTCAATCTCCTCTTTTTCCATTGCGCTCTTTGCGTCCTTTGCGGTTCAATCTTCTTTTTTCCTTTGCATCCATCGCGGTTATATTTTCTCTCTCCCCATTGCCTCTCCTCCATTTCGTTGACAAACCACTTCCCTTTTGGTATATTTTTTCTCAATTGGATGTATGTGTTTCATTCCCTTGGCATTAAGTGAGCCGTCCGAAAAAATCTCTTGGACAAAATTTCCTGCACGATGCAAATGTAGCGCGAAAAATCGTGCGTGCTCTTCATTTGCGGAACGGAGACCGCGTTCTTGAGATCGGTCCCGGTAAAGGCGCGCTTACATCGCTCTTATTGCTTGAACTTCCCCGGCTTACTGCTATCGAGCTCGATAATGAGCTCGCCGGTCAATTGAATGCGGCATTCGGCGAGAGGCTGACCCTCTATAATAAGAACGCGTTGGATGTCGACTTGCGTTTACTTGCCTCGGGCGGTTCTGGCAAATTCCGCATAGTGGGCAATATTCCCTACAACATTACAAGTCCCATTCTTTTTTGGATCATTGATTCTTCCGATGTCGTAACAGACTGCACATTAATGATGCAGCGGGAAGTCGCTGAACGACTTGTTGCAAAGCCGCGTTCGAAAGAGTACGGCATTCTCTCGGTTTTTGCTCAGTACTATTCGACGCCGAAATTGCTTTTCACAGTATCACCGCGGTCGTTTTATCCCGTGCCCGACGTTATGTCCTCCATTGTGTCATTGAACTTCGAAATGCCCCGGCGAATTCGAGCGATTCACGATGCAACATTCCGTGCAGTGGTTCGTGGTACTTTCGGGAAACGGAGAAAGACACTCCGAAACGGCCTCCGAAGCCTCGACGTGCCTGCTGCATTCCTTGCAACAACCTCCGTGAACCTTAATCGGCGACCCGAGGAGCTATCTGTAGCCGAATTTACAGCGCTGGCCAACGAGTTGAGCGAAAAGCAAATACTTATTTCCTTTCACGCAACCTCCCCCTCGCCGAGATGAAAGTTAGAAAACTTCTTCGGAGCCTCACGACAAGCGATCTCGCGACGATAGTTTTTCTTATCGCCCTTTCTCTGCTCAACGCGCTCTTCTCAAACGTAGTCCGGGAATGGATGCTTCTTGTTGGAAGCAACGTGATTCTTATTGTTCTGATTCTTTTTTTTGCGGGAAAAGCGAAAAATTCTTCCTCGCGTGTCGTGCGGTACATCCGTGATTGGTATCCCGTACCGATGATCTTCTATGTTTTCAAAGAGACCTACTTGATGGTCCATCCCATTCACCCCCAGGATTTTGATTGGTTGCTGATTGATATTGACCGCTGGCTCTTCGGAACTGATCCCACCCATTGGCTGATGACATTCGCGCATCCTGTGGCAACCGAAATACTTCAAATTAGTTATGCCTGTTACTACATCATCTTGCTTAGCGTCTTTTTTGAATTGGATTTGGAGAAGCGGCATACAGAGTATTTTCGTGGCGCCTTTTTAGTCGTTTATGGATTCTATCTCTCTTACGTCGGCTATATTGTGCTTCCGGCAGTCGGCCCGCGATTCATGCTCCATGATTTTCATTTGTTGAACAACGAATTGCCCGGACTGTTTTTTACCAACGCGTTGCGAGATTTTGTCAATGCGGGAGAATCGATTCCCAGAGGCGTTTCTAACGTAATCGAATTCGCCCAGCGGGATGCATTTCCGAGTGGACACTCACAATTGACGTTGGTTATTCTTTATATCGCCTTCACCAATCGTCTGAGGAGTCGATGGGTGCTGCTCGTTGTGGGATCATTATTAATCATTTCGACCGTTTATCTTCGCTACCATTACGTCATCGATGTCATTGCGGGGGTAGCTTTCTTCTTCTTCACCATATGGAGTGGAAAGAAAATCGATTCGTGGTGGAGGAAAGTGAAAAGGAAATCGCGATATCAATGATTGCGGGTGAATCAGCCCATGTGTGAATCAGCTCATTAAAAAACGGCTTGCCTTCGACGGAGTTTTTTCGTACTTTTACCCAGACAAAAAGCCTGTCCTAACGAGACAGGCTTTTTGAATCTAAGGTGGCGCCGAAGCGGAGCGAAGGCGGGAAACGCCAGTCTGAACACCACAAAAGAGAATCTATTATACACGGTGGCCATAGTTCAGTTGGTTAGTTCCAATTTCGCTCGACTTAGCAAACGAAGTGCAGCTAAGTCAAGTGCGAAATTGAGAATCCGCCGAAGCGGAGCGAAGGCGGGAAACGCCAGACTGAACACCACAAAAGAGAATTTATGATACACGGTGGCCATAGTTCAGTTGGTTAGTTCCAATTTCGCTCGACTTAGCAAACAAAGTGCGGCTAAGTCGACTGCGAAATTGAGAATCCGCCCAAGCGGAGCGGAGGCGGGAAATGCCTGACCGAACACCACTTAAGAGAATTTATGATACACGGTGGCCATAGTTCAGTTGGTTAGAACGCCAGGTTGTGGCCCTGGAGGCCGTGGGTTCAAGTCCCACTGGCCACCCCAAAATCAATGCGCAATGAGTAATGACCAATGAATAATGTGAAGAGGAGCCGAGTTCTTCCTTGATCATTACTCATTGAACATTGTTCATTGAAAAAGTCCCCATCGTCTAGAGGCCTAGGACCGGAGCTTTTCAAGCTTCTAACACGAGTTCGAATCTCGTTGGGGACACACTTTTACCACTTAATTCGAGAGTTTTAAGTGGTTTTGTTTTTATATCCCACGTCACTTTTTGTATAAAATTAGCTACACTTTATACAAAAATTATACACCTCATTATACAATCTCCTCAAAGAACTTTCCTCAGCAACATATTCACTTAATGTAAAGGTGAGATTTCGAAATAAGCCACAAAACAAATAAACCCGTGTATAGCCCTATCTTAAAACAAGGACGGAGATGTGTGGGTCTCCGTTTTATTTGATTTGGCAACATTTGATTTTGTCTTGCATATGTAATACATTAAAGAAACAAAAGGAGAGCCTTCTATGGCACGAACTGCAATGGTACAAGCACGAATGGAGCCGGATTTAAAAAATAATGTAGAAAAGATATTTTCTGCTGTCGGTCTCAGTGCGACTGAGGCGATAACGGTATTTTATAAGCAAGTGGAATTACTACGGGGTATACCGTTTGAAGTGAAGCTGCCAAACAAAGAAACTCGCGCGGCGATTGCTGAAGGTCGCAAAGGACGCGGAAAGAAATTCATGTCAACGAAAGCACTTTTTCAGGAGCTTTCAAAGTAATGGTCTCCATACGGCGGGTATCAAAATTTAAAGCCGACTATAAACGATGCCTGAAGCGTGGTTGTGACATGAGCAAGCTTCATGCTATTATTGAATCTCTTGCAGATGGAAAAAAGCTCAACATCCGCTACAAAGACCATCCTTTACACGGTGAATTTAACGATTGCCGCGAATGTCATGTACAACCGGACTGGCTTTTGATTTATATGCTCACCAGTTCAGAGCTTGTTTTAGTGCGAACTGGAACACACTCTGATTTATTTGATTAGAAAAAGCTCGTTTGTATTTTATGATTTGATTTTCTTCAAGACCCCTCTTCACTACCGCATCAGAACCATCTTCTTCGTATTCACAAATGTCTTGCCAGAATTCTGTGTCGATGTTGCTTCAATCCTATAAAAATATATCCCAGATGATAACTGTGAAGCATTAAAAATATGTTCGTAATAGCCTGCATCTTTTGTTTCATTCACAATCTCAGAAAGTTTTTGACCGAGAGTATTGAATATGGAGAGTCTGACATTACTTCTTTCAGGGACACTATATCGTAGTGTGGTTGATGGATTGAAGGGATTAGGATAGTTCTGTGAAAGAGAAAATCTCTCTAGCGATTGTTTGGAGGATTGTCAATACCGTAGTTCAGGTATTTCCAGAATTGTATTTCCAGAATCAAACATCGTGACTTCTTGTTTAAGCCACGCAGGGTGGCTGTTATTAGCTCACTGAGCAGCAAGATAGACTTAAATGTAGAATTATGAAATGAATCCTGATGGGTGGTTGACAACATCGCAGGAACCTTTACCTTCCAGGTAAACAATTTATTATGGAGTTGCTGTAAGAGTTCTTTGAGAGTGTAGAATTAAAGTGGTTTTTATCGTGTATGAGGAATACCCACGAAATTTTCAAGCTTCTAACACGAGTTCGAATCTCGTTGGGGACACTAGTTGATTTACGAATTTCGATTGCCGAATAACGATTGAAGCCGGGCTCGGAAGAGCGCCGGCTTTGTTGTTTTAATGCGAACTGTAAGCTTGGCGCCACTTGGTTCGGAATCTCCTATTGGGTATTTGCCAAGCCACTTCGGGATACCAGAAAATAATTTTATTTCTATTTGAGTATTCTATTTGCCGCTTGAATTAAACTGAAACAACTCCGTACATATCGTACACGTGCTGCCACACCTGGTAGCACTTCTGTTCGTACAATTCTTTCGTGAAGACTTCCGGTAACTTGTCGAGCGTATCTTCGATTGTCAGCTTCACCGAGGCACGGCTCTGCTGGCGTTTTCGCCAGTCAAGGGAGAATTTCTCGCGTTTCAGTGTCTCCAACAAATCTTTTGCGATCCGTTTCACTTGATTCCGTTCCCTGGAGGACATTTCCGGAGCAGGCTTCATCAGTATATCAAAAATCGCAAGCTCTTCCTCCGATAACTCTTCCCTCATGTGCCTGCGCTCTTCAACGTTCAAATCTTGCGCGAGTTTGATAAGCTCCTGATAGACTTGCTCGACGTTCGCAGATCCCAGATTATATTCGTCGATCATCTTCTTAAAGCGCTCAAGAAAATCGACTCTTCCTTTGTTCACTGCAATCAATTGCAGAATTTTCTCCAGAACCGCACCTTTGAGCCTTTCAAGCTCTGTCCGTTTCCTCGATTTCTCGAACTGCTTTCGCAGTTTATCAAAATCGATTTTCGACAGATCAAGTTTTGTTCCGAGATCTCCGACAACATCGGCCACAAGAGGTTTGTTGATCTTGATGGACCGATCAAGAACGGCCTCGATTTTGCTGATGACAGATGAAATGTCGACTTCATCGGGAGACGAAATGTTCTTTATGGCATCGGCAAGCGCAATGATCGCGTCACGCATCGGTTTCATTTCGTTCGCTGACCGATCGGGAAGAATCGCCTTGAAGAGCCGTTCCACAAGGTTTGAATAGTTCAGATATCTCTTTTTGGTTTCTTCGCTCTTTAAGAGAATTTCGACATCATCGTTGATCTGGTTGAGCCTTTCCATCCCTTTCTTCTTGATGATCTCCTTCAGGGAGACTCCCTCGTCCTCGCAGAATTCATCGGTTTCTTCAATGGTGCGCTTTAAGCTCTTCACCAGTTCCTGCTTCTCTTTGATTGGCATTTCGCCCAAGCCACCTGCAGCGTAAATCGCCAGAGCCTTCTGAAGGTTGCGGAAGATCCCGACATAATCGACGATCATACCGGCTTTCTTCTCGCCGAACACCCTGTTCGCCCTCGCGATCGTTTGCATCAACGTATGATTCTTCATCGGCTTATCAAGATAGATGGTGGAGCAGGACGGGACATCAAATCCCGTGATCCACATTGCACAGACAAAGACGATGCGAAGTGGATTGTCCGGATCTTTGAACTTCTCATCGAGCGCCTCGTCGTTCAAACGCTTTCGGATGGGAAGAATGTCGATCCCCTTCTGTCTGAAATCGTCGATCTCGTTTTGTGCATTGGAAATGATGACCGCAATGTCTGTGTTCTCAAGGTAGGTCAGGTGATTGCGCGCCTCTTCCTTGTCTTCAAGATTACTTTCGCGCTCAAGCCGCTCCCTGGCCTTTCGAATCTCTTCTGCCCAAAGGTTTCTGAGTTTAGTATACATTCTCACGGCAGTGATACGATCAATAGATACAACCATCGCCTTCCCCTGATATCCGCGTCCGAGAAAATGACGCACGATATCTTCCGCGATCATGTCGAGCCTGTCATCGCGTGTCAGGATGTGATACTCGCGCGAGAACTCCCGTTCCAGCTTCTTCTCCCCTTCTTCATCGAGCATCGCTTCTTCGATGATGGTATCGAGTTCATCATTCAGGGCTTCGTTTACCAACTGAAGTTCGGGAATGCGGTTTTCGTAGTAGAGAGGGACTGTCGCGTTGTCGTCGATGGACTGCTTGAAATCGTACACGCTTACGTAATCGCCGAAGACTTCCTTCGTCCGCTCCTCACCGACGATGAGAGGTGTGCCGGTAAAGCCAACGAACGCCGCATGTGGAAGGGCGGTTCTCATATTGAGCGCGAGAACATCGTACTGCGTCCGATGGGCCTCATCCGTCATGACGATGATATCGGAGCGTGAAGAGACAATCGGATAATTCTCGCCTCTCTCCGTCCTAAATTTGTGTATCATTGTGAAAAGAAAACGGTGGTCTTCTGTGAGCAACTGACGCAGATGTGTCGAGCTTTGTGCGCGAATCGATGTCTCTTTCTTCCGCAAGACGCCGGCGTTGGCGGAGTTCTTGTAGATCTGGTCATCGAGGTCCTCGCGGTCGGTGACGATCAGGAACGTGTAATTGCTCCCAAGCGCCCGCAAGATTTTCTGTGCAGCGAAGACCATGCTGTAGCTCTTGCCGCTTCCCTGAGTGTGCCAAAAGACTCCCAGGCGCCCCTTGTTCTTCTTCAAAGCTCGCACGTTCTCGATGACGGCATTGACCCCAAGGTATTGATGGTATTTTGCCACCATCTTTACCAAACCCTTGCGCTCCTCGCTAAAGAGAATGAAGTTCTCGGTAATATCAAGCAGCCGTTCCTTGGTGCACGTCCCGCGGAGAACGGTCTCCAAGCTTACGGTCGCAGGCTCCGCTTCGCTGTCGATCTTCTTCCATTCTGCGAAGTGTTCGTACGAAGCGGTGATGGTTCCGACTTTGCTTTGGAGGCCGTTGGAAAGGATGATGAACGCGTTGTACCAGAAGAGATGAGGTATTGTATCTTTGTAATCGCGCAGATTATTATGGTACGCGTTCCAGAGATTTTTGTGGATGGATTTTAGTTCGATGAAGAGAAGAGGTATTCCATTCACAAATCCAACGAGATCGGCACGGCGGGTGTGATACTGTCCCGACACCCAGAACTGTGAACAAAGTAGAAAATCATTGTTCGCAGGTTTGCCCCAATCGATAAGCCGGATTCGTGGAGCACCTTCAACGTCAATCGCCTCTCCATTATCGGAGATCTTGATTCCTTCTTTGAGGAGATGATAAATCTCTCGATTGGCATTGACGAGGCTAAGCGAGCTTCGATCCTTCGTTAGTTCTTCGATAGCTTGCTCGATGTCGTCTTCGGAGGCGTGGGGATTAAGGCTCTGCAGAGCCGGGCGAAGACGGGAAAGAAGTATGACCTCGGATTTGGTTTCGCGGCCGAGTGGACTGCCGGATGGAATGTCAAATTCTTCAAAGCAATTGATGATATTCCAATTGATTAATCGGAAGAGTTCGATTGCAGGTTGTTCAACAAGAATGTTTTCTGAAAATAAATTCAAACTATTAATCGCTATGTTTGGGAATTTTGTTTTTTTATTAACAACGGCCAGCATAGTAGTTTGATTAACAACCCCCAAAAATAAATCATCGGCGTTCCATAAAATGAATAATAATCAAACAGACCATGAGCCATTCTATTTCTAATATTTGGACCTTCTTTAGCGACCAACAAACTTTGCAGATGGAATGTGATATCTTCGCCAAAAATGTCTTTCGTTTCAGATTTATACAATAGTTCGTTAATGTCCAATTCTTTTTGAATACCTTCGGAATCAACAGAAGATGTAATTAATCCGTTGATCTCATAAACATGCCTGAAGGAATTTTCTAATTGCGGCACAAGTATATGTATTGCGGTTACGAAATCACCCTCAAACCCCGCCAAAATGCCCTTGAAGTATAATTCTTCTCTTCCATGGGGGACTAATTGATTATAATTAATCATAAAAGCTATATCAGAGGGCTGTAAATTATGTTCAAACAATATTTGTTTTCTGATGGGTTCAATTACACCGAGAGAGTCTATATGGTATCCATATTGAGATTCAGTGATAGCGTGAGAATAAATTGCCGCTTCAGCCCCATCTTGTTCTTCGCCCAATAAACTCTTCTTTTTTCCAACGACTTTTCCTTTTTCGTTAAGGATACTCCCTTCAAAAAGATATTGTAGCGGGAAATTTTTGGCATTTTCTGTAATATGTTTCTTCACATCCGAGTATTTGGCAAGGCGAATTGATAATGCAAGTTGGTAAATCGCATTCTCGATTGATTTCCCTCTAACTGAATCAGTTGCATTCTTAACAATCTCAGTTAGATCTAATGGATCAGAAATTGAGCTAAGTTCATCAATTGATTTTTCCTCATACTCAATCATAGTTCTGTGTATTTTATCGATTTTATCTTTCATGCCGCCAATTCTGCGATATACTTCTATTGCATCATGTAAAAACTTACTCGCTACCATATAGCTTTTGTTTGTTCCTTGAATTCGCGATTCTGCCTCTTTAACGAAACATTCTGCCACTTTTTCCAATGAGTCTTTTCTTCCCTGATCATTCTTTGCTATCTCATGCCATTTTGCTTTGCGTTCCCAATGTGTTTTTGCCCTATTATGATCGTTTTGTTTTTCTGCGTTCAAAGCAAGCTTTTCGGCAATTGTAGCGTACTTTGTTGGATCGCCTAAGTGACGAATACAAAGCATGTTCATTAGCTTTTCAGAGAAATATAATGGATCTTCGCCATTCAGCCTATCCAATGTTAATTCAATGTGATTCAACGCTTTCGCAAATGTTCTATTTGTCCTTCCCAAAGTTACTGCAATATTGAATGCTCGTTCGGCATAGTGACAAGGATATAACCACTCTTTAGGATCAAATCGTAAATTTGATAATTCTATGTAACGATCAATTGCCATTTCCGCCAACAGATAATTTCTTCTACGCACCCATAAGACATCTGTAATTCTAGTTTTTAATTCTATGTCATTTACGATTGGAAGAATTTCTTCGAAGAAGGTCAACTCATCATCAGTAAAATCCTCTGGAATGGCACTTCTACTCCCATCCATATCAACAATCATAGAATGAAGAGGGTGCTCGATGTCTTCAGAGCGCAAAGCCATTCCTGTAATATCGCCCAATAGTCGAAATAGATATTCGCGCTGTATATCTCCATTCTTTTTTGCGACATTAGCTTCAGCAAAAAAGATCCCGTTATAGCGAAGTAACTCCTTTTCAGGGGATTTTGTAATTAACGCTTCATAACCTGACAGCTGAAAATAATCCCTTGTTAATTTAGTATTAGTAGCGTCAGCCATTTCACACCTCTATCTCCCCGCTCACCAACTTAGGCAATAGCAAATCGCGTATCTGGCGGAGATTTTGGCTCTTTTTCGCAAGATTAAAGAGTAGTTTCATTTGAGGTTCAACAATTTCTTCGTATTGTCTAATCAGTTCTATACAAGGAATGACAATTGGTAGTCTTTGAACACCCGCTTGGTTTATTCCTGGTTGCGCAGCGTTGACATTGAGATTTTGTATTTTCTTTGTCATATCGTCACGATCAAGCCAGAAGAACAAATAATGCTGCGTCACTGGAATCTTAGATCTTAATATGAATACATGTTCATTGATACAACAATCCTCATAGGGAAATCCATCTCGAAAGAGAGACTTCCTTCCGATTTGTGCGCCATCCTTGTAAAGCAGAACATCACCGGACTGGATTCTGCCCCTTGTCATTTTATCAGAGAATTCTTGACTGACAAATTTATCTTTAGAATAATCGTATTGCCCTAGTCCTATTACATTTTCTGCGCCTATACTAGGAATCCCTCTTTGGTTTGGATCAATTCCACCTTTAGGACGGGAACCACTTTGAATATTTGCAAGAATATCACCTATTTTTTTCACCTCCCACCCTTCCGGAAACACATCCTTGCCGGTCACTTCTTTTTCTTGGGGTGAGGCCTTGCGCAGTCTTACGCCTGGACCGTTGAACTCAACAATCCACTCACGGTAGAGGAGCTTCGCCATTGCCTCCAATATTGTTATACGTCGCTTGTTGTTTTCTATGAGGTCATCGTAGGCGGAAAGAATGGAAGCGATGTACCCTTGGGTAGATAAATTGGGTATGTTAATTTCCAAATCACCAATTTCACCCGGACTTATATTCGCCTGGTTTGCGGCACCATGGGCTGTCAGTGCAATTAATCTTCTTGCTTCCGATATCGACAACAAATAAAAAAGAAAGCCAGCGTCGCATTTATTAGTATCAACCAAAAACTTTCCTGCTCGTTGATTAAGAAGTGCATCTCTGTAGTTGTTTGGATATCTTGCTACCCTTCCAACAACAGAATTTGGCTGGTTTAAATGTGATCCCGTCAGCGATATCAATACATCACCGCTTTTAATGTGATACTTTTGGTCGATCTTAAGGAATCTCTCGTTAACATATTGCACGTCGGACATTTCAATTGCATTCAGCTTAATGTTAGCAATTTTGACAACCGGAATTCCTTCATCAATAAAATCCGAACTTTTAAATGCAAAGCCGGAAATTGCTTTCGCAACTTCTTTGAGCTTGGTTTTTCGCCACCGATTCTGCATCACATTAACTTCTTCACATTCTTTGCTATTGTCTTCTGTAACTTTTCGGCTTCGCTACTTAATTGCTCAAGTTCCGTGTTCAATTCCTTCAACCGCTCTGCAAAATCCACTCCGTCATCTTCTTTCTCCGCCACTCCAACGTACCTTCCCGGGTTTAAACTCCATCCCTGCTTTTCTATCTCTTTCAAGGAAACACTTCTACACAATCCGGCGACATTGTTATATTTCAGTTTTGGAAAATTCTCTTTCAACGTCTTCATTGAGCCATCACTCTGTGTTTCTAAGGGACGGCCGCGATAGAGACGCACAATGTTGGCAAGAAACGCCAATTGTGCAGAATTGAATTCGCGGTGTGCCTTGTCAATCTGTGTATAGGTGTCCCGCGCATCAAGAAATAGAACGGTATCTTTTTGCAACGATCTCTTCTTGTTCCGGTCGAAGAACCAGAGGGTGCACGGCAGCGCTACGGTAAAAAAGAAATTCGACCCGATAGATACAATGACATCCACATCACCGGCCTGGATCAACTTTCTGCGAATCTCCATTTCACTTCCCCGTGCATCCGCCGCGGCGTTAGACATCACAAATCCCGCACGCCCTTTGTTGTGAAGCGCCGAGTAAAAGGTTTGTATCCAGATATAATTGCCGCTGTCAACATTCGGCAGACCAAACGGAAACCGTTTATCTCCCTTCAATCGCTCTTTGTCTATATTATTCACGTTGAAGGGGGGATTCGCCATTACAAAATCGAACTGGCCGATCGTGGCGCGTACATCTTCATCGTAGTAGCTGTTGGCCCGCTTAATCTCCCCTTCCAGGCCGTGAACCGCAAGGTTCATCTTGGCAAGCCGGACCGTTTCTTCCGTTTTTTCGAAACCGAATGGCATCATCTCATCCTGCGGCCGTTTCTTGTGGGCAGCAACGAACTTCGCGCTCTGCACGAACATGCCGCCGCTCCCACACGCGGGATCGAGAATCCGTCCATGAAACGGCTCAAGGATCTCCACGATCAACTTCACGATCGATGTCGGCGTGTAGAATTCTCCTCCTCCCTGTCCCTGCTCCATCGCAAATTCGCCGAGGAAATATTCGTAGATACGCCCGAATGCATCACCTTCAATATCCATAGGGATAGAATTGAATGTCTTCAACAATTCCACGAGCGTGCTGTTCTCGAACTGGTGGTAGTTCTTCGGCAATACATCGCGGAGATTTTCGTTCTCCTTCTCGATCAGCTTCATCGCCTGGTTTATTTCTTTTCCAATGTCTGCTTTTTCCGGGAGTGACATCAAATGGGAATAGCGGGACTTTTCGGGAAGATAGAGCACACCCTGCGCCTGGTAATCAATCTTGCTTACAGAACGCCGCGCACTTTTCTTTTTTACCATCGCCTGAGTAGCAACAGAGAACTTATGGTCGGCATACCGAAGAAAAATGAGACCAAGCACCGGCGCAGAGTATTGCGAAGAATTCAAATGCGAATTTGCACGCAGTTCATCCGCGGCGCGCCAGAGTTTCTTTTCTAATTCTTCGTGGGGAGACATGGAAATTTGGTCTAGTTGGTCTGATTTAAAGGGATGCGATGGACAGAACGATTCCGTCCGGCTGTACGCTGAATGCTACTAATGCAGTGTGAGGTTTGAGCTTCGGTGACTTTAAGGGGTGACAAGCAGACTCCCCAGGTAAAGGGCAAGACTTCGGGCCTCTCCCCTCGCAGGCCTTAAAAATTTACGCCCCCCGGCGTGAAATTATAGAGTGCAAGTTAAGAGATTTCGGAAGAAAATCAAATCGCAAAGGGAGGATGTGAACAGGGATAAGGGCTGAGGGACAAGGGATAAAGTGACGAGGATGGCGAACTTGACCTACTTCTTAAGCGCCGAACCCCATCGGGCGTTTTGGTTTTTCCGGAGGACTCATGAGCTGACGAATGGCCTGAAACACAACGCGAAACTGTGCATCATACTTTTGCTCCAACTCTTCCAACTTATCGGCAAGATCTTTCTGCGTCGCGAGCAGCTTTCGCAACCGAACGAAGGCACGTATGATTTCAATATTTACCATGACGGCTCGCTCGCTGTTTAACACCGATGATAACATCGCCACGCCTTGCTCAGTGAAAACATGCGGAAGATACTTTCCGTGTTGACCTCGCCCCTTCTTTAAGGTTGCAAAATGCAACCTTAAAGCGTTGTATTCCTGTTTGGTTAATTGAAACATGAAGTCCTTCGGAAATCTCTTCTTGTTCCGACGCATTTGCTGGTTCAACCTCTTCGTCGAAACCTCGTAGAGGTCAGCCAGATGCGCATCGAGCATCACTTTCTGCCCGCGGATCAAGAGTATTCGACGTTCAATCACTTCTGGAATCAACCGCTTGAGTTCCCCCATGGTGTTCTCCCCTATTGATCGATTATGTTGTATGGGTTTGGGCTTCGCTTACTGTTCGGGGTGAAAGGCAGACTCCCCAGGTAAAAAGGGCAAGACTTCCGACCTCTCCCCTCGTGGGCCTTAAAAATTTACGCCCCCCGGCGAGAAATTATGAAGTGCAAGTTAAGAGATTTCGGAAGAAAACCAACTTGTCGGTGAGAGAGAGAATATCCGAACCCTATTGAAGTGATGAATTCATTGTATCGCATTTGTCTACTCCATGCGCCTGTAAATCAATTGGTCAGCGACTCAACATACACTTGATTCCAATTCAATCCAGCAGAGAACCATCACAATGAATCATCCCCGGAATATATTTTAAGCTAAACTGAGGGGCTCTAACAAAGCATAATCTTTAGTTATCGTTGGTCTAAGTTTCTACGGCACGTAACGTCAAGACTTTGGCATTGATTGAATAGGTTTGATTTCCAAAGCGTCAAGCACAGCATTTACCTGCTCAAAAGCGTCTCGACGAAGTCGTTCTTGCTCGGAACGCTCATGTAATTCCTCAAGTGCAACGACAGAAGATGGGACGTAGTCATCGATGGATCGAAATTTCGATTTGATTTTCGCGAGCCCCTCCTTTACAAGCCCGTGAGTGATAATTTCCTGGAATTGCTTGAGACCTCTTTCGGGCCTCCTTTGAAATGTTTTATGCAGAAGTAGATTTCCCAGGCATCTTTCTCTTTGTGCCGGTCATGCATCGCCATCCCTTTCATCACAATAAATGGGAGAACATTGCTCACCTGGGATTCAACCGTGTCAGCAGAACCGTTGGGCATTGTGCCCTTAATTGACATTTTCGTGCAATATTGAAGGGCTAGTTCACTCCCCCGAGCCTTTCTCGCCTTCAGATCTGGTTGAATTTCTTGATAGCGGTGTTTCTTGCTGGTCACCTTGTCGGTATCCCCGTTTTTCGAGATGTTTGCGTATGGTGTCATAAACTTCAGTGGTGATCTTGTCTTTATCAGTGCAATATCAATATCCATACTACCCGTATGTTCCTTGCCGAAGTGATAGTATGGTGCCCATCCTCCTATCAGAACCATACCATCCCCGTACTCGCCCAGAATTTGCATCAGATCTATAAGCACTCGTTGGGCAGCTTCCACCTCGCGAGATCCGTATTCTGATTTTATTGCCATTCAGGCTCCATCTTCGTATTCATAAGAAAATCAGCGGCAACTTCTCCCTGACCTTTGTATGTTTTTAGGTCGAGATAGAGTTGGATATTGGATACGACTTTGAGACCGTCTACTTCTTTGCAATTCATGAAAATGCCTTTGTCATACGGCCGAAGAAATACAACGTTTGCACCCGAGGCCACTGGCTTCAAATCCATTTCCTTGGCGATTTTATCAAGATCACCATCCACGTAGATGAACATCTTGTTGAAGCGAACATGCGGAGCTACTCGAGAAGCCCCAGAGAAGAGGCCGAGAGCACAACTGATATTCTGTTCCCTGCAATATACTTGAATGACCGTCTCGAAAACTTCTAGATCATTCAGTGTGTAATATTCTTCAATCTTGTTCTTTTTGTAAGAGTAATTGTCTACCCATGTATCTAAGAGCGCCTTTGGAGATTTCACCTTCACTGATTTTCCTTCTTCGATTACTAGCTCTTCATCCAAGAGCCTGTTCTTTATTTGCGATGCTAATCCCAAGCTCACCTTTGCTTCTTTTGCAAGGTCTTGAACTTTCCACCATCTCCTCACGTCTGAAAGAAGCACACGTGATATGCGGCTTGACTTCGGGGAAAAGATGGATTTGACAGACCGCGTGGAAGGTTTCGTATTCTTGTATCCCCGGACTTCAATATAGATGGATCCAAACGCTATGTAGCAGTTGCCTGCTAGGTCGAAACACCCAACCCCTTCTTCCTTGCAAAGATTCATCCCCGTATCAGATATGTACGGAGCTGCGATAATTACGTAGATTCTTGGTGAATCATTAATCGATCTGCTCAACGATTTCAGTTGGGTTGCCGCATCGCGTAAGGCGCGTGGAATTCCGCTTGACTTCACTTCCACGAGGATTCTAAAAGCCTTCCCAAAGTAACTTAAGTTCCAATCGAAGTCTGCCTTGCTCAGAGGAGAGTTGGTTTCATTAAATATATCAAGCCCCCCTGCACGTGAAAGCAGCTCTTTTAGCCTCTTTTCGGAACTAGCTTGTAGCTCTATTTGATCTGATATTTTCATTTTCAATATATGGATTGTTTCAGCGTTTGTTGAAAATCAATATATAATGAAAAAATGTTGCAGTCAAGCTATTTTTCGGTATATTATGACTTTCAGCGTTTGCTGAAACATTTAATTAATTGAAAACCGTGTTTTCTCACAGAACACACGTTCGTGTTAGTTATCGGAACTGAACGACTAACAGATTGTTATTACGATCCTAGAAAATCACTCCGATTTTTGGTGATCCCAGATGAGATTCGATACGGAACCGGCTTTGAAAGACGGCTCACGTCGATGGATTTCAACGAAAACGAAGAACCGATTGGTGAGTTCTTGAGTCAGCGTGCGAGGTTGGAGAGTGAGTATCGGGATGGATTGGAAATGACGAGGTAGCGGAAAGCGGATGCTTGATCCAACTAACTAAATCCCGCCTAGGCACTTACTCTGGAGGCAGTTCAAAGTATCTCTTCACAAAAAGAATTTCTTGCCCAAAACGCTCTGACGACATACATTTTGAGTCAATGATGAAGTACTAGGAGAGCCTATATGATTAACTCATTGGTCCTCGATCCAGATGAATCATCTGGCCTACCTCAGATATCCTTGTTCTTCAATCCGGGTTAAGACGCCAAGCGACTTACTCAAGTATCTGCATTGTCCAAGTTGAACCAACCGCCACGGATCGAAGGGCGTGGGTGTTCTCTCCCGATACCATACCTGTATACGATACAAAGAAGTTTAATGCATCGTTGACCTCTACAGAAACCGAACCACCGAGATTAAGATAATTGGCTTTGGCATGGCGATCGTGTTTATGAAACTCGGCGGCGCCAGGATAGGTCTCAAGGAAATCTATACCTCCATGCGACTTCAGGTATGCCATCGTGCCGCTCACCGTGATGGAAGGCGTAACGAAATACCCGAGGGTCAAATCAACATCGCTTCGGTTAACCCTCATGTCATCTACCTCTTCGACGTATGCGAAATCGTATCCAGCCTGGGCATAGAGATTATTCGAAACAAAAGTCAAGAGCTTACCGAGATATAACCCGATATGCAATTCCTTAAAGTCTTTTCCTATAACGCTATGCCCTGTACTTGGGTAGTCGTGCGACGGAATCACGACTGCGATGAACGGAGTGACTACAAGAGGATTCACAATGGCCATATAGCGAACTCCAAATCTGAAGTCTTGGAATCCTCCATGGTAAACGCCGTCGTCGAGGGTTGAACCATCCGGCAATTTGGGAGAATGAGGGGCGGACCCAGTATATCGAGATACGATATCCGGTATGTTTGCACTTAGCGCCACTTTACTTGAGATTCCATAATCGAGGCCAACATAGGCTGAATGAGATTGCACACCTGAGCCATCCTTTTTCTTCCCGTAATTAACGCCTGATTGAATGAAATCTCCTGAGAAGAGAGTATATTCCGCTTCACCGTATGCATAAACAGCGAATATCGATGCCTGCCCTTCTTCCGGAACCCATGCCTGTGCCCGTGATGTGGATGGAGACAACATTACCAGAAAGACCGGCATTCCCATCATGCCGAGTTTGTACAATGTTCGTTTGCTCAGGTGTTTAATCCCCCAAGTTTTTTGAATAGGAGAATCATTTGGATGATTTGTTAAATGTCATGTTGAGCAAAGCCTTGCCTGCCGGCAGGTGTGGAAATATTTCGTTTTTCTTGACGTTTGAGATCCTTCGCTACGTTCAACGTGACAAGAAAAAGGAATTCTTCAGAAGTCTCCAAAATCTATATCGACATCATCACTTTGTCCCTGCTTCGAGCAACACTTCACCGACAGTCAAGACCTTGGTACTCGTCTTATCGCCGTCGTTGATGATGTTCCCGTATCGCTCCCTGGCAGCTTTCAACTCCACCTCGTTCTCCTTATCGACGACCGGCACGAACTTCGCTTTTTTCCCGGCATCACGCAGAGTGTTCTCAGCATCCTGACAAGCAGAGTATCCTGAGAGAATCACATCAAAAACCTCGTTCCTGATTGCGCTTTCGAACTCTTGTCGGCTCTCGACCACACGAACATTATGCCCGACGTTACTCAATTTGCGTTGCATATCCTTCCCTAACGCATTCTCCGTAGCTTTAACGTTCGGGTTTAGGTACATCAGGATAGCTCCCGGTTTGCCAGTTACGTAACATCGACTCTTCTTCACGGTCCCGTTCTTGACGAGGAACTTCGAACCGCACGCAAGACTTATCGTGGGAGACTCAAGAACAAACAACACACAAAGCGCAGCACAACAATGAATATTCTTCATTGTAATCCTCCACGTAGATTGATCACAAATGGTTTAATGGCAATGCGTTGAGAGTAAGAAATATTAGAACCAAAGTCAACTATGTTTGATTGTAATGCGCTTTTCATCCGCGTGGATCAGTAGAGGGCTCGATACTTGGCATCCAATGCAATTTGTTTATCGAAAAAGCCCTCTTTTTCCACCTCCGATAGCTTTTCCCCCATCGCTCGCATGGCCTTCAACTCGAATAACAAGTCCGTCCCCTTAGATAAGATGTCCTGAAAGATTGTGCGTGCCATTTTAGAACGACCAGCCCTCGACAGAACTATTGCACCACTTAAAAAATGGTGAGCCGGATACGAATACTCATGGGCTTGCGCCATGAGTTTTTCCGCTTCATCATAGTTATCAATGCGAACGTAGCAATCTGCTAGGACCCCTGCCATTCTGAAATTCGAGGGATACGTTTGCAACATTCCATCGAGGCGGTGGGATAAGTTGGTCAACAACGAGATGGCCTTCACGGTATCGCCAAGATGCCTATAAAGGTCGCTCACATCCAAATCTGCAGTTGTAAATCCGTGTTCGCCGGACAGCACAAGAGCACGCTCGTAGTGAATTCTTGCTGCATCCAAATTTCCGAGCATGTGATGGGATCTTGCAACATACATATGCACCACCGGATCTTCTCCAAATCGCTCAAAGTAGGCTTCTCCGGCATCGATTGTTTTTTGCGGCTGAACGGATAGGTTGAGGTTGATGATCAAGAAATAGAGGGCACCCTGGTTCGCGCGATCTAATTGCAAAATTTTTTCGTAGAGCGAGACTGCGTTATCAGGCAAGCCACCATACCAATAGGCGTCCGCTTTAACAAACAAAGCTCCAATGTCATTTAATTCATCCTTTCGAATGGCAGCACCTTGTTTCAAACATTCCTCGGATAGCCCCATTTGCCAAAGTTGCGCGATCAGCCCTCTCCGCGCGTTCGTTGACTGCGGGTCAAGCTCAAGAGCTATTTTATAATTCTCCATAGCCGCATCCAGAGCTTCTTTACCTCCAAATCCATAGAAAAATCGGGCCGAGTAAACAGCGCCCCTACCCACACGGGCTTCGGCAAGCTTAGGGTCGAGTTCGATAGCTCGGTCAAAAAAAGCGAGCGCTATATTGTCATCCTCCTCTGTTTCCGACTGCATTTTCATGGATCCTTTGATGTAAAACTCGAAAGCGTCGGCCCGCTCGGCTGGCGGCTTTGCAATGAGGCCCTCTTCCTCACCACTCAACTTTCCTTTCAGCCCCGCAGCACACCCCAGCGCTATTTTTGTCTGCACTGCGAATATGTCGGATGCCTTCTCTTCAAACTCATCCGCCCAGAGTTGCTGGTTCCCGAAGGGATCAATTAACTGAATACTTGCCTGAACGCGCTCCCCCAAGACCCGGATGGTTCCAACGATAAGCCGTTGCACACCCAACTCTTTAGCGAGATCTTTAAGAGAAACGGAACGGTCCCGATACCGTTGGGAGGTAGCCCAGGGTGTTACCTGTAAGTTTTTCAGATTCGTTAATTTGTTGGCAATGGACTGACCAATCCCCTCTGCGAGCCAGGTATTGTCCTCGGAGCTACTGCCTGTTATTTCTAAAGGCAACACAGCTACCGATACAAGTTCAGCCGGGATGAAGGTTCGCTTGAGAATCAAGAAAAGACCAACTAAAACGGCGACAGAAATTAGCGCTGTAAGTAATTTTTTCCTTCTGCGTCTAAATGTAAATTCTAACCGCTCCGCAAAAGGAAGATGCCTCTTTTTCCAAGGCAGTTCGACACGATAGATGGTCACCGGCAATTTAATGTTTTTCAACTCTCCCCTGCCGAGCCGCGTGAGCGGAAGCTCGATCTTATTTTGAATCTGGCGGGCAACGTCTTCCGAAATACAAATGCCTCCCGGCTCTGCCAGCGGTTGAATCCTTGCTGCTATATTCACTCCGTCGCCAAAGACATCATTTCCCCTGAAGACGACATCTCCTACATGGATCCCAATGCGGTGTTCTATTCTTCGTTCTTGCGCTTGTGCACCATTATATTCTGCTATGACCTTTTGCATTTCAATTGAGCATCTAACTGCATCAAGCGTGCTCTCAAACTCTACCATGAACGCATCGCCTATTGTCTTGATTTCTCGCCCGTTATGTTTTGAAAACACCGGACGCGACAGTTTGCGGTGTTCGTTGAGTAGTTCTAATGCTAACGCTTCGTTTTTCTGCGTAAGCGCACTGTAGCCCACTATGTCAGTGAACATTATTGCAGCAAGTTTGCGTTGTTGAGTCTTATCTAACTGATGTTACGCAAAGAGACATTTTTTAGATAAAGCAATGGGCTGCAACAATCTGAGTTGTTGGAAAGCAGACTGCAGCGCTTGCATATAGATAT
>JAGVPT010000022.1 GCA_020052095.1 Bacteroidota bacterium | reverse complement strand
TCACAAAAGTATGCACGCATCTGAATAGCTCCCTCGCTAAATGTCAGAGAGCAAAAAGCGCTGTTAGACATTGGCTTTCAATATTCACTGAGCAGTTACAAAATGATCTCGTATTCATTTTTCACTTCTTACGTCTAACTTAGAACTTAAAACTTCTCCCCCGAAAGCATACGTAAACTAAAGAGACGATGCCAACCAACGCAATAGAAGTAGAAAACCTAACGAAGCGATTCGGGAGTTTCACCGCGGTTGATCATATCAACTTCGAGGTGAAGCAGGGAGAGATTTTCGGATTTCTCGGCGCGAACGGAGCGGGCAAGTCGACTACCATTCGCATGCTCTGTGCGCTTCTTCAGTCATCGGAGGGGACTGCGCGTGTCGGTGGAAACGATATTAACGGAGCACCGGAGCGCGTGAAGGAAAATATCGGCTACATGTCGCAGAAATTCTCACTCTACGAAGACCTGACAGTCGAAGAGAACATTAATTTCTACGGGCGTGTCTACGGCTTGACGTACTGGGATATCCAAAAACGCAAGGAGTGGGTTCTGCAGATCGCGAATCTCCGCGGTCGAGAGAAGAGCATTACCGGAACCCTCTCCGGCGGATGGAAACAGCGCCTGGCACTCGGCTGCGCAGTGCTTCATCGTCCAAAAATAGTATTCCTTGACGAGCCCACCAGCGGGGTCGATCCCATGATGCGGCGGAGATTCTGGGAATTGATCAACGACCTCTCTGCGGAAGGAGTCACGGTGCTGGTCACCACGCATTTTCTTGAGGAAGCGGAGTACTGCAACGATATCATACTGATCAACGCTGGAAAAATCGTTGCCGGGGGGAGTCCTAAGGAGCTGAAGCACAACTATATCAAGAATCCGATTCTCGAAGTGTCGAGCGATAATGTGATCGAGGCGATGGCGCGCATTGAAAAGGAACCCTGGGCGATCGAAACATCGGTGTTCGGCACTCATCTTCATGTAAGCGTGGAGGATGAGATTTTCGCCCGCGCGCGAATCCGCGAAATTCTCGCCGCCAACAATATTCAATGCAGTCAGCTCGATAGGATCACGCCGTCACTTGAAGACGTCTTCATATATTTACTGGATCAGGAGACCAAAAAGTCAGCGGCATAAGGAAACAAGATTGAGATCGGGAAATAGTCGTCTCCACTTGCTGAGGTAAAACGCTTTCGAAGATTAAAGCCGAGTCCGCGGAGAATTCCCAAAGAGCGCAAAAGAAAATGAATTCAGAAATCCCCAAGAGAAAATAAAGAGAAATATGTTCCGACATCTACGGCCAATCATCATAAAAGAATTCCGGCAAATCAAGAGAGACAGGCGCGTTCTGGCAATTCTGACGCTTGTTCCGGCAATGATGCTGCTTTTGAATGGCTACGCTTTGAACCTGGACGTTTCGCATATCACGATGGCGGTGGTCGATCATGAAAAGAGCCCACGCAGCAGGGAATTCGTCAACTCATTCATTACTTCCGGCTACTTCGATTACGATCGCGACCTGAATTTATCGGAAGAGGCGACAGAATTGATCGATGATGCAAAGATTCGCGTGGCCATTGTCATACCGCCTGATTTTTCGCAACAGCTCCTGTCGAACAGGGCCGCAGATATCCAGGTGCTCGTCGACGGCATGGACGCAAACGCTGCGACGACAATAGTCGGTTACGCCCAGGCGGTCACCCTGCAATATTCTCAAAAAGTCATTCTCAAAAACCTATCCAAGATCGGGCGGGGAAGTTATATCCCGATCCAATATGACGCCCGGATCTGGTATAATCCGGAGCTAAAGAGCGCAAAATTTCTGGTACCGGGATTGATTGGGTTCATTCTCGCGATTACGGCCGTTATCGCGACGTCGCTTTCCATTGTGAAAGAAAAAGAGCGCAACACCATCGAGCAGATTGACGTTTCCCCAATCCGCCCCCACGAGTTGATCGTCGGAAAGATGATTCCGTACGCACTTATTTCACTGGTGGCTGCGGCGCTCGTGATCCTTGCAGCCTATTTTATGTTCGACGTCGTCGTAAAGGGAAGCTTGTTCGACCTGTTCGTGGCGACGCTGATCTTCATTATCGCCGCGTTGAGCATTGGGTTGCTCGTCTCAACAATCGCAGACAGTCAGCAGGTCGCTTTCCAATTGGCTGCACTCATGTCTATGCTTCCGACAATTATACTCTCCGGTTTCATGTTCCCAATTAGTAGTATGCCTATTTGGCTGCAGATACTGACGAACGTGACTCCGGCAAAATTTTATCTTGTGATACTGCGGAGCATCATACTGAAGGGAGTCGGCTTCGAAGCATTTTGGGATCAGATCGTGTACCTCATCATCTTCATCTCGGTGTTGACCTTTATTAGCATTCGGCGCTTCAAGAAAACGATAGGGTAGCACAATGAACAGACAGAGGATTCTCGCACTTCTCAAGAAAGAATTCGGGCAGCTCTTCAAGGACAAAAAGTTGCTGCCGATTGTTTTTGTGGCGCCGGTACTGCAATTGACGTTCCTTGGATTCGCAGCATCGCTAGACGTAAAAAACATCTCGATGGTGCTCTGCGACCTCGACAAGACCCATGAGAGCAGAGAGTTTGTCGAACGGTTCACGAATTCAGGGTACTTCACGATTGATTATTCGACCGAAGAGTACAGCACGCTCCAACAATACCTCGACAACCACAAGACGACGATGGCGCTTGTGATTCCGAGAAAGTTCGGGGATAAGGTCCTTCGAAGGGAATCGGCGAAGGTGCAAGTGATTCTGGACGGGAGCGAAGGAAACGCTGCTGCGATCACGATGGGTTACGTCAATCAAATCATCGGAAAATACTCAACCGAAATACTCGCCGAATTGATTGCAGGGAGCGGATCGGTTGGCGGAGTGAATGTCCAGGTCCGGACGTGGTTTAATCCATCGCTGAAAAGCCGGAATTATATGGTGCCCGGAGTGCTTGTGTTGATCCTCCTTGTCACGACGATGAACCTCACGTCGATGGCAATTGTGAAGGAAAAAGAGATCGGCACTCTTGAACAGATCATGGTGACGCCAATTACACCATCGGAGCTCATTCTTGGGAAGCTTATCCCATTCACGATCATCGGAGTCGTCAACGTATGCGTCGTGTTGCTCGTGATGTCATTCGGGTTCGGGATCCCGATCAAAGGAAGTGTGCCGTTGCTCTTCGGATTGACCGGCCTGTTTCTCCTCACCACTCTGGGTCTGGGGCTCTTTGTGTCTACAATCTCCCGCACACAACAACAGGCGATGATGACGTCGATGTTTCTGGTCCTGATGCCGATGATGTATATTTCGGGCTTCGCTTTTCCCATCGAGAACATGCCGCCACTGCTGCAGTACTTCTCCCTCGGCATTCCGATGAGGTATTATCTCAAAATCGTCAGGTCGATAATCCTGAAGGGCGTCGGCATTCAAAATCTCTGGTTCGAAGCGGTGATGCTCTTCATCATGGGCATGACCATCCTTGCTGCAAGCGTTTTACGATTCAAGAAGAAACTCGACTAATCACACATCGATTCATCTGGGAGGAACGTAAGTATGGATCTGGGCCTGAGGAACAAAATCGCGCTGGTGGGAGCCTCGAGTCAAGGACTCGGAAGGGCAATCGCTGAAGCGTTGGCAAGGGAAGGCGCACGTGTCATAGTATGTTCGCGAAACAAGAAAACGCTTTTTGATACCGCGAAAGAAATTGCTACACAGACAAAATCGGAGGTGTTTCCAATTCAAGCCGATCTCAGCAAGTCGAAAGACGTCGAGAGACTTATAAGGGCCGTTATCAAGAAGTTCGGCACCATCCATATTCTTGTCAACAACGCAGGTGGTCCACCCGTCGAAACGTTCGACCATCTCTCTGACGAGCAGTGGGAGCGCGGGGTGCAGCTTACAATGATGAGCACTATTCGAATGACGCGTGCGGTGCTTCCCCTGATGCAAAAACAGCAGTGGGGGAGAGTAATCACGATCAATTCCATTGCGGGAAAACAGCCGATCAACGAATTGGTCATCTCTTCGACGATTCGCCCCGGCCTCATCGGCCTGAACAGGGTTCTTTCCAATCAGTACGCAAAAGATGGGATCTTGTTCAATACGCTGTGTCCCGGATTTATAATGACGAAGCGACAGGAGGAACTCTCACTCGCGCGCGCGGTGAGTGCCGGCCTAACTGCCGAAGAATATGAAATGCGGCAGGCAAAAGAGATTCCACTCGGACGTCACGGTACGCCGGAAGAGGTGGCGCATCTTGTTGCTTTTCTGGCATCGGAAAAAGCGAGTTACATTACGGGTGCGACGATGAGTGTGGATGGAGGTATGACGAAGGGACTATTGTAAGGGGTCATTCCTTCTCGTGGCGAGCTGTTCCTAAAGTTGATATCCGAAGGAGACATATCCAAGCGTCGGTCCGTGGCTTATCGGTTGCGTCAACAAGTCCCGGCGGACATAAAAACTGCTCCCGACGGAAATACTCGCAGGGCCCACCGGAGTGTCGATCGCGATCCCAATCCCAAGGCCATGGTGAAGATCCCTCAAGCTGATATTTTCCTGCTGGGGCCAAATCGAGCCGAAATCGTAGCGCATCTTAAAATAGGTATCCCACAAAATCTTAAAGGGCAAAAAAGCCCGATATTCTACATTGATAACGAAGATTTGTCT
The DNA here is from genome assembly GCA_020052095.1 of Bacteroidota bacterium. Classification (GTDB taxonomy): domain Bacteria; phylum Bacteroidota; class Ignavibacteria; order UBA10030; family UBA8401; genus JAGVPT01. The sequence goes on along the minus strand of JAGVPT010000022.1, from coordinate 7,776 downwards.
TCCCCTCGCATCGTCCTGATATAATCCATAAAAAGAATTTTCTCCGCCGAGGGAGAACTGCTGGGAAAGCGGGAGCGTTTCATCCGCAAAGCCAAACGTAATTTTAGGATGAAGAGTGTGATGCGCGAAGTACGTCGTATACCACTCGTACGAAAGAAAAATCTTTGAATAGCCGATATCTCCGGCTCCGACCGACGAGGCAGTCTCCCAGTTGATGTTCATCAGAGAACCCGTGCGCGCGAACGGAAACTGATCCTGTGTGTCGATGGTGGAGAGGAGTCTGAGCGTTTGAAGTCTGAACTTGCCCGTCGAGTAGCCGAGTCCATCCTGGAATTTTATCTGGTTGAGTTCCAGCCTGTATTCTGCAGTGACCAACCCCAACCGTTCGACCTGCGTTCCCAACGAGAATCCGGCTCCGTAGCGAATTTGACGATACTCGCCTATTCGCAGCCTGCTGAATGATGTCGGAGACTGTACAGATGGATCGTTGTCGTACGTGAAGATGTCTTTCAAATCATAAAACGAATTTAGATTGAAGGTGAAATACGAGTTGAAAATGCGGTTCGCCCTGAATTCAAAAACATATTTTCGATTTCGCAATCCACCGGCAAAATTCAGCCCGAGCTCGGTCGCGGCACCGAGAAAATTTTCATCGCGGATTTCGATGGACGGTTGCACGTTGCGCTCGTTGTCGACTCGTAATCCCAGGCGCAATAGTTCAGACTTTTTTTCCGTCGCTTTGATAACGAGATCGATCTTGTCGTTCATGTAGCGAACGTCGATGAGCACCTGATCAAACAGATTTGTCGCCATGATGTTTGCGATGGCCTGCTCGCCTTTTGAAACCGTGAAAATATCTCCACCGACGAAGGGGAGCTCTCTCCAGATTACCCAGTCGCGTGATTTTGTTGTCCCTTCAACGCTCATATGATAGATGATGCCTTCGCCAATGCTGATGCGAAGCGATCCTCTCGCTGAATCGAGCTGCACGGACTGGACGCTGGCCAGAGAATACCCTCGATCGCGATACAACGAGAGGATGTTGTTTAAAGCAGTCCGCGTTGAATCAGAGTTCGCAGGTTTCTCCTTTAAGTGGGCCATGAACGGGAGTATATCTTCGCTCGCGATTAACGAGTTGCCTGAGAGTTCCACGGAGTGGACTACGGGATTCAGTGCGCCCACAAATCGCACCGAAGCAGTCGAATCGTGGAGAGTAATTTCGGCGTAGACATCTTTGTAATCGCCGAGGGAATACAAGGAGGAAACCTTCTCTTTGATAAGTCCGATGGATACTCTCTCCTTTGATGTCAACCCCTGAATTTCCGATTGATGACTCTGGGGAATATCGGAACCCTTAAAGTCGACATCTGATATCCTGAATGAAAGCTGGGCGACATCCGGTCCGTAATAATAATCGGCGGCTTGTCTTTTTTTGATGCTGTCCTGCAAGGCGGGCATGAGGGCAGCTGCCGCGGTTTCTCCTCTCATGACAAGGGAATCGAGCTCGGAAAAGTCTGCTGCCAGATGATTTCCCAAATCGGGTTTAATAACGATCGTGGCTTTTTCCAGCGATTGCTTGTTCGCAAGCTGCGCCATGATGCCGATGATTTGATCAGCGATTTCCCACGGTGCATTCAACCGGTTGGCATTCCGCAGGGGGCTCGAAACGTCCACGGCAATGATAATGTCCATGTTCATCTCGCGGGCAACTTCCACGGGGATATTTGAGATCAGTCCGCCGTCGGTGAGTTGCTGCGAATCTCTCTTGATTGGGCTGTATAAAAGCGGAACCGTGATACTCGCACGGAGCGCTTCAGCAAGATTGCCCGAGGCGAGCACCGTTCTCTTCCCCGTAACAAGGTCTGTGGCAACGGCACGGAAGGGGATTTTCAAATCGTCAAATGATTGTTTCGGATGGTAGATTCCTTGCAGGGCTAATTGGTTGATGAAATTCATCAATCGCTGTCCGCTGGATAACGAAGATGGAATAACCGGCGTGAGGCCGTCGAACCGAATTGTAAGAAGATTTTTGTCGGCGGTTTGCTTCTGACCGACAAATAACGTTCTCCGGTCCGCTTCATCTGTGAAGGAAAAAACGTCAGCCCAGTTCGTGGTATCAACGAGCGTCTGCAATTGGTCGGTCGAGTACCCTGATGCGTACAAACCACCTACTAGGCCGCCGATGCTCGTCCCCACAATGAGGTCGATTGGAATATGGCTTTTCTCTAGCGCTTTGAGAACTCCGACATGGGCGACACCCCGCGATCCGCCGCCGCTCAGCACCAATCCAACTTTCGGCCTCATCAGTTTCTTCAGCGGAACAATATCCCGGTGACTCTCGCTATAATCCGCGAATCTCGGATGGACGATAATCTTATTTTGAGCGTACAACGCGGAAATGTTCGGAAGAAACATCAGAAGAAAGAGCCCGGTGAGCGCGAGGAATTCAACGCAACTATGCTTGGGAAAAGAAGAGCGTATGTCGTGCATGAACAAAATTAAGAAAATTGTGGCGCAAAGGCAATGAAAACACAGACATCCGTTGTTGCATCGATGTTCTCAATTGATTCGAGGGAACGCAGACTTGGACACTGGAGAACATGGTGAACTGCTTGTTGCTTCTCCTGACCTTGAATCGGCTCTTCAAGCGGCATCGAACGGAAATCACACTCAGAGCGCCTAAATGATTGCAGTCACACTCATTGTGACGCGCCATGTTCATATTGATTCCAGATTTAATTCAACATCAAACCACAATTGCAGGGAATGCAGAATATAAGCTGTCCCAAATGCGGCACCAAACTCCCTCATAAGAGTCTGGTCATTTTGCTTCTCTTGACGTCACTGCTGATCCTTTTGTTCGGTGCGTCTCTTTTTATTTTGCCCTTCGAACTCTTCTTCGTCTTCGCGTTTGTTCTCCTTTTTGCGCTTCGCTACATTGAAAAACAATTCTCCAGCATGGACAAAAAGGAAGTGCGATGTCCGGAGTGCGATCACATTGTCAATCTTGCCCACAGTCATTAGCCCATCTAACTAAAACGTGAATTGGGAGATTCAGTCGCAATGCAAGCTTTTCATTTTGCATCTGAGAACTCTCCTTTAACTGCGAAATTTCAAGGCCTACGATGGATACGGACTGGACTTGGGCCCCTTCCTCACTAGCAAGTATTGTGTTTCTTTTCTTGGCCAGAGTATGTCTGGTTGTTAGTCCCCGAGAGTTCTTACAAATGTTGTTACTTTCTTTCCGAGGAAGAAAGTAACCAAAGAAATCTGTCGAAATCGTAACGCACGGATTCAATCCCAGCCGCACGTGCCGACAATTTCGGTGTGCCAAGAGATGCAAGATTCGGTAAACGGTGTGGAGCACCGAAATTGAAACCCTTCCATTGAATCCCTCCCTCCCGCGCACCCAACGATTTCGACTTGATCCGATAAAGGCTGTGTCGAGGGGCCCGGAATCGGCGGCAAAGTGCGAAGGGGCGATGCGTGCGTTAAGAAAACGGCTGGCATGAGGGGTGGCGTGTGCGAGCCGTTTTCTTTGGCAAGTGCGTGGGGAAGCATCGCAAGGGTTCTCCCGAAGGGATCCCTTTGGGACGATTCCGAAAAGCTCTCTTTTGAGCCGGAGGCTCATCAGCCTTTGGCTGAGCTTCTACTCTTTCTCTGGCATCAGAGAAAGAAGGGAGTGGATAAGCCTACTCAAAGTGAGACCCAGCCTAAAGAGATCGTTCCTTGCAATTCCACCCCAATTTCTCTATTTTATCATCATATGCATTCCGTTCTGTCACAAAAAATCGGAACTGTGGATATGACTAAGCCGTGCGGACTACTCTTTCTGTCTGGCTCAGTCTTTGGAGTAATGGGATGATCTCTTTTATCGTTCATGGCGGTGCGTGGGATATCCCCGATGATTTGGTCGAAGCTCATCGAAACGGCGTTAGAAAGGCGCTGGCAATCGGGTGGAAAATTCTTTCTGAAGGCGGCAGCGCTGTTGATGCGGTCGAAAAAGCAGTCAACTATATGGAAGACGATCCGACGTTCGACGCAGGGCGGGGTTCGTTTGTTAACGCCGTCGGAGAGATTGAACTCGACGCCAGCATTATGAATGGGACCACCTTTCGCGCCGGTGCGATCGCTGCCGTGCAAAATATTCGCTATCCGATTTCCCTTGCGCGCATTATTATGGATAAAAGCGAGCATATTCTCCTCGCTGGTATGGGCGCCGTCAGGTTTGGGAGAGAACACGGCATCCTACAATGCAAGAATGATGAGTTGTTGGTTGGGAGAGAATTGGAACGGTGGCGTCAACTTCAGAGCAAGCAAAAATTCTCCACGAAAGATGCCTTCAGAAAAAAAACGCCGCACGACACGGTCGGTGCTGTCGCGCTTGATAAGAACGGCGTTGTGGTTTCCGGAACGTCAACCGGGGGCACTCCGAACAAATATCCCGGGAGAGTCGGCGATTCGCCCCTTATCGGCTGTGGCACGTATGCCGACAGTTCCATCGGGGGCGCGTCGTGCACGGGCTGGGGAGAAGCGATTATCAAGGTCGTTCTCGCCAAAACTGTTATAGACATGCTGGAGCACAATGGTGGCGACGCTGTTATCGGAGCCCAGCAGTCGATTCAACGACTGGAAAAAAAAGCGGAAGGATTCGGCGGTGTCATTGTTCTGAACAACAAAGGCATTCCCGCGATTGCCTACAATACGCCCCGGATGGCGCGCGCGTACCGGACCTCTGAAATGAACTCTGATGATGTCGAAGTGTAGTCTGTGAAAAAATCCTCTCTTATCGGTCATGCTGCCGAAGTGTATGACCTTGTCCTTCGCGAAACACACCCAGCTGATAGCCTCATTGACACGTTTTTTCGTTCGCACAAGTACCTTGGTTCACACGACCGGCGATTCATCGCTGAGACGGTCTATGGAATGCTACGCCATAAAAAGCGGGTTGAGTGGCTCTTGCAATCAACGAAAGAAAAATTCGCGCGCTTGATGCCGGAGAAAAGGTCCTATCTTACATGCCTTGTTTATCTCGTGATCATTGGGAACGAAGAGATTGGAAAGCTGATTGAGGAGGTCAAGGTTGAAGGTGAGCCCGATCTTGCTTCTCTCCTGAATGATGTCGTGACGATAAATACGGAGTTTCAGAACGGGCCTGGTGCAATCCTCAAGAGCGCGGAGAGGCTTTCCATCGAATACTCCTTTCCCGTCTGGATGGTCGAGCAGTGGCTCCAATGCTACGGCACAGACGAAACGGTGAAGCTCTGCGAATCGCTGAATCAGCCTGCGCCCCTCACGCTCCGCGTGAACACGTTGAAGACAACTGTTGAGGACTGCCAGAGGGCGCTTGAAAGAGAAAACATTCAGAGCGAGCGGACCAAACTCTCACCGTTCGGTTTGAATGTGAAAAAGAGGATGAACATCTTTCAACTCAAGATCTTTCAGGATGGCTTTTTTGAAGTGCAGGATGAAGGGAGTCAGCTCATCTCGTTATTGGTTGATCCAAAACCCACGTCGAAGGTCGTCGACGCATGCGCCGGAGGGGGCGGCAAGTCCCTTGCGCTCGCTGCCTTGATGAAGAATCGAGGCGTCATTCATGCGCTCGATACCAATACCCACCGTCTCGAAGGTTTGCGGAAACGGATTCGTCGCAGCGGTGTAGATACAATTCGGGTCCGCGCCGTTGAAGAACAGACTGTCCCGGCGGACCTCATCAATTCAGCGGACAACGTTCTCGTCGATGTGCCGTGCAGCGGACTCGGCACCATCCGGCGCAACCCGGGTATGAAATGGAGCGTCACCCCCGAGACTGTCGCGGAACTGAACGCGAAGCAATCCGCCATACTTCACCAATACGCAGCATGCGTAAAACTGAACGGACGGCTCGTCTACGCCACCTGCACAATGATGAAGTCCGAGAATGACGATGTTGTCGAAAATTTCTTAGCCGGTCACCCTGAGTTTGAAATCATGGAGCCTTCGACGATCTTAAAGCGCTATGAGCTTGAATCGTTGACGAAGGAGAAGTATTTTCACTTGTCGCCGCACGTTCACGGAACAGATGGCTTCTTTGCCGCCGTCATGCGAAGAAACGGCTAGAATTTCTTACACATGTACAATTTAGGAGTGAATATGAAGTTGATGGTGTCGTTCATTGTCTGTTCTTCTCTTTTCTTATTCGGCTGTTCGAAAATGACAGACGATGAACTCTGGCAAAAGGTAGAGCAATCCCGTGCAACCGGTAATTTCGATTCGACAATTCAGGTGTGCCAGATGATCGTCCGGGAATATCCGAATGGACAAAAGGCGTCCGCCGCGTTGTATTTGCTCGGTGAGACATATCAGAACGGCAAACACGATTATCATACCGCGATCAATTACTACCAGGCGTTCGTGAAAAAATATTCCGACTTAAATTCGACTCCGGTCGCAATCTTCATCATCGGATTCATCTACAATAACAATCTTCAAATGATCGACAGCGCCAGGATTGCGTACCAGGAGTTCGTAACAAAATTTCCGAATCATGATCTCGCTTCCTCGGCAAAATTCGAATTAGAGAATCTCGGAAAAAGTCCGGACGAAATTGTTGGAACAAATAAAGACGTGGCTGCAAAAGGGGGAAAATCGAAGTCCCCAAAGAAAAAGTAGATTGCCGAAGGATGGAAGAGGCGCTTAAATATCTGCAACCCGACGTTGTATCGAAACTTGCAAACATGGAGCTTCGCGCGCGCATGGTGGTTGAAGGGTTCATTACCGGGATGCACAAAAGTCCGTACCATGGTTTCAGCGTTGAGTTTGCGGAGCACCGTCAGTACATGCCGGGCGACGAAATTCGCCGTGTCGATTGGAAGGTATACGGAAAGACTGACCGCTATTACATCAAGCAGTACGAAGAGGAGACGAATCTTAAATCGTACATCATCCTCGATGCCAGCGCTTCAATGTCGTTCTCGTCGGATTCGTCCGATCATAAAAAAGAAAAGAGAATTTCAAAATTGGAGTACGCATCGTTTGTAGCGGCAGCGCTTTCGTATTTGATGGTGCAGCAGCGCGATGCAGTTGGGTTGACGGTCTATGACGCCGACGTCCGCTTGACGCTTCCTCCGCATGCGACGAAAGCGTACCTGCGCAGGATTCTTGTTGAGCTTGAAAAGTTGTCGGCAGGAAACACCACGGGCACAGCGCGCTCACTGCATCAGATGGCGGAACGAATCACGAGAAGGGGACTTATCATTATTCTCAGTGATTTGTTCGACGATCCCTCGAAAGTGATCGCAGCGTTGAAACATTTCCGCCACAACCACCACGACGTATTGGTGATGCAGATTCTCGACCCCCTGGAGAGGTCGTTTGCATTCGGCGGCGACGCCGTGTTCAAAGATCTCGAGACGACTGAAGAAATGATGGCACAACCGTATCATATCCAGCAGGCATACCAGCGCGAAATGCACGCATTTCTTGAACGGTACAAGCGCGAATGCCGAGAGAATAACATCGATTATGTCCTTCTCGACACAACGATGCCGTTTGACACTGCGCTGTTCCAATATCTCAATAAGCGGAAGAAAATAGGTTGAGTTATTAATTAGGAACTGAAGTTACGCAAAGACTGAGAAATGTTCATGCTGAGCAAGGCGCAGAAAGGATATTTTGATCATCCTTCGACGCATCCTATCCCAAAGGGATCGAGACTGTGTCAAAAGCACGCTCAAGAATTTTCAGTGGGGAATATTTCTCTCAAATTCATCAATTCAATTGTCTCCGTTTACGAAT
>JAGVPT010000270.1 GCA_020052095.1 Bacteroidota bacterium | reverse complement strand
GAATCTCCTCGACGCAAGCGTCGAGGTATCTTGGTTGAATAAAAAATCCGATCGTACTTTATGACCCCGATGCAAGCATCGAGGAATTCTTTAGATTAACAAGCAATGAGACCGATGTCGGAGTCGCAGTTAATCCACCTGTGGTGTTTCCAGGGCCGGTCGGATTATCAGACTTGTTGCAACTTGTCACCAACAACATCGCGCTTGCCACAACAACGGTTAACGCCATCGTAAGAGATTTTTTCATGACCATGATGACCTCAATGAATGTTTAGAAAAAAAGAGAATTAAGTTCGGTTTGGGACTGCGATATGGAATTCGGGCAATGGGTAGGCGTGTCGGTCAACTTCCCGCCAGGCCGCCCATAATAATAATATACACACAGGAAAAAGCTAATCCAAGGCTCTGCATCACATTTTCGTAAATTGGCAATCGGGCAGGATGGGGGGTTGTCAATACTTGTTCGCGACGCAGACATTACGAGGGAATGCCGGGAAAAAGAGAACCCCGACTCCTTTTCGAAATCGGGGTTCGCGGCGACTATTATGCCTGGGGAGCAGCCTCTTTCTTCTGACCGAAGACGAGCGCGATAACAACTCCCGCGATAATGTACTCGACGAGTGAGTAGAAGAACCACTGCAGAGCAAGTTGATAGTGAACAGGGAAGCTGGCGTAAGATCCGAACGCAAATCCTGAGCTTACGATCATTCCAACATAAAAACCGTACCGCACACCTTCCATGATTCCCTTGTTTTCATATCCCTTCGAGAAAATAAGGGCGAAGAAAAACGCCGTCACGATTTTAACAAAATGGAGAATCCAGATTTTGTTCATCATATCTGGACGCCATGTATGCTGCATTGCCGTATAAGTGCTCGCCAAGATGCCAGCATGAATAATGGCATCCAACACCTCCAGCGTGACAAATACTGCGGCAAAACCGATCAAGATTTTCTTCATACTTCCTCCTGTTTGTAAGGTGGAAAATTCGGATTATGGCTCTTGGACGGAACAATTATAGAGATATGGCCGGTCATTGTCAAGTGTGGTCCAGAGTCCATGGTCCGTAGTCCTGGGTCCGAGGTCCATAGTCCATAGTTTGTTGTTCGTGGTACTTATTGCTTGGTTCGTCGTTCTTCGCCTCGCGCCAAGGAGTTCATTGATCATTGGTCATTGCTCATTATCCCCTCATCAATTTCTTGTATTTGATCCGGTGCGGTTGGTCGGCGGCAATGCCGAGCCGTTTCTTTCTGTTCTCTTCATACTCTGAATAATTGCCGTCGAACCAGATCACTTTGCTCTCCCCTTCAAACGCAAGGATATGAGTTGCAATGCGATCGAGAAACCACCGATCATGCGAAATAACGACAGCGCATCCGGCAAAATTCATGAGCGCTTCTTCCAAAGCGCGAAGAGTATTTACGTCAAGGTCGTTTGTCGGCTCGTCGAGCAGGAACACGTTGGCTCCTTCTTTCAATATTTTCGCAAGATGGACACGGTTGCGCTCACCGCCTGAGAGATCCCCCGTCCTTTTTTGCTGATCGCCGCCGCTGAAATTAAATCGCGCAACGTATGCGCGCGAGTTCACTTCCCGATTTCCTAATTTCAGAAGATCTTCGCCTCCCGAGATTTCCTGCCAGATTGTTTTTGCCGGGTCGAGCGGGCGGCTCTGGTCCACGTACGCGAGCTTCACCTTTTCTCCGATTTTGAAATCGCCGCTGTCTGGTTTCTCTTGTCCCGTGATCATGCGAAACAGTGTCGTCTTGCCCGCGCCGTTCGCTCCGATGACGCCAATAATCCCTCCGTGCGGCAGGACAAAGTTCATGTCCTCGCATAAAATGGTATCGCCGTATGCTTTCGCGACATGATGCGCTTCGATGGCCACATCGCCGAGCCGGGGTCCTGCAGGAATGTAGATTTCCATCTCTTCGCCCCTTTTCTCAGACTCACCCGCAAGCATTTTTTCGTACGCGTCGATGCGCGCTTTGCTCTTTGCGTGACGCCCTTTCGGATTCATCCGAACCCACTCCAGCTCTTCCGCCAGCGCTTTCTGCCGCTTTGATTCCTGTTTTTCTTCCACTGCAAGCCTCTGATGCTTTTGTTCGAGCCATGAGGAGTAATTTCCCTTGAATGGAATTCCCTCGCCGCGATCCAATTCCAAAATCCATCCGGCGACGTTGTCGAGAAAATATCTGTCGTGCGTGACTGCAAGAACGGTCCCCTTGTACTGCGCCAGATGATGCTCAAGCCACGCGACAGATTCCGCGTCGAGATGATTTGTCGGCTCGTCGAGCAAGAGTACGTCCGGCTCTTGGAGAAGAAGGCGGCACAATGCAACGCGCCTCCGCTCACCGCCCGATAGAACCTTTACGGGCGTATCGCCAGGAGGACACCGCAAAGCGTCCATGGCTTGATCCAGCTTGCTGTCAATGTCCCATGCATTGATGTGGTCAATTTTTTCCTGCAGGTTTCCTTGTTTCTCAAGAAGCTTATCAAAATCGGCGTCGGGTTCGGCAAACTTCGCTGTCACAGCTTCGTACTCTTTAAGGAGTGAAATGATTTCATGCACGCCTTGCTCGACGATGTCTTTTACAGTTTTGGTCGAGTCCAATTCCGGTTCTTGTGGAAGATAGCCGAACGTAATGCCTTTCTGCATCGTAATTTCGCCGACGTACTCTTTATCAATCCCCGCGATAATGCGGAGAAGGGTGCTCTTGCCGGCGCCATTCAGACCCAGCACGCCGATTTTCGCACCATAGAAGAACGAAAGATAGATGTCTTTAAGCACTTGTTTGTTCGGCGTGTGGATCTTGCCTACGCCGACCATTGAGAAGATGATTTTGTTGTCTGCCACTGAGCTCCTAATGTCTGATTAAGCGATGTAACGGATTGATGAATGTTTCAAATGGCTCTTTTGTCGTGTCTTCGGGGATGACACTATAAAAGAGTTTTCCCACACTCTATCTGCGTGGGAACAAACGCGTTGTGCGCTGCTACTTCCTCACCCCGCTGTTTCCTGTCCCGTGTCGAGATACAGCACTTTGTCATCTGCATTATACCCGAACAGCTCACCGTACCGAGCCCAGCCGACCATCGTGTCAAAGAGCTTCTCGACATCTTCATCCGGGAAAACGATCGCGAGTTGTTCGAGAATGATTTCTTCATCGAGGTTCAGCCTGGCGCTTTTCTGCAGCATTCCGGAAATAACGACATACAGCCGGAGAGAGAGGAGTTGTCGTTTGAAGAGTATTTTCCTCTCATTCATATCACTCGCAAGAAATTTCTTCCCGATGTCGGTGAATATGACGTTATGTTTCGGCGTGTCGACGAAATCCAGAAGCTCGGCTGCCTTCGCAACGGAAATCGTCGAACCGAAATCCTTTCCAATCTTTTGAGCGAGCTCAAACATGTCGATCGACCCGTTCTGGTCGTCAAGAATTTCCAATAAACCAAGAATTTCACCTGGCGAGACATATGGCAGCGGTTCGATGTGTCGTTGAACCGCCGTCGGAGTCACGGCGGCAATTTCGTCGGGAATAATAGCGTTGGTGATGATGTCGTGGATACGGTCGATCATTGCGAGAAATGCCGGCGATCGCATCTCGCGCGGGTGCGGCATGTCATTTTGTAGAATGATTCGGATCGATCCGGGATTGCTGCCAAGGACAACAATGCGGTTCGCGAGAAAAACCGCCTCGCGAATATCATGCGTGACAAATAGAACACTCGTTATTTCTACTTTGTGGTCCAGCCATAAACTAAGCACTTCTGCACGGAGGTTCTCGGCGGTCAGCACATCGAGCGCACTGAACGGTTCATCCATGCAGAGAAGTTCCGGCTGCACGACGATTGCACGTGCAATGCCGACACGCTGTTTCATCCCGCCGGAAAGCTCTTTCGGATACGCTTCCTCAAATCCTTCCAGACCAACCTTATCCACTGCTTGCCGGACGCGCTTGCGCACTTCATCGTCCGGAAGCTTAAGCCACTCGAGGCCCATGGCAATATTCTCGTAGACGGTCAGCCATGGATAGAGGGCAAAATTCTGAAAAACAATCGACGCGCGCGGATGAAATCCGGGCAACGGTTTTCCATATGCCAGCACTTCTCCCGTGGTCGGCGCAATGAGCCCGGTGAGAATTCGCATGAGCGTCGACTTGCCGCTTCCCGACGGCCCGAGCAGCGCAACAATCTCACCGGACCGGATCTGGAGCGAAATATTTTCCAGCACTTTTATTTCTGCCCCTGTGGGAAGTCTGAATTGTTTGCAGATGTTGTTCAACTCTGCAATCGGAGTGTTGTTTGTGTTCATTTGTTAAGGCTGAATTGGGTTTCTGCGATATGATACAATTTCTTCCAGAAGTTCTTGTTGACCATGACGACCGTCCCTGCCATGACAAGAACGCTCGCCGTAAGCACGCCAAAATTTCCCGTGTCCGATGCATTCGTGATCGTCGAACCAAGACCCGTCGCTATGAGAACCCGATCTCCAAAGTGAACATATTCAGCAACGATGCTGGCGTTCCATGCCCCGCCGGTCGCCGTTACCCAGCCGGTGACCAAACTTGGAAAGATTCCCGGCAGAATGAGGCGTTTCCACGTTTGCCATTGCGTCAATCGAGAAACGTTTCCCACTTCTCGGAGATCCTGCGGAATTGCCATCGCTCCGGCGATCACGTTGAAGAGAATATACCACTGTGTTCCGAGCAGCATCAGCACAACGGCGCCAAGTTCAATTCCGATGCCGGCTCTGGAGAGAACGAGTATCACCAATGGAAAAAGCATCGGCGCGGGAAACGATGCGCACACTTGAACGACCGGTTGTAGGACCCGGGATAATTTCGGATTCAATCCAATCGCGACGCCGATAGGAATCATCACCAAGGTCCCCAGCACTACGGCGGCGAGAACACGCGCAAATGTGAACAAAAGATGCAAGAATATAGAGAGCCACTCGCTGCCATTGATGACAAAAAGAAGCGTGAACAACTTCCATGCGCCAAACAGGATCACCGTAATGATGGCAACCATCAAGACCCATCCCGAAAGCGTCTTGAAGAATTTCCCGATGAATGGCGGGAGGGTCCTCTCCTGCTTTTCGATGGCCACGACGCCGTTTGCTACCCTCGTCGATAACGAAGAATACATTGGCTGCCAAACGTCTTCGCGCACGAGTTTCAAAAAGCGCGATTGGTGCAGCAAATCGAGGACAAACGATTTTGGTGATTCCGATGCTTCGGTATCTTCGAATTTATATTTCTGGGCCCATGCAACAATAGGCCGCCAGAAGAACTGGTCGACAACAATTATCATCGTCGTCATGGCAATAATCGCGTACACCATCGCAGGCACATTTCCCTGGGAGATTGCGACGCTCATATACGAGCCGATCCCGGGCAAACGAAACTCCTTTGTGCCAAGAACGAACGCTTCGCTGATGGTTAGAAAGAACCAACCGCCCGCCATCGACATCATACTGTTCCAGACCAGCCCGATCGCAGCGTACGGCAATTCCAATTTCGTAAACTGCCTCCACCAGCCGAGTTTGTAAACGCGCGCGGTCTCACGAAGTTCGGTAGGAATTGACCGGAGTGAGTTGTAAAAGCTAAACGTCATGTTCCATACTTGTCCGGTGAAGATCATGATGACAGCGGCAAGCTCCAGTCCGATATTCGATCGGGGAAACACCGCCACAAGAGCAAGCACGAGAGTCGGCAGAAAGCCCAGAACCGGAATACTTTGGAGAATGTCGAGGAGCGGAATCATTACCTTCTCTGCTTTTTTGTTGTATGCGGCAACGTAACCGTACACAATTGTGAAAACAAGAGAGATGGCGTAGGCGACAAAACCCCGCACGAGGGAGAAGAACGTGTACTTCGGCAATGCCCAGGGAGAAAGGTCAATCTCCACTTTCGGACGCAAGACGCTCTGCCATTCTTTCCCCACGCCGACAAGGCCATACAACAATGCGCCGAGCGCGAGGAAGACTAACGGGTCAATCCAACCGACGGAACGACGAAGGCGAACGTATGCGCGGATGAGGGACATGACAACAGATTTGAATTGCTATGAAGATATTGAAAAGCGTTCTGAGAGGCAATGAAAACATACGAGCTGCGGGTAAAAAGTGGCCGGTTATATTCGTCAGAATGGAAACAGGATGAGGGATGAAGGATGAGGGATGAGGTTCAACTCAAGGCTTCTGATAAGTCATTGCTCATTAATCATTGATCATTAATCATTAATCATTGCTCATTGTTCATTGCTCGAAGGTTCATTTCCCCTGAGTCTTATTCAACACATCATAATACTTCCGGATCAAGTCCTGATAATCTTTTGAGTAGCCTTCTTCTGCTGCCTTGAGCAGGTCGCGCCGAACTTGATCCAGCCCGGGGTCTTTCTGAATATCCGCCGGACTGCGGCGCATCTGTGTTGTGCCGGTCAACGACTTCCGGCGCTGCTCGAAATCCCGCTCTCGCATCGATGTTTGTGCATCGAGCAGTCTGGATAATATTCTCTGCTGTTGCTGGATGGTGTTCGGGTTGATGTTGTTTTGCTGCAGGTTCTCGACGACTTCTTTCATCTCATCGGCGATTTTCTGAAGGTCGCCCAGAATTCTGTTTCGATCCTGGCCTCCTTGCGCTTCTTTGTTAAGTTCCTCCAGCGACTTCTGAACGGCTTCTTGCTGTTTTGCCAGTCGTCCAATTTCCTGCAGTTGCTGTTGACTCAACCCGTTGCCTTGCGAGAGTCGTTCTGTCTGCATATTGATGCTCTGCTGTTGTCCCGCCATGCGCCGAAGTTGCTGCAAGAGCGAGCCGGCGCCGCCTCCCTGACCCCCTTCCTGCATCGCATCCATTGACGACTGCACAAGGGAAGCGGCATTATTCAATGCTGCCATTGCTTCTCCCTGCTGCCCGCTTGCCTGTTGGCCATTGCGCTGCTCCAGTCCATTCATCGCTTGTGCCATGTTCCCCATCGCTTTTCCGATCGCCCTCCCCATCTCCGGCGTAACCGCAAAAGATTTCTGGCTGAGTTCCACGAGATTGTTCGTAACGTTCGCAAGATCGCTCTGAAGGTTCAATTGTTGCTGCGCGTTTTCCCGAAATTGTTGAGAGTTGGGGTCCAGAGATTGCGATTGGTTCTTTAAATCTTCTTCACGCTGCGAAATTTCCAAAAGGTCCTTCATCGCCTTACGGAGTGTGTTCATCGTCTCCGCCATCTCGCTGTTCAGCAATTGCTGCTCCATTTCCGAAAGCCGTTGAGACAATTGCTGCATTCCCTTACTTGCTTTCTGCTGCGACTGGGCCGCTTGCTGACGCTGCGACTGGCGAAGTTGCTGCGAACTTTGTTGCATCGATTGTTCCATCGTGCTGTCATGAGCCGCCTGTTCTGCCTTGTCGAGTTCCTTCATAGGCATGTCTTTCGGAAATTCAGCCATTTTTTTCCGTAATTCTTCGATTCGCTTTTGCAGCTCGTTCAGTTGTTTGTTGATGTCGTCCTGTTTTCGCGCAAGCTCTTCCGGGTTCTTTGCGTCGGAAAGATTTGCAGTGGACGTTTCATTCTGCAGTTTCTCCTGCTGTTGTTGAAGTTCATTCGAACGCTTTACCAACTCATCCATCTTTTGCTCGACCTGTATCCTTTTAAGCAATTCCATCGTCCTTTCGATGCTTTGACGAAACGCTTCTTCGGAGAATTGGACTTGCTGCATTGCTTGTCGCAGCTGGTCGGGCGAGACGTTCTGCATCGCCTGTTGCATTTTCTTCATTGCTTCCTGGAATTCGGGCGAGTTGATTTGCTGCAACAACCGCTGGAGCTCCATGTATTTTTGCACAGTCTCGCTCGAGAGAATATTATTCTTTTGCATCTCTTGCGCCATCGCGTCCACGGACTTGCCTACGTCGTCAATCTTTTTCGTGAGCTCTTCGTAGCGTTTAAGTGTCTCCTCGGCCTTTTTCTGTTGCTGCCAATCAAGCGGTCTATTTTTTTTCATCTCTTGCGATACTTCATCGAGATTCTTCTTCAAGTCTTCGGCTTCTTCCAGCGATTTGTCCAGCCTCTCAATGGCGTCTTCGTGATTCTTGTCTGCGTCGGCGAATACTTCTTCCAGCGAAGGGAGGCGCAACAGATACGATTCGCTCATCCCCTTTTTCGGTCCCGAGACGTTATCGTTGTCAAACACTTCGGCATGATATTCGATGACATCTTCGGGAACCAATCCGAGCGGCGAAACATCCCAGAGGAAGTCAACGTTGGCGTCAGATGAGTTCCTCATTTCCTGAGAGATTGGGATGGCGATAAATGTGAAAGTCTCCACAGGCTTTTCATACCGTGAATGGACAAGACGGTAAGCGATCTTCACTGAGGTGAATCCGTAGTCGTCGTGGATTTTTAGTCTGAGCGGTAGCTGCATTTCATTTGCGATGTCGATGTTTTTGCCCGGATAGACAATGGCAACGGCCGGTGTTTCATCGATCATGATCTCGAGTTTGTATTCGATGGGATTCAGGTTGGCGAAACCATCCATATCCTCAACCTCAACGTGATATGTCGCCCGGGTATGAATTGCGAGCTCTGCCGAATACGTATTTCCCTGCACGCGCGATTCATGCCGAGTCAGGGAAATTTTCTTCCCATCATTAAACATGATTTGTGCCCGCCGCAAATCTTTGCTGGAAGAGATCTGCCACCTCACTAACGTTCCCGGGAGGGCAAGAACGTCGCCGAAGTTCTCATCAAGAAGTTGCTCTTGGAGATGCGAATATGCGGGAGGCGTAAGACGAACTTTGAGGGAGCGAATAACGGGCCTATCGATGACGGTAATAGCATATGTTGAACTCCGGATGCCCTCCGCTTCCGCAAAATATTCGACCGACCGTTTGAGTGATGGGATCGAGGTACGGAATTGACCCATTGAGTCGGGCTTCACTTCAATTTGTTCACTCGAACTGACTCCCGTTTGCCTGAACATGATCATAATTGTTTTCGGAAGTGCGGCGCGAAGATGATTCACCGTTCCGGCATTCGGAAGAAGCGAAACTGATATCGGCACCGATTCGCCCTTCACGATTTCCGCATTGCCTGGGTGGACGATGAATGCAAAAGCGTCCGGCGTGCGAAAATCCGTGCGAAAATGAGTAAGGCGATATGCAGCGAACGGCAACTCAAATTGGGGAATGATAAACATAAGAAATGCTGAGCCAGCAACGAGCAGAAAATACTTTCGAGCCCTCCGAAGAGCTGCAAATGAGACAATATCAGAAAAATTGAAATTTGAGGCAGCTTTCTTCAAATCACTGAACGACGCATCGACAAGCTCTCGAGAATAGATTGGACGAAACCTCTGGCCATCGATGAGTGACGAGTTCTGTTCTTCAAAAATCTCGAGAATGTTCCGCAAGCGATCTCTAATCTCCGGAAATTTTTCCCCCACGCGCTCGGCAATTTCCTTCTCCGAAATACTCTGAAGTATTCTTTTCCAGCGCAACGCCGGCGCGACAATGGACCAGGCACTGAAGACGATTATACTCAGGGCGGCGACAGCAAAGTAGAAAGTGCGAAATCCCACCCCGCTGTTGAATAGAGCCTCAATGATCGATGAAAAGGTCGACAATGCAACGATCGCGGTCGCTGACATGACGCCTCCACGCAGAATTCTCTCTTTATAGAGTCGCGAACGTGCAATCGAGAGCCGAAGCAGCATTTCGTCGTAGATCGGCGTGCTATGTGGTGAATCGTTAGCCATTCAACTCAATTTGTGGAAAATTATTTCGGGGTTTATTGTTGCGCTACTTATCCCCTACATCTTACCCCACATGTCTTACCTCTTACGTCTTACTTCTCACGTCTTACTTCTTATCTCCTTCTTCCGTTACACTACCGCGTCAGCGCCCAGAAAAGAATGTTCGTCCCGAATCGAAGGGCTTCCTGACGTTTTTCGTCCGGGTCTTTGTGAGCTTCAGGGTCTGCCCAACCGTCGCTTGGGTTCGACTCATACGTATAATAGACGACAAGGCGCCCCTTGTGAAAAATCCCGAATCCTTGCGGCGGTTTGCCGTCGTGTTCATGTGTTTTTGGAACGCCATTCGGAAAATCGAATACACAATGATACAATCCGTATGCAAAGGGTAATTCGACAATCTGTTCTTCGGGAAATACTTTCTTGATCTCGCGGTGAAACGGCTTGTCCATGCCGTAATCATCATCGGCATAGAGAAAACCACCGCGCTCAAGATAGGAACGGAGCCTCCTCACCTCATAGTCGGAAAAATTGATATTGCCATGTCCCGTCATAAACACAAACGGATAGGAAAAGAATTTGTCGTCTGAGATTTCTGTAAATTCGTACTGAGGGTCCACATCGATGCCGGCAGATTGCTGTGCAAACTTCAGCAGATTGACTTCCGCAGATGGGTCGTTATACCAATCGCCGCCGCCGGCATACTTGAGCCGCGCGATCCGGAATTGCGATTCGATTCGCTTGGGCTGCGCATGCAGGAATGAACCGCTCCCGAAGGGATCCCATTGGGACAAAACGCAGAGGGCGCCAAGGATGATTTTTTTCATGCAAAAATTTAGGGAAAAGACGAGGGAGAAGCAAGGAGAAAGGAACTCCAGCGATCGTTGTCGCGCTACCGGATATTGAGCTTACCTTTGACGGCAGCAAGAAACATCATTGCTCTTGGATCTTTGCTGTCGCTGCATTGCAGAATTGTTTGATATGCTTCTTCGTATTTTCCGACATTGAAGTATACCGCGGTTAGATTCAGTAGCGATTCTTCGAAGCGCGGAGAGATGGCGAGAGCTTTGATGTAGAACTCAATTGCTTTGGAGTGGTCGCCAAGCCTTTCATAGCACGAACCAAGGTTGTTCAGCACGTGAATATGATGCGGATGGATAGCGTATGCTTCTGTAAAATCTTTCAGCGCTTCCACAGTATTATTCTTCGAAAAATATGCGACGCCTCTGTACCACGGCAACGGCGTTACCATCGGGTCTAATACCGCATAGTAGGAGTACGCTTCATCAATTTCCTGAATGACGCCGTCCCACTCCGACGCTTGTCTCGCAGCCAATGCTCTGCGCGTGTGCATCTCGGCGTGCATCCGGATAAGGCCGACAACCGTGGAAAAAAACAGCAAAAAGACTATTATTCCACACAAACCCCGAACTACCCTCCCCGGAAGTTTCATCTGCAAAGGAAATAACTTGTCGTACATTGCAAGAATTGTGGAAAGGATCAACGCAACATAAACCAAATGCTCTATTCTCTCTTTGGGAAAATCAAAAAACGAAATTGTCATGTAGCCGATTATTCCGAAAGCCATTGCAAGCGAAAGGATTTGATCGTGGAGATTGTCGGACGTGGTGACAATTTTCGCACAATAATATATCGCGAGTAAGAAAATCGCAACGTAAGCAGCCAATCCAATAATACCCGTCTCCGATGCGACCCAGAGAAAATCATTATGCGGTTGCGGGAAATGCACCGTTCCCATTTCCATTCTCGTGCCCACCAAACCATATTTTGGGAAGACGATTTTCCAATTGCCCGCGCCCACGCCCAGCAAGGGGTAATCCTTAATGATGAGTAGACTTTTTTTCCACAGGGTTATGCGTTCGTTACGAGAGCTGTTTTGCGGGTCAAAAATTGATGCAGCTTTCTCGACTGTCGAAATATCTGATGTTGTAGAAGATCTAAAAAGAAGCGGCTGGAGAAAATTCAGCGCAATCACAGCACCTACCAACGCACAGAATTGAAGTATCCGCAGTTCGTGAATGTGAAGACTCTCGATACTGAATCGCAGTCTCTTTTGGGAAAAATATAGCACTGCTGCCACGATAATGAGAGCGGACGAAAGAACCATTGCCACCCAGACTGCTCTTGTCTGTGCGACAAGAATTGCGTACAGAGCAAGAGTGAATGATATTCCAGCGGTGATGTGCCATCTCGCGTTGAACGTGAAGAAGCCGAACAAAACAAACGGAAGCGTAAGAAATAAAAACGATGAGAAGAGATTTTTGTTTGCAAAGGTTGAAAACGGTTGTGCATCGGCGGGACCGGGTATCCATTCAAAACCGAG
Organism: Bacteroidota bacterium; assembly: GCA_020052095.1. Taxonomy (GTDB): domain Bacteria; phylum Bacteroidota; class Ignavibacteria; order UBA10030; family UBA8401; genus JAGVPT01. Next base: position 35,637 of record JAGVPT010000270.1, on the reverse strand, counting down.
ATGATAGTGCTGGCTGATGCCGATGACCGAAACAACAATGGCGAGAAGCGAGACACCTTTCGTCAGCACTGCAAGACTCGCGCGTTGTGTGCGAATAATAAAGGTCGCAACGAGAAGAAAAATCAGGAACAAGAGCGTCTTAAGCACTTCAAAAATTCCTTCCGATACATTTACTGCTCGTGTAAGGGAGAGGATGGTACAGAGAAGATACACCAAAAATGGTAATAGAATTGTTCTTCTTAAAAATCCCAGCTGTCCATTTGCTGTTGCGGCCTGAAAATCTTTGTAGCCGAATACAACAACAAATAGGAGAGCGACCGAAAGCAAGGCAAAGCGAGGGGTTAGGGCGGGGTCAATTGTCGCGTCGAGAAGAAACAGCGGAACGGCGAATGCGGGTATCCCAAGAAGGATCGCACTAAACGAATGCGTGGATGAAGGTTTATTACTCATACACACGATGATAATAAAAAAAGCCGACACTATGTAGCGCTTTGTTCTCGCCCATAGTGTCGGCTCGTCTACCTGACAATATTTATCTCAGTTTGTCACCGCACCAACACCATCTTCTTCACCTGCACAAACGCATTGTTCGGGTTATCCGACGCGATTGCTTCAATGCGATAGATGTAAATACCGGAAGCAACCGCCGCACGCCATTCAACTTCATAATATCCCGCATCTCTTTCATCATCCAATAATGTTGCAACGCGTTGTCCGATGGAGTTATATATATCGACCTTCACTTGACTTCGTGTCGGAACTCCGTAGCGGATGATAGTTGAGGGGTTGAATGGGTTCGGATAATTCTGCGCAAGCGAGAATTCTTTCGGAATTTCTGTTCCGTACCGTGCAACAGACAAGATACTTATCGTAAATTGATCGCTCGGGTCGCTTCGATTGCCCGACCAATCAAACGCAACGATGCGATAATAGTATTTCTGTCCGTACACAACTGTCGTATCGCGGTATGTGGTATCAGCCGACGCGCCGACAAATGTCGTTGAATCAACTTGAGTAAAGCCCGCTGTTTCGGAACGATAGACGGCGTAGTAGCGTAGGTCTTTTTCCGGGACTTTGTTCCATTGGAGAAACGCGATTGTTCCGCCGCTTTCGACCGAGCCTTTCACGCCTTTCGGAACGCTTGGCACAAGGTTATCAAGGGAGTAGCCGCTGTCCGGCTGCGACATGGTGAATATCGCGGGATTGACGTTATGCGCTGAGATGCGGAAGACGCTGTACCACATGCCGCTTACTTTTGTTGAATCATAAATCGTAGGAGCGACAAATTGATACACCGTATCGTTCACCGTCAGCACAGAGTCTTTCAGGAACGTCCACACGCTGTCCTTTCGCCAGATGCCGAATCTCGCGATACCGCTGCTGACTGCAGGTTGGTCAACCTTCCATCGCACGAAGACTTGCCTGCCGTTGTCGTTCGGAACATCGCGAACGGAAAGAATTCGCGGCGTTGGGATTGGCGACCCGCCGACGTTAACCGTAAAGCCATTATTGAGCGTAACAATTCCCATGCTTAACGGCTGTTCAACGTTCACATTCCACAAACCTGTTGGTGCACTGTTCGGTATTGTGAAGTTCGCAGTCAAACCTGTTGCGCTCGACACGCTAACGCTGGACGTGTTAATTGTTGAGCTTCCTTGACTAAACCACACGTGGTTTGCATCGTATGTTACGCTTCCTTGTGTAACTCTGAAGTTTGTGTTTTGTCCAGTAATTGTTACCGCCAGCGTTTGTCCTTGAGCCGCCGAGTCGGGGACAACTGAAGTAATCGTTGGCCCCTGAACCGTTAAGGTTGCCGGCACTTTTTTCGGATTGTTGATAGCATCGTTGCTAACGATACGTATCGTGTCGGAATAATTTCCCGGAGTTAAATTTTTTGTAATGAACTTAATTATAACGTTTTGGTTCGAACCTGGCGAGATCAAACCGGAATCCGGATTTGCCGTCATCCATCCAAGTTGGCTGCCGTTATCAATGCGATAGGCGAACCAGGTATCTTCGCCCGTGTTCGTAATAAAGAAAAGACCGCTCGAATAAGACATACTCCATTCAGACCATGAAGAACTGGGCAACGATGAAGATGAAAGGAAAGCCCCGCTCGTCGTATCGTATGCGTAAACAGTATCTCCGGCAACAGTCAGGAGATATGATCCGCTCAATGCCAACAAGTTTTCTCTCGGCCAATCAAGCGTATGCTGCAATGCAAGCGTGAATGTGCTTACGACTGCCCCGTCGGAAAACCTATACTTCCGGACATTTCCCCCAAGCTGGTCGTACAAAAATTGCCCGTCTTCAGTGATAACAACTTTGGTCTGCGAGTTTTGAAAAATATTGCTGAGAACAAGATCAATTGTTCCGTCGAACGGCGCAGTGTGCAAACGGTATAAGCTATTCGAAGACCAGTCTTTTATATAGACGTTGCCGTCAGCACGATTATAAAAGATGGAACGACAATCCAGGTTTACATTCTTGGTTATCACAAGTGAAAAATCTTTGTTTAACTGTGCGACATCGCCGCTACTCGTTCCACCCCCGACAACCCAATAATATGTCCCGTCAAATGCTATACCCATCGGATGAATATTTCCGGAGTAATCCGGGAATTGAGCGAAGAATTGCGCGTTTGGAAACAGAGTAGTCAACGTCCCCGGCGCACTTGAAGGCGTGCGCCGCACCGATTGTTGCATTGATACGGTTTGAGTGCTTAATTCTGTCGTTGAACCGTTCTTCAACTCGATGAGCTTTTGTTTCTCTGCCTTACGCTCCTCAAGGCGTCGAACCTCGGCGGCGGATTTGACACCTTGGATTTGCGCCTCAGCTTGATTGACCGACAACGTTTGGCTTAGATTTGAAAAATGCCACTTCAAATCTGCAGTGCCCAGATTCCCGATTGTCAGTGTTCGCGTAGTGCTGTCGCCTTGCTGCAACGAGACATCGAACGAGCTGGGAGAGACAGTGATGACGGGAGCAGTACCTTGTGTTGCGTTCGAAAGATAGGCTAGAATGTTCTCTATTAAAGGGAGTCCGCCTGATAGACTCCAATTCCATACCCAATCCTGATCGGTTGTCATGATCACCTTCCCGCGGGCAGGATTTGGCGGCGTGAAAATAAAACCGAAGTTGTTGTTTTGGTAACTCAGGAACGGAATGCACGTCAAGCCATCACCGGTACCGCTGCACCCGTACCAGAAATATGCAAGCGAATCAATGGGGTTTGGCGTAGTTGACAGAGTCCCCGTCACCGACATGGGGGCAAGATCCCCGCTGACGGTTCCCCCCGGAGTGAATGCTCCGCCCAATGAATCAACCAACGCATCAAAGTACATGTTGGTGGAGTATGTGGGGAGATACTCGCCCTGCAAATAGACCGGTTTGCCGCTTTTGATGAACTGCAAGATTGTCTTGGCGCGATTGGCCGGAAGACCAATCACTCCCGAAGAAATGATTAATAGATTGGTCTGGCTGAAAAACGCCGTATCGTCCAGGGCTGTTTGGGGACGGATGGTGGGAACGTACCCTAGCGATCGCGCAGCAAACGCCCACATGGTGTCCATCACTTGCGCTGAATTGTAACTCTCGCTCTCAATGATCGAAACTGCTATCTGGACGGTTCCGGAACGGAAAGATCCGAGGTTTCGTGAGGCTGAAGGAATTCTCTGCGCCGGGAATGAGGTAGACACCAGCGATGGGGGAGTCGACGGAATCATTTGAGGATCTTCCACCTGATGTGTACCGTTTATTGAACCCGACGTCGTCTGAGCAATAATTGATTGCCAAAATAGCACACTCATAACAGCGATGAGTTTTTTCCAATTGAGACATTGTAGTATACTTTTCATATGATTCCCTTTTCAAATTAGAGGTGGTTTGCAACTGAGGTCTCTTATGTCTTCTCGTTCCAGGTTCCATGCAGAAATATTGGGGGGAAATACGCCGTGAAACCGACAACCATGGTCTCTGAATATCACAGGACATATTTATATAAATTCGCTAAAGATGAACCACGGGAATTTCATGTACTGCGATGTAATTCGGAGAGTACCCCGCTCTGTTTTTTACTAGTAGGAGAAGATGCCCAGCTCTTATGCCTTTGTTCTTAAGTTCGCATCGCCCATGAAAAGGCGACGACGTTTACCTTCACCGTAACGCTAAGCAATGACCAAGAGGAAGTCGATTTCTCGCTGAGAGATTGATCCTGGGAAACCGGTGGGGAAAAGTCGTTGTGCGGCATGCATTGTCGAACTTAAGTGTGGCACCATCAAAAGAGTATCTCAGATCTGTGATTTGCGAGGGAGTGTACAAATTACGACCGGCTTTGTCAACCCCTGGAGAGGAAAATTCCTAAAATTGTTAGCTGCGACACAATTGTCGGGTCAAAAACGTAAGCATCCCGTCCCACATGTTTGGTGAAACGGGACGCTTTCTGCACATCACTCATTACTGAGCTACAGGTCGACGACCTTCTACAAGACCGTAGGTCGACTCGTTGAGCTCGTCTCTGCCAAAGACGCCAGCCGTCGGTCTGGCTGAAATGCACATCTGGCAGAAGCCCTTGGCTGAAACAACTTCAGTCCATTATCTTCCGCAAGAACGCTGGCTTATCGCTTTCGCCCCGATCTGATGTCGATTGCGAGAAACGCGATTCGTTTGCTTGCATTGTTGGCGTCGGAATTAGGTACCCTTTGCGAATATATGCCGGCTCATCCATCTTCTTTAAGTCTTGTACTCCGGTCGGAATATGATCGAGCACGCGAACATTTTTCGCCGGCCGTGCTGTGGTCGAAGGCTTTCTGTTAAAGCCGGTCGCTATCACGGTCACCATTAATTCTTCCGTCATCGACTCGTCGATCACAGCGCCGAGAATAACGTTGGCATCGTCTCCGGCCGCTTCATGAATAATGCTCGTCGCCTCATCCACTTCAACCAGCGACAGGTTCTTTCCGCCGGTGATGTTGACAAGAACGCCCTGCGCCCCGGAAATCGACACGCCTTCAAGCAATGGACTGGATATCGCAGCGTTTGCAGCTTCAACTGCGCGGTTCTCTCCGGTCGCGACTCCTGAGCCCATCAACGCATCGCCCATCTCGCGCATAATGGTTCGAACATCGGCGAAATCAAGATTGATGAGGCCCGGAACGGTGATCAATTCCGAAATTCCGCGTGTTGCATTGTGGAGAACGCGATTACAGATCTCAAATGCTTCCTCGAGCGGGGTCGTTTTCTCGACGATCGAGAGAAGCTTCTGATTCGGAATGACTATCAAGGTGTCGACTTGCTTCTTTAGTTCCTCGATACCGTATTCTGCCTGCATCAGTCGTTTCTTCCCTTCACAGTTGAACGGCTTTGTCACAATCCCGACTACCAATGCGCCAAGACTTTTTGCAATGTTCGCGACAACCGGGCCGCCTCCGGTCCCGGTACCGCCTCCCATACCGGCCGTTATAAAAACCATGTCGCTGCCGGCAAGGGCGCGGGCAATTTCCTCGCGGTCTTCTTCCGCAGCCCGGTGACCGATGTTGGGATCGGATCCTGCGCCAAGCCCTCGTGTGAGGTTTTTGCCGATCTGAATTTTGTTAGGAGCACTCGTGCGCTCAAGAGCCTGAGTATCGGTGTTAACGCAGATGAAATCAACGCCGCTCAGTCCCTTGTCGATCATGCTGACGATTGCGTTGCTTCCGCCGCCACCGACTCCCACTACACGGATCTTCGCGCCGCCGTCTCTGGGGTTGTCGAGTTCTATCATTGTGACTCCTTTGTGTTTAGTGAGTGATGTGTTTTTGTTGTTAATAATTTTGGTTTCAGTAATCAGTTGAAAGTAGACAGTAGTCAGTAGTCAGTAGTCAGTAGTCAGTAGTCAGTAATCAGTAATCAGTAATCAGTAGTCAGTAGTCAGTAGTCAGTAGTCAGTAGTCAGTAGTCAGTAGTCAGTAGTCAGTAGTCAGTAGTCAGCAGCCAGCAGCCAGTAGCCAGTAGCCGGTAGCCGGTAGCCGGTAGCCGGTAGCCGGTAGCCAATGATCAGTGAAAGCTCGTGCTACCGAGTGGTTGAGAATTATTTAGTCAAACTTTTGCGCAGACCGACGAGCATTGCAATTACTTCGTCGATCTTTTTAAAAAGCCGATCTCTCTCGGGCGGGACAATGAACGTGTTCTCCAGTGCAATATCTAAACAACAAATACATTCATACCCCGAACGAATTGAGTATCCAAGAAATTTTGAAAATTCTTTTCGTGAGTAATTTCCGGCACCCTCTGCGATGTTTAATGCGATTGAGTCACCCGCTCGATTCATTTGCGACATAAGCGAAAACATCTCTTCCTTTGGAAATTTTTTTGTCAGCTGTCGAATCTCTTTGGTCAACGATATCGCCTTTTGATACACTTTCAACTCCCTAAATCGATGCATACGTACCTCCCCTTTTTAATGTAATGCTACCTGTATTCTAACTACTAACTACCGATTACTGACTACTGACTACTGACTACTGATTACTGATTACTGATTACTGATTACTGATTACTGGCTACTGGCTACTGCCTACTGATTACCCCACTCACAATTCGTCAAACCACCCCTTCATCCTTTTCAAAATCGTCGGAAATTTTCCATCCATCTTCGTTCTGGTGATGTTCTCGATGTTCGGACGCTGACGATGTTTGATTGCGTGATGGACGAGTCCCACGCCGGTGGCGTAGATCGGATTTTCAATCTCGCGCACAAGTCCGCCGCGAAAACCCTGAGGTATCCCGATCTTCACGGGCATTCCGAGAACTTCGCGCGCAAGGTCGGCCGTGCCTTTAATGAGCGACCCGCCGCCGGTCAGCACTACACCCGCTGACAAATGTTTTTGATAACCGGAACGCTTAATCTCCATTGCTGCTATTTCCAAAATTTCCTCCATGCGCGGCTGGATGATTTGGCATAAAAGGCGCTGGTCAATATCCAGTGGAGGTCGTCCGCCGATGCCGGGAACAGTGATCGGTTGATTGTCCATAATGGACGAGAGATGCGCATGTCCATGGGTGATCTTCAACTGCTCCGCCTGGTCGGAGAGAATTCCGAGTCCGCGGCGAATATCGTCTGTCACTTTTTTCCCTGCAATGCCGATAACTGCGGTGTGCCGAATGGTGCGGTCTTCAAACACGGCAAGGTCGGTCGTCCCGCCGCCGATGTCGACCAGCGCTACGCCGACTTCCTTTTCTTCCTTATCGAGAACCGCATCGCTCGATGCGATCGGTTCAAGCACGATGTCGCTGACGGAGACTCCGGCACGCTGAACGCATTTCAAAATATTTTGAGCCGCGGAGACGAGCCCGGTGATGATGTGAACGTTCGCTTCCATTCTCACGCCGGACATGCCGACCGGGTCGTACACGCCGTCCTGGCCATCGACGATAAATTCCTGCGGAATAACGTGGATGATTTTTCTGTCGGACGGCAGCGCGACTTTTTTTGTATCCTCTATCAACCGGTCGACGTCCGCCTGGGTTATTTCTTGTTCCGCTCCGCTGATGGCGATAACCCCGCGGCTTTGGAAACTCTGCACATGATCGCCGGCGATTCCGGCTACGACCGTTTGAATCTTTGCACCCGATTGCAGCTCGGCTTCTCTCACTGCCGCCTGGATAGATGCGATGGTCTTTTCAATGTGTGTGATAACGCCGCGCGTTAAACCCTCAGACTTGCTTTTGCCGATGCCAAGAATATTGATCTCGTTGTTCTCACTCAACGATGCGACAATCGCACATACCTTTGTTGTGCCGATATCCAGCCCAACGTAAATATTTTCCATACTGCTTCCTTTTTCTGCGAAGGAGTCCTTCGAATTATGACGACTTCTTTGTGATGGATGAAACAATGACCTGATCTTCAAACCGCAGGTCGATATATCGAATGTCCTGTGGCCCTTGTTCCGTGATGAATTTTTTCCAGAAGGCATCCAACTTCACCATTTTCTTCGCAGCATCGCCTCGACCGAAAATGATTGGGACGCCGCCTTCCGCTGAGTAAAGGACCATGTCGTGCCCGCTCCGGATTTTCACCTCGGAAATCATGTGAAAAAGTTCGCTGCTCACGTTTTGGGCCGACTCTAATGCCTCGAGCGCTGCCAGCAGATCGGCGTGCGGCGTTCTCAGACCGACTGAAACAACCGCTGCTGAATCTGCTCCGCTAATTATCGGAAGGTCGAATATCGCCTGTGTTGCAACATGCGGGAGGATGTAGCCTTCCTCATCGATGTACAAAAGCTCGCTCGTGCCGGGAAATGAAAGTAGTGCGATTGGCGTTCGCTCTTCCACAGAAATTCTAACGGTCGATGGTGCGTCTCTCATAACAGTGACGCTTTTTACGAAATGATTTTTCTGGATCTTTTTTTGAACCGACAGTAGATCAATGTCGTACATTTTTGTTTTCAGAGAAATGCGCGCAAGTTTGACCACCTCGTCTTTTGTGAGGATGCGGTCGCCATCGACGATAATGCCGCTCACCGTGAGATGCTCTTTCCACTGGAGCGTTCCGAACCATGCCGCAAGGGCAAAGAAAAACAGCAGCGCGAAGATCCCGTAGACATTCCTTCCGTGTACCCGATGCCGCGCCTGCTCGATTGTCTCATCCTCATTCATGCTACTGCCTGTATAATTTCTTCTTCTTGAAATCCGATGAGCTTCACTTCAAGTTCAAGCTTAATACCGGACCGTTCAAATACTTTCTTGCGTGCAAGTTTTACCAAATCCAATACGTCTTGCGCCGTTGCGGTCCCATGGTTGACAATGAAATTCCCATGGCGCTCGGAGATCTGTGCCCCGCCGATCTGCTTTCCTTTCAATCCAGCGTCTTCGACCAATTTTGCCGCAAATGCCCCTTCGGGATTCTTAAACATGCTGCCGGAATTCGGCAGGTTGAGCGGCTGGGACTGATTCCGTTTCAACAGCAGCTCGCGGCGACGCTGAAGAAGTTCTGCCAGATTTCCCTGGGGAAGTTTGAACGACGCGTTCAGAATTACATCGCGCGCGAAGCCGGAGCGCCGGTACGAAAATCCGGCCTCAGCTTTTTTGACTTTTTGAATCGCATCGTCTCGATAAATTTCTACCTCGACAAGGTGATCGGAAATTTCACCGCCGTATGCACCTGCGTTCATGATCACGGCACCGCCGATTGTCCCGGGAATTCCCGCCAGCATTTCAACGCCTTTTTTCTCATGTTGAATGCAGAAGTCGACGAATTTGCTCAGCCGGACACCAGCATCCGCAACGACGATATCGCTCTCTAAAATTACTTTTCCCATTCCTTCTTCAAGATTGATCGCGGCACCGCGAAACCCGATGTCGCTAATGAGCAGATTGGAACCTTTGCCGATAATCATGAACCGATAATCGAACTTCTTAAAAAATCGGACCACTTCGATCAAATCAAACTTGTCGAAGGGTTCTAAATAGAAATCAGCCGGCCCGCCGATGCGAAACGACGTATACTTCCCGAGGGGTTCGGCCACGGCAATATGCCCGCGGAAAACTTTTCGTATGTCGTCGACAGATACCATTCTTTAATGAGCAATCAACAATGAACAATGAACAATGAACAATGAACAATCAACAATCAACAATGAACAATGAACAATGAACAATGAACAACAAACGATCAATAAAGTTCTTTCAGTTTACTTTTTTACTTCTTACTCCCTACCTCTTACTTCCTAATTCATAATTCCTAATTCTTAATTGCCTTCAAGAATTCCTCTCCAAACTTCCAAATATCTCCTGCTCCCATTGTTATGACGATGTCGCTTGAGCGCGTAATTTTTTTCAAGTGTCCCGGAATATCTTTTTTGTCGCTAACATAATGAACATCTTTGTGCCCGTACTGCTTCGCCGCGTTGGTGATCAGCTCGCCGGTTACGCCCTGGATCGGTTCCTCACGCGCAGGATAGACGTCTGTCACGACAAGAACATCGGCAAGAAGAAATGCTTTGCCGAATTCTTCGTAGAAATCCCGAGTGCGCGAATAAAGGTGGGGTTGGAACACACACACAACGCGCCGGCGCCAGCCGGACTTCACACCCGAAAGAGTTGCTCTGCATTCAGTGGGATGATGCGCATAGTCGTCGTATACTGTGATTCCTGCGGCTTCGCCTTTCTTTTCCCATCGGCGATAGACGCCCGTAAATTTCTCAATGCCGGACTTCACCTTACTGAACGGAATGCCAAGCTGGAGACCGACAGCAATCGCAGCAAGTGCATTCTGAATGTTGTGCTTCCCGGGAATCTGAAGTGTTATTTGTCCAAGGTCCTCAAATCCACGCGCAACGGTAAAAGTGCTCGTGTTTTCTTTATGCCGGATATCGATGGCCTGTATGTCCGCTTGCGGCGTCAATCCGTAGGTCAGCAGTTTTTTCTTGATGAGCTGCGGCATGATATCCTGAAGCGCTGGCTCGTCGAGACACAACACCACAAAACCATAGAACGGAACTTTGTTCGCGAATTGGATGAACGCTCCTTTGATATCTTCGAGATCGCGATAACAATCGAGGTGATCGGTCTCAAGGGTCGTCAACACGGCGATGGTCGGAGTGATGGAAAGAAACGATCGGTCGAATTCATCCGCTTCAACCACAATAAAATCACCCTTGCCGAGCCGCGCATTCGTCCCCCCAAGTCCGCTCAACTTTCCGCCGACGATCACGGTTGGGTCGAATCCACCCTCCATTAACACCAGGCTGACCATTGACGTCGTTGTCGTTTTGCCGTGTGTTCCTGCGATGCCAATGCCGTATTTCAAGCGCATCACTTCGGCCAGCATCTCGGCACGCCGAACGATCGGAATCTTCCGCCGCTGAGCCTCGATCACTTCAGGATTATCTAACACAACCGCTGATGAATAGACGAGGGTATCGACATCCGGCGCCAGGTTTTCAGCCTTATGTCCCTTATAGATGGCTGCTCCAAGCGAATGCAATCGTTCGGTGATATCGCTGAGAGCCCTGTCCGATCCGCTTACCGTGAAACCCTGATCGATCAAAATCTCCGCAATGCCGCTCATGCCAATGCCGCCGATACCGACAAAATGAATTTTCTTTATTGAGCTGAACATTGTCTCTTGTTTCGTTGGAAGTCAGAAGTGAGAAGTGAGCCGACATTCTCTCCCGCACCGTCTCACCAATTTCATTTTACTTGTTACATCTTTCTGATCACTGCTTACTGCTTACTGCTTACTGCTTACTGCCTACTGCCTACTGCCTACTGCCTACTTGCCTACTTGCCTACTTGCCTACTGCCCGCTTCTTCTCTCTTATCTCTTGCTCTTCATCTCGTTCGTCTCACTCTAAACCTTCTCCGTTCCCCCTTCGGAACATGAGTGGCGACCCGCTCCATTTCCGCGATCAGTTCTTTTTCTCGTTCATATCTTCCCACACGGATCCGGTAGAGACGCCGCCGGCCTTGTACTTTGAAGACGATTACCTGGAACCTTCCTGCTGTTTGGACCGCCCGTTCCCTTCCGATGTGAAGCCACTCAATATCGGAGAACGAAATTTCTCTCCTGGTAAATTTATGCTGAAACACGATTGCGCTATTCTCCAGGATGAGCTTGCGGTCCCTGAGTCTATTCAGCAACAGGGTGATAAACGCAACGAGAACGAAAAATCCAATGATATAGAGAATCGGGTCTCTGAACACCAGCTTGAATTCATTCTCGATGAAACTCCCTCTTACTCCAGCGTAGAGAATAAGTGTTACCAAATAGATCAGCGCCTGCTGGTAATAGAAATCGAGCTTATATTTGAATTCTTTCGGAGGCATTGTTTTGTTTGCGATTTTCCAATTTCTCAGCCACAGGTGCCTGCCAGCCATCGGTCGGGCCGATTTACGACTTTTGAGAACTCAGTCTTAGAATTTTCTCCGCAATTTCTTTTCCGGCGTTCGGCCTTCCAAGGAGTAAACTTTTCTCGTGCATCGCGATTCGTGTTGGTTCATTCAAGAGAATTTCATTTATCGTCGGCAACGCTTTTGCATCCAATTCATAATCTTTGATCATCACCGCTGCCCCCGCATTGACCATTGCCTGCGCGTTTAATTCCTGGTGATTTGCCGCAGCATGCGGGTATGGAACCAGGATTGCCGGTTTACCCAGCCGCGTCAGCTCCGCCAACGTTGTCGCTCCAGAGCGGCACATAACGAGATCTGCCGCCGCATAGGCGAACTCCATTGTGTCGATGAACTTTCCGACCCAGATATTTTCATTTCTCTTTGACTCAAATCGTTCAGCCTCTTTTTCACCGGTTTGCCAGATGATCTGAACACCGGTTTTTGTCAACTCGTCTACGATTTTCTCGATCATCATATTAATGGTTGTCGCTCCGAGACTCCCTCCAAAAACGAGGAGTGTTTTCTTCTTTGGATTGAGATTGAAGAATTTTAGTCCTGCCTCCCGTGAAATTTTTCCTAGCGAGTCTCGTGTCGGAGTGCCGACCAATTCCATCTTGTCTGCGTCAGCCCTCGGCAGCCACTTTTTTGTGATTTCAAAAGTGAGAAGTACTTTCGAGACTCTGGATGCCACCATTCTCGTCGTCACTCCCGGATAACTGTTGCTTTCATGAATAACGGTCGGAATCTTCATCAGCGTGGCGACATACAGTACTGGGCCGCAAACATATCCGCCGGTTCCGACAACGACGTCGGGCTTTGTTTTCTGAATGAGAAAGAACGACTGAAACAACGACACGACAACCTTCAACGGAAAGAGCAGGTTTTCTACCGTCAATCGACGATGAAAACCGCTGATCCAAATTGTATGGAATGCAAAACTTTTTTGTGGAATAATGCGCGCTTCGATCTTATTCTTTGTGCCGACGAATGCGATGCGGGCATCGGGCTCCATTTTTTCGATTTCCTCCGCGATGGCGATTGCTGGAAAAAGATGTCCGCCCGTTCCGCCGGCTGCAAAGAGAATCGAAAGCGATTGTGCATCATGTGACATACTGTTGTTTCCAATTCATCACTCATCCTTTGCGCCGAAGACGTCCGCCTTTTCCCTGCCTCAGTACATTTTACCAACTGCCGGTTCATTGATAATAACCGGCGGTGCATTCGCCATTTCTTTCGCTTGCCGCGGATGTAAATCGGTTTGAGAAGAAATGTTGAGCAATACACCGATCGCAAACGACGAAAAGACGATCGCCGAGCCGCCGTAGCTTACAAACGGCATAGGCAAACCCGTTGTGGGGAACAATCCAAGCGTCACAAGCGCGTTCCCTAGCGCATAGATTACAATCGCAGAAGTAATTCCAATAGCGAGATACCTTCCGAAATCGTCCGGCGCGTTCTTTGCAATCCTGAATCCGCGAAGAAGTATTGTAAGAAAGAGCGCCATAAAAATGATCGTACCAATAAAACCATATTCTTCGCCGACTATTGAAAACACGAAGTCGCCGTACGACTCAGGCAGAAACAGATCTCGTTGTTTGCTCGCACCCATCCCGACGCCGAATAATCCGCCGTTGCCGAATCCGATGATTCCCTGCCACAATTGATAGTTGGCCTTCGTCGGCGTTGCTGCACTGTCGCCGTTGCCGATAAATGATAAGATGCGCCGCATTCTGTACTCTGCACTGACCAAATAAACGAGCGCCGCCGGAATTAATGCAGAAATCGAAAGCACGATGTGCTTCAATCGAGCGCCGCCGACAAAAACCATCACCATCCCCAGCACAAAGATCATTGCGCCGGTGCTGAAATTCGGCTGTAACATCACAAGAAGAACAACCCCGCCGATCCAGAGTATGAGCGGCATGAAGCCGGTTTTAAAATCGTTGAGCTTCGCTCCTTTTGCGGCAAGGAGCGCGCTGAGATGAAAGACGAGCGCGAACTTCGCAGCCTCGGACGGCTGCAGACTAAATCCTCCGACGCTGAGCCATCGTGCCGCTCCCTTCACTTCACCTCCGACGGCCAGAGTAAAGAACAAGAGCACGAGGCACGCGGCAAGGGCAATCTTCGTCAGCTTTTTGTAGTAACGATAGTCGATGCTCATTGCTACAAAAATTGCAGCAAGGCCAACCAGCACTTTGAGAATATGTTTATTCACCAGGCCGCTCGTCGCGCCGTACTTCTGCAATGCCCACGTCGATGAAGCGCTGTACACTACAACGGTGCTCGCCACCATCAAGAAGAGGACAACGAACAAAATGATACGGTCGATATGATTGCGCTGTGCAGCCATTTATTGTGAGTCGAGCTTATGTACTATCGATTTGAATATTCTGCCGCGTTCCTCAAAATCCGTGAACCAATCAAACGAAGTACAGGCAGGAGAAAGAAGAACAACGTCGCCGCGCTGTGCAAGCGATGTTGCAACGGCAATCGTTTTTTCCATTGAAGCATTATTGGGCATCTCAGTGCCAATTGTGTCGACACGTTCTACGCGAACCTTATCGGAAAAATTGCTTACTATTTTCTCCGCCGAGTGTCCAATCGCGACAATTGCACGCACTTTCTTTTTCACTGTATCGAATATCTGTGAATAGTCATTTCCTTTATCTTTGCCGCCAAGGATCAACACAATCGGATCTGAAAATGCGCCGAGCGCCCGCCTCACTGCCTCGACTGTTGTCGCTTTGGAGTCGTTGACGTACTTTATTCCGTTCAACTCGCGGACAAATTCCTGACGGTGTTCGACTCCCTTGAAATTTTTCAGTGTGGAGCGAATGTGCGCCGGGCTGATTCCCATGAGCTGCGCTGCAAGAGTCGCCGCCATCGCATTTTGCAGATTGTGTTCGCCTTGTATGCTCACCAGCGGTACGTCGATGACATCCGATCGCTTGTTGTCAATAATCGTCTTCAGGATTCCATCCTCTACGAACGCCCCTTCTGACAATTTCCTCTGGGTGCTGAAACTTATCATTGTGCACTTTGCACTTTTAATTTCTTTTCGGCTCCACTCATCATCGGCGTTGTAAATGAGCGTATCGCCCGCCAATTGATTCTCGAAAATCCGTGCTTTTGACGCTGCGTATTTTTCCATCGAGTCCTCGTACCGGTCCATGTGGTTGCGCGTGATATTAAGAATGGCCGACACCTTCGGGCGAAACGTATCGATACAATCGAGCTGGAAACTGCTCACTTCCAGAACGACAACATCTGCCTCAGCCACATCCAAAACGAAATTTGAGAATGCCTCGCCAATGTTGCCCGCAACAACATGTTTTTTCTTTGCATCGCCGAAAATCCTTCCTACCAGTGTGGTTGTTGTTGTTTTACCGTTGCTGCCGGTGATAGCAACAATCGGCGCTTTACAAAACCAGCTTGCTACTTCTAACTCGCTGACGATGGTGATGCCGCGTTTTTTCGCTTCGAGAACAACGGGAGTATCGCTCGGTACGCCCGGACTTAAGACAATCAAAGAACAATCAAAGATGCGCTCGGTATGTTGTCCTGTTTCAAACTCAATTTTTTCGGCACGAAGATCTGCAATGCTCTTTTCGAGCTTTGAGGCGTTTTGTGTGTCGCTGACAAAAACATGAGCGCCGCTATGGTTGAGCAATTTTGAGACGCCGATGCCGCTGCGTGCGGCTCCGATAACAGAAATCTTCTTGTTACGAATCTGTAATACATCCATGGTGATTGATCTGATTTCGCTGATGTTACGCAGATTGCAGATTCCGCAGATGTCATCATTCTATGTGTGTGTCTCTTCTTAAGTTGCCTTCAGATTTCAATTCTCAATCTGCGCTAATCTGCAATCTGCGCTTAATCTGCAATCTGCAATCTGCAATCTGCAATCTGCGCTAATCTGCAATCTGCGCTTAATCTGAGTAATCAGCGAAATCACTATCGCACTTTGAACGTCGCCAAACTCACAATCATCAACATGACTGCGACAATGTAAAAGCGCATGACAATTTTCGGTTCCGGAACTCCGAGCATTTCAAAATGATGATGGAGAGGCGCCATGCGGAACACGCGGCGACCTTCGCCGTACTTCTTCTTTGTGTATTTGAAATAGAACCGCTGAATGATTACGGAGACCGTTTCCATAAAAAAAATACCGCCGAGAATCGGAAGGATGAGTTCTTTCTTAATCATGATCGTAATTGCCCCGATCGCACCGCCGAGAGCAAGTGAACCGGTGTCGCCCATGAAAACTTGCGCCGGATACGAATTGAACCACAGAAATCCGAGCGCGGCCCCCACTAATGCCGCGCAATAAATGACCAATTCTCCATTGCCTCGGAGATAGATGATGTTGAGGTAACGGCTGAACTCAATATTCCCTGAGATGTAACTGATTACGGCCAGCGTCAACGCAACAATACCCACCGTCCCGATAGCCAGACCGTCGAGGCCGTCGGTAAGGTTTACTGCATTCGAAGTCGCGACAATAATGAAGACGACAACTGGGATGTACATGAAGACAAAATCAAAATTTAGGTTCTTAAAAAACGGAACAGTGGTGATTGTGTTTGCCCCGATGACTTTTAATTCCGGTGAGAAATACAGCGCCGCTCCGAGCACAAGTCCAACGGTGACTTGTCCGACAATCTTGTACCAACCGATAAGTCCCTTCGGTTTTTTCTTCACGACTTTTAAATAGTCATCCAAAAATCCCACGATGCCTAACCCGGTCGTGACAAAAATTATGAGCACGACGTACATGTTCTTGAGGTCGCCCCACAAGAGCGTCGGAATGAGCACCGAGCCGAGCACGATAAGCCCCCCCATTGTCGGTGTTCCTGCTTTGCTGAGATGAGTCTTCGGCGCGTCCACCTTTGCCGCTTCGCCTATTTGATGCCTTCTCAAGAGTTCGATTATTTTCGGCCCGATCCAGAAGCTGATTACGAGCGCTGTAACTGCCGCTGCGGCCGAACGAAATGTCAAATAGCGGACAACGCCGAACCCAGGCGGATGATACGTCTTTTCAATAAGATTGAGAAAATAATAGAGCATCTATCCTTCACCTTGCAGGGAATGCGTAAATGCATTGCCCACGATTATCATAGTTGTACTACGACATCTTCCATCTTCATTCCGCGAGAGCCTTTCACGAGCACTGCATCGCCCGCAATGAGCCGGCTCTTTAAGGAGGCGATGAGCGCTTCTTTTGAATCAAAGTGTTCGGCAAACGCAAGTTTCGAGGCTTCGTGCGTGAACCGTGACAGCGGACCAAAAGTCAACAGGAATTCAAACTCCAAATCCGAGACTGCGAGTCCTATTTTAGCATGTTCATGCTCGGCTTTCTCGCCAAGTTCAAGCATATCCGCCAGAACGACAATTTTTTTCCCTGCGACTTTTATCGACTGGAGTGTTTTGAGCGCTGCAAGCATTGAGTCGGGATTCGCGTTGTACGTGTCGTTAAGAATCGTGATGCCGTTACGTGAGACGATTTCCATACGCTTTTTTGCTGCAGTCCACCCATGAAGGGCATGAAGAATTTTTTTTTTCGGGACATTGAATTTAATTCCTACCGCTGCCGCTGCGAGCGCGTTCGAAATGTTGTGCATCCCGGTAACGGAAAGATGGATTGTGCTTTTTTTCTTTTTCTTCTTCTGTACCAAATCAAATATCGGTTGTCCGAGAGCGGTGATTCTAACGTTCGTTGCCCGAACTTCACCCATGGTGCCCGAGCCGTACGTCATTGAACGAGTAACCTTCCTTCCCGCTTTCAGAAGATGTTCATCGTCTATGTTGATGAACGCAAACCCTTTCGTTTGAGCTGAACGAAACAACTCTGTCTCTTCCTTCGATACACCCTCCTCATCGCCAAAGAATTCGAGATGTTCTTTGCCGATATTTGTGATCAATACATGCGTCGGTTCGACAATGGCGCACAGGTTTTTCAACTCGCCGAAATGATTCGTGCCAAGTTCAAGAACGGCGATGTCGTCTTTCGGCGTAAGCCGGAATACCATCTGCGGCACACCGATGTGGTTGTTGAGGTTGCCTTCCGTGCTTAGCACGGAGTATTTCGTTTTTAATACTGCGCTAATCATTTCTTTTGTCGTTGTTTTGCCATTGCTTCCCCCGACGGCAATAATCGGAATTGAAAACTTCCTTCTGTACAGTGCCGCTAACTCTCCCAAGGCCTTCGTCGTGTCTGGAACGATTGCCGCGCAACTCTTCAACCTGCCTGTCAAATCGGGATTATTCTTGCTCCATTGCGCGTCTACAACGACCGCGAACACTCCTCGGGCAGCGACATCCGGCACAAATTGATGACCGTCGAACTTTTCACCCCGTAGCGCGAAAAAAAGATTCCCAGCCTTGACCGTGCGCGAATCGGTCGAAACACCGCTGGGTTTTTTCCCTTTCAAATACTGTGTATTAACGATCTCAACGGACTTCAACTTCTCTAAATCTTTCAGTGTCAGATTCATCGAACATATGCCGCAATGACTTCACCTACGATTTCGCGGTCGCTAAAATGACGCTTCGTTGTTCCGATCACTTGATAATCTTCGTGTCCTTTACCAGCGATGAGCACCACATCACCTCGCTGCGCCATTGAAAGTGCCTTGGTAATTGCACTGCGACGATCGACATCCGTATAGACATTCTCGTTTCTTTGTATCCCCGCGCGCACATCGTCGATAATTGTTTGAGGATTTTCGGTGCGTGGATTGTCGGATGTCACGATTATGACGTCGCTCAGCGTATCAACGACCTTGCCCATAAGCGGACGCTTCGTTTTATCGCGGTCACCGCCGGCGCCGAAAACCGTAATGATTTTGTTCGAACGGTTCGGCGGAAGGACATCATGAATAGTGCTGAGGCATTTTTCCAAAGCATCGGGCGTGTGTGCGTAGTCGATGATCGCCGACCATCCTGCCGGAGAAACAACCCGCTCAAAGCGTCCCGAAACAGAGGTAAGCGAAGCAACGCCGCTCCGAATCGCAGACTTCGGGATGCCGAGAGCGATGCCGACAGAGCATGCTGCAAGGATATTCTGGACGTTGAAGCGGCCAACCAACTGCGAATGGATCTCCATTTTTTCGTTCTGATGCTCAATTACGAATTTTGTACTGTCGATCGACAACGATATATTTGATGCGTGAACATCTGAATTTTGAACGATTCCGTACGTCAGAGTAGAGCCATTTGTGTTGCCAATAATTTTCACTCCCCACGCATCATCCGCATTTGTCACCGCAGAGCTTGACGCTGGCAGGTTATCAAACAAGATCTTCTTTGATGCAAAATAGCGCTCCATTGTTCCGTGATAATCTAAATGGTCTTGCGTCAAGTTGGTAAAAACAGCGGCGGCGAACTCTAGTCCGTGCACGCGATTTTGTTGAAGAGAGTGCGATGAGACTTCCATAACAACGTGAGTGCACTGTTTCTCGACCATCTGGACGAAAAGCTGGTTCAACTCAAGAGACTCCGGCGTCGTGTGTGTCGCCGGGATGCGTTCATCGCCGACTATGTATTCTATGGTTCCGATCATGCCGACTTTGCCGCGCAGTGATGGACTGCTCGATTCCAATAATTGCTTAATAAGATACGTCGTCGTAGTTTTTCCATTCGTGCCGGTTACGCCGATAAGTGTTAGTTTTCTTGCCGGATGTCCAAAGAAATTTCCCGAGATAATTGCGAGCGCCCGTCGCGTGTCGCCGACAACGATCTTCACAACCCCGGCATGCATAAAGAAGGAATCGGGAAGCACCGCATCGTTCTCTATTACCACTGCTTTTGCTCCGTTCGCGATCGCCATATCGATGAATTTGTGGCCATCCGCCAGTGTTCCCTTGATTGCTACAAACAGATCGCCTTTTTGTATTTTGCGCGAGTCATAGTGAACGGCGCGCACTTCAATTTCATGGGTGGTTACCATCCGACCGTACATCGTTTGAAACATTTTCGCAACTGTTACGCCCTGCAATAATGATGATAACGTCATACGGCTCTTCGACAATCAATAGAGCTGAGCCGACGCAAGCGGTCTCGGCTCACAGATCAATGTCACTTTTGTTCCAGGCGCCGCAAATTCATTCGCCCACGGATAATGGTGAACGACAACACCGGACCCCACCACGGCAACGTCGAGTTTTTCAGCCGTCAACCTGTTGATCGCACGCCGAACACTCATCCCGCGAAGGTCAGGAACTGCAATTGCGCCATTCACAGCGGCGGCATTGGATTGATTGAGAATCAACTGCACCGATTCTCCACGAAGAACCTTCTTTCCGGCTTCGGGAATTTGACGATAGACAATGTCGCCATCGCCGAGCACGCTAACGCGTAATCCGCTATTTTCCAAAATCCCTTCTGCAATATCTCGTTGTATGTGGGAAACATTCGGTACTGTCGCGAGAGGCCGATCCTCCTTTTCATCATTCTTGGCAATCGCGGTCTTCGAAAAGAGCCCATTATTATTGATGATTTGCTGCGCAATCGCCTTGAAGATCGGCGCGCTCGCCATCGCGCCCGTGTATCCGCCTGTCTTGGGATTTTCGAGAATCACAAGGCACACGATCTCCGGCTTTTCCGCCGGGAAAAATCCAACAAACGACGCGTTGTAGCTTCCGGTTTCATATTTCCCGTCAACGAATTTCCGTGATGTCCCTGTCTTCCCCGCGATAGTGATACCGGGAATTCGTGCCAGTTGTCCTGTGCCCCGTTCGACAACACCAATGAAAAAATCTTTAAGGGTTCTCGCTGTCTCTTCGGAGATAACGCGCCGTATTTTTTCGGGCCGGCCGCTATGAATAATTTCGCCGTTCTCATCCATTTCTTTCGAGATGACGTACGGCTTCATGAGAACGCCATCATTCGCCACCGCACAATACGCGGCGGCAATCTGCAAGGGTGTGGCTGCAATTTCGTAACCATAGGCGATCGAATTAAGCGTCGCCCCCGACCATTCGACAGGTTTCTTCAACTCTCCGCTTGCCTCGCCCGAAAGTTCGATTCCCGTCGGCATGCCAAATCCAAAATCTCGTGCTTGTGTGTAGAGCCGTTCTGCACCGATGATGTCGCTTACCTTTGCCATCACAATGTTACTGGACAATTCCATTCCTTGTTGGAAGGTGATATTGCCGCTCTCATGCGTATCGGTGATGAGGCGAAATTTCCCGCGGTTGAGCGGAACTTTGTACTTTCCGTGCTCGGCAAAGAACATTTGAGTCGGCTCGACCAACTTATTTTCCAACGCCGCAGAGGCGGTGACGATTTTGAAGACCGAGCCCGGTTCGTACATATCGGAGACTGCGCGCGCTCTCAGCGTTTGAATATCGGTCTGTCCTACATTGTACGGATTCAGGCTCGGATAATGCGACATGGCGAGCACTTCCCCGGTGGATGGGTTGAGAATTACCGCGAGACCGGCAATCGCCGTCGTGCGATCAACACCCTTTTTCAATTCGTCTTCAACAATCGACTGGTACCTGACGTCAATTGTCAATCCGATTGAATGACCGTGGACCGGATCTTGCCGTGGATAATCCGCAGACGGCCGCTTGCGTCCCATACCGTCACGCTGCATCACCACGAAGCCATCTCTTCCCCGTAATTGAGCATCACGTGAGAATTCAATTCCGCTGATTCCAACATTGTCAGTATTTGTACAACCGATAACCTGTCCACCGATGTTGTCGTAGTGATAGAGTCTCTTCGGCTCGTTCAATTCGGCGACGCCTTCCAAGGTGTTGGCCTGAAGTCTCTTCGCAATCTCGGGGTTCACATGGCGTTCCAACCAGACAAATCGCTTCTCGCTCTCCAGCTTCTGCAGATATATTTGTTCCGGCTTCCCAAATACTCGGGAAAATCTTTTCGCAACAGCATTCGCTCCGTCGC
Source organism: Bacteroidota bacterium (assembly GCA_020052095.1). Lineage (GTDB taxonomy): Bacteria > Bacteroidota > Ignavibacteria > UBA10030 > UBA8401 > JAGVPT01. The sequence goes on along the minus strand of JAGVPT010000270.1, from coordinate 13,848 downwards.
CGACAATTTTCGGATCAGCCGCGTATGAAAAAAACATCGAATTGGAGACAAGAATACTTCCCTGGCGGTCATAAATGTTTCCACGCGTCGATGGGAGGAGAATCCTAACCTCGTACTGTTTTCGGGCTATCGCTTGGTATTTGTTCGAGTCCAGGATTTGAATCTGTATCAAACGAAGCGCGGCAGCAAGAAAACCGAGGAGGAGGAGGGTCTTCACCGTCAACAATCGTCCCGGGGAGTGCGACTGCTGCACACGCTGTACTTCACCAGCCGCCCCCGCTCTCTCTTGTTCTTCGAAACCAGCCATGATGTTATTTCTTTGTCAATTCTTGGAGCTTCTCCTCGTCAACTTCAAACCAGACAGGTGGCTCTTTTGGATTCGTCAATCCGACTTCTTGTGATGCCATAGTGCTGATGCGATCAAGGCTTGATTTGCGTGCAATTTCAGCCTTTAATACCTCGTTTCCGCTGATGATCGTGTTGTAACGGTTGTTCAAGTCATTTACTTCTTTCATCAACTGGTTCACTGCTATCACGTTGCCCGTGTAGAGCAGGCTTGCAACGGCCAGCAAAAACAATCCGCTGACGATATTAAACGTTGAATGCTTCCTTTGGACCGCTTTTTTGTTGGATCGCAGGGTCTGTGAGGATGGTGCAATGTGCAGGTCGGCGACAACATCTCCATTGTAAATGTACCGACCGTCGGAAACGGTCGCATTGTTCAACGAAGAAGATTGTTCCCGATAAGTTCTTGCCATCAGATTTTTTCCGCCACTCTCATTTTCGCGCTTCGTGAACGGGGATTTGATATTTGTTCCTCCCGCGAAGCTACGATGGGCTTCTTCGTCAAAACTCTCAGTAAGGGGATCACCGGCACATCCGGCACCAATTTGTGCCCGGAGGGAATGCTTTTGGCCGATTTCTCTTGAAAAAAATTCTTCACAATTCTGTCTTCCAGCGAGTGGTACGAAATCACGACAATTCGTCCACCGCTTGCAAGAAATCCCATTGCGTCACCCAAAGTGCGCGCAAGCGAAGAGAGCTCATTGTTCACTTCAATCCGCAATGCCTGGAAAACTCGCGCCAGGGTCTTCGTCAAAAATGGCTCATGGACTCTTTTCCCGATGATCGCAGCGAGTTCACCGGTAGTTCCTATCTCTTTGGTCCCGCGGCAATCAACAATGTCGCGGGCAATACGCCGGGAATTTCTTTCCTCCCCAAATTTCCATAAAACATCCGCGAGCTGTTCACCGGAATACGTATTGATAATGGCCCTCGCATCCAGAGATTGACGCCGGTCCATCCGCATGTCCAGTGCATCGTCCGCCCGAAACGAGAACCCTTTGCCCGCTTCATCCAATTGAAACGATGAAACGCCGAGGTCGAGGAGTAAACCGCTAATCGTGGAAATATTGAGCGCTTGAAGAATGGCTCGGATGTTGGCGTTATTGTCATGGACAAAAATGAGATTCGAAGTAAAACGCTGCAATGTATTTTTTGCCGCCTTCAGCGCGTCGGCATCGGCATCAATTCCGACGAGCGTTCCGTTGGGATAAATTCTCTCTATGATGCGGCCGGCATGTCCTCCCCCGCCGAGAGTCCCATCTACGTACACTCCTCGGGGCTCGGTGACGAGAAACTCCAGAACATCATCTCTCAAAACAGGAATATGATAGGCAATCTTCACATGTGCCTGCCGCATTACTCCTGCGACGGTTTGAACACTGTCGCGGCTACGCTTTCGTAGCTCTCATTCTGCGATTGGGCTGTCATGTAATCGCTGTAGACTTTTGGATTCCACACCTCGATGCGTTCCAGCATCCCAAGAATCAAAACTTCGTTTTCAATCTTGGCAAACTGAAGAAGCTCTTTTGGAATAATAATTCTGAATTGCCCATCAAGCTGGCTCTCTGTTGCATACTGGAGAAGCGTTCGCGTTACGTATCGATGGCGCGGATCGGCGGGTGAGAGTTGGCGTAAAGAGTGCTCCACCTTAATCCATTCATCATTGGGATAAAGAAACAAACACGTTTCAAACCCTCTCGTAATGATAAATAGATCGTTTGCATCGGGAGAAAGATTCTTCCGCATTTTTGCGGGTATGTTAATCCTTCCTTTGCTATCTACAGAGTATGAATAGGAACCTTTGAACGATGACATAAGAACCCACAGAATTCATAAAAGCGCCGAAAACGGCTCAATTTAATTACCAAAATTCCCCACTTTTACCCACAATGATGCACGAAATTTATGGAATTAAGATTTAAAGTCAAGTGAAAACTGAACAAAATTGAGGGTTTTTTGAAGGATGTGACGCAGAATGGCGCTTATTGAACGATTCCTTGGGATGGAACGGTTCATTTCGGGAACGAAAGGGCTACAAAATTCTCCGAGCCTCTAATTCGCCTCTCAGTTGGAAGGGGTCTGTGAATAGAATCCCCACCATACCACATTGCTGAGCGGCAATAATATTTTCGGAAATATCGTCTATAAACAGAATCGTTGATGGGTCCACGTTTAGAGTTTCAATGACATGACGGAATACCGCCAAATCCGGTTTCATCGCTCCGAGTTCGTACGATAAATAGCGTTTCGAAAATTTTCGAAGTATCGGTGAGTTATCTAGTGCTTTCTGAAAATGCGTAGGGCTGGTATTGCTCAGAATTGCGGTCCTGTAGCGCAACTGCACTGCATCAACAATCGGGGCGATAGCTGAATTTTCTTCTCCGATAATTGTATTCCATGCGTTCAGCAACTCTTCCCGACGGAACTTGTGATGAAGGATTTCGTCCAGCGAATTGAAGAATTGCTCGGTCGTAATTTTTCCTGTCTCGTATTGAATTGCCAACCGCTCGATCGATGATTTGACAGAGGGGCTTGCGTGACTGCGTTCAAATCCAAGTATCCGGGGAAAAGCGTCAAAATCGAGATCGATAAGAACCCTGCCGAGATCAAACACGATAACAGAAATTGTAGTCATTTGAGTTCATCAATTGAGTAATTGTCTCAATAATTCCTCTGCTTCAAGAATCCGCTCATGATCCTCCTCTTTTAGGAGCACCGTGTGGAGCAACAATTGTTTCCCTTCCTGCTTCAGCTGAAGTATATGCGATTGCACTTTTCCAGCCTTCACCATGCTGGATTGAAACACACCTGTTTCATAGAATTCTTTTTCAGTATCGGGCGGGAAGAGCAGTCGCAGCGTACGTTTGCTTAATTCTATTTTTCGAAAACCAACGAGAGCCCCAAGCACCCGAAGATTCGAAAGCATGAAAAGACTCTCTACTTCCTCCACAGAAGAACCGAATCGGTCTACAAGCTCTAAGTGGATATCATCCGCGGCTTCAATGGTTTGCGTCCTGTACAATCGTCGGTAAATATCCAACCGTTCTGAATCATCTTGAACATAGTACTCCGGAATATAGGCGTCAACATCCGCTTCAATAATTGTGTCCGTCCGAGCCTGCGGTTGCTTCTTTTGATCTGCAGAAAACAATGCGGAAAACTCCTGTTGCTTCAGCTCGGCGACAGCTTCTTCAAGGGTTTTTGTGTACATCTCGAACCCCATTTCCAAAATGAACCCGCTCTGTTCACCGCCGAGCATGTTTCCGGCTCCGCGGATCTCAAGGTCGCGCATGGCAAGATTGAAGCCCGATCCTAATTCCGTGAATTCTTCGATTGCCTGCAATCGGCGCAGCGTGGCCTTCGGCAAAATGGAGATCGGCGGAACGAGGAGGTACGCATACGCCTGAACATTCGACCTCCCGACGCGGCCGCGAAGTTGATACAGTTCCGCCAGGCCAAATCGGTCCGCGCGATTGATGATAATAGTATTCACATTGGGGATATCCAGACCCGATTCAATGATTTTCGTCGCAACAAGGACATCACACTTCTTTTCAAGAAAATCCAACATTCCCTTTTCAAGCTCATGTCCTTTCAATTGCCCGTGCGCCACCTGGAATCTTGCTTCGGGAATAATTGCGTGCAACATTGATGTGAACGTATCAATGTTCTCAACACGGTCATTCACGATGTACACTTGTCCACCTCGGTGCAATTCCCTCAGCACCGCTTCTCGGATTATTTTTTTGTCAAATTGGGTAATTTCAGTGTAAATGGGAAGCCTGTTTCGCGGTGCTGTATTGATAATGGAGAGATCGCGCGCGCCCATTAAGGAGAAATGAAGGGTACGTGGAATCGGTGTCGCCGTAAGTGTGAGAGTATCGACATTTGTGCGCAACGCTCGAAGCTTTTCTTTCGCCGCGACGCCAAAACGTTGTTCTTCATCGATCACCAAGAGGCCGAGGTCTTTGAACACAACATCCTTCGATAATAGTCGATGTGTCCCGATAACTATGTCGACGGTACACTCCTTCAATCCTTGCACAATCGCTTTTTGTTCCTTCGCGCTCTTGAAACGAGACAATGCTGCAATGCGGACCGGATATCTGCCGAGCCTATCCGAAAATGTCGAATAATGTTGTTGTGCCAAAATGGTCGTCGGCACGAGCAGGGCAACTTGTTTATTGTTGAGAACAACTTTGAATGCCGCACGCACCGCAACTTCCGTCTTGCCAAACCCCACATCGCCGCAAATCAACCTATCCATCGGACTTGCACTCTCCATGTCCTTTTTCACGTCGGCGGTGGCCGATGTCTGGTCGGGAGTATCTTCAAACATGAACGATGCTTCCATCTCTTTCTGCCAGTGCGTGTCCGGAGAGAATGCCACTCCCGCTTCTTTTTTTCGTTTTGCATAGAGAAGTATCAAGTCGCGCGCGATATCTTTGATCTTCTTCTTCGCGCGCGCTTTCAGTTTCTCCCATTCGCCGCCGCCGAGTTTATTGAGCTTGGGCGTATGCCCTTCCGCGGAAGAATATTTTTGGATACGATTGACGTAATTCAGGTTGACGAACAGAACTCCCTTCTCGTCATATTCGATCTTCGCAACTTCCTGTTCCGTCCCCAGAAGTGAAATTTTTTTCAATCCCAGAAATTTTCCAATCCCGTGATCGATGTGAACAACATAATCCCCGTACCGAAGCGCATGCAATTCCTTTGGAGAGATCCCTTTGAATCGCCTGTGCTTCGCCAATCCACGGCGCTTCAGCCGTCCGAAAATCTGATGCTCAGTGAAGAGAGCAATGTGCGCAGACGGATAAATAAAGCCTGAGTGGAATGTCTCAGGAATGTACTCGATCGCTGGCAGATCAGAGTGGGGCGATTCACTTTCAACGTCTACCTCGGATACAGAGTCACGTTCTGCCTCGTTCTGACCTGATTGCTCCTCCTGCGATCCTATCTCCTCAATCAATTCCCGGATGCGCTGCGATTCTTCTTCCGTGTCCGAGGCGATAACGATATCCTGATTCACGCTCGAAAGTTTTTTGATCTGCTCCACGAGTATTTTGACACTGCCGTTGGTTGACGGCTGCGGCGATGAATGAAATTCTATTCCTGGCCCTGCGGAAGATTTGCCGATGACGGAATGAATGTACGACGGAAACTTCCCGATGATCTTAGAAATCTGGCCGAATGAAAAATCGACGTCGATCCCTTCTGACTCTAATTCTTGAATTTCCTTTTCGATGAGTTGTAGGTCATCCGTGAGAAGTATCATATCGGGTAAGAAAAAATCAACCATGGACACTTTTGGATTGACGTCGTTTTGCATTGCCGACAGATCGGGAATAATGCTCACCCTCTCTAGTTCACGGATGGAACGTTGCGACAGGACATCAAATTCGCGGATGGATTCAACGGTATCGCCCCAGAACTCTAAACGGATGGGATTTTCCCCGATAAATGGAAAAATGTCGACGATGCCGCCGCGAACTGCGAAATCACCGTACGTTTCGACCAGCAGTTTGCGTTCGAAACCGCGCGCGGCAAGCGTTGAAAGCAATCCTTCAAAACTTGTGTCGGAATTGGCAGAGAGTTCTATAATCGATTGTGTGAATACCTCTTTCGGTGGTACGCTAAACGACAGCGCAGAAGCATGGGTGATGTAGATTCCCGGGAGCTTTGCGGAGAGCGCTTTCAACGTTTCGACTTGGCTGATTGTCGCTGTCATATCAAGGGCTTGACCGGCATGAATTGATTCTCTGGCGTACAACCGGACGTTTGCGTTTGAAAGCAATTGTGCGCAGTCATCCCGCATTTTTTCTGCGGCGTCCTTTTCGGGGACGAGTAGAAGAATTTGCCCTTGATACTCTTCAAATAAATATGCAGCGATGAATGCCCACATCGATCCCGAGATGCCCCGAAGGATCACCGGCGCCGACACTGTAGTTTTCGTTGTGCTAAGCCGTGAAAATTCTTCGGTGGAGAATATTTTCTTTTTTAAGTCAGATATCACTGTTCATCATTTATAAACGCACGAATCCCTGCCGGTGAATCTCAGACAAATTCATCAGCAAGGCTGTCTAAAGATATGAAGAATTAGAGAGAGTTCAAAAGAAGAGGTTTCATGGGGTCTCTTCTTTCTCTGATGCCAGAGAAAGAGTAGAAGCTCAGCCAAAGGCTGATGAGCCTCCGGCTCAAAAGAGAGCTTCTCGGAATCGGAACCCTTGCGATGCTTGCCACCACACATGCCGAAGAAAACGGCTCGCACAAGCCTTCTGCACATGGCTGCCGTTTTCTTAACGCACGCATCGCCTCCTTCGCATACCGCCGCCGATTCCGAGTTCATCGACTCAGCGTTGGTCAACTGACGTCGAAATTGTCGGGTGCGCGGGGGGGAAGGATTCAATCGAAGGGTTTCAATTTCGGTGCTCTAACCCAATGCACGGGATCTCAGATTCATTGGTGCACCGAAATTGTCGGCACGTGCGGCTGGGATTGAATCCAAGCGTTACGATTTCGACAAGATTTCTTTGGTTACTTTCTTTCTCGGAAAGAAAGTGACGTTGTTTGTCAGTATTCGATAAGCACGGCCACGAGACTCTCTCTGCCAAGGTAAGGAAAACGCTAATGAAAAGAAGACCTGAAAGTTACGTTTTTTGTTGCTTTTTCTTCGCTGCTGGAAACAAAATATTGTTGAGGATGAGTCGGTAACCAGGAGAATTTTTGTGGAGGCTCAGGTCTGTGGGAGGATCGCCGACAGCATGCTGGTAATCTTCGGGGTCATGCCCGCCGTAATAGGTAAATGTCCCTCGGCCGAAATTGCCGTGAAGGTACTTCACCTCTTCTGTTCCTTCGCGTTCTGCCAAAATTGTGGCGCTCGACTTGATCAGGCTTTTCTTAAATGCAGTGGTTTGCCCCATGAATCCCTTAATGATGTTGATATGGTTCTGCGTCAGCATTGTCGGGACGGGATCATACTTCGCTGAGAATTCGAACAGGGTGAAGTAATCGGTGTTCGGGTCGCGCACAGGAACAGGGTCGCTCGGGGGAATATCGATATCAGAGTATTCGTACCGAAGCGGGTTCATATCCAGCATAAAATTTTGGAAAGCAAACGTCTTCGAAAAATCGAGTTGTTTCTGCGCATCTCGATCCGGCGGGTCGCCGTCAAACATCACATCGCAAATGTCAGTGTTCTCCGCCGCGAGGGCAATATCGTAGCTATCGGTTGCGGAACACATCGCGAACATAAAGCCGCCGGCAGCAACAAAGCTCTTAATGCCACGTGCAACGGCTTTCTTTTCATCGGAGACTTTTTTGAATCCCAGTTCTTTCGCTTTCCGCTCGTACAGGATCTGCTGCTCGATGTACCATTGCGAGTTGCGGTGTGTTGCATAGAATTTTCCGTATTGTCCAGTGAAATCTTCATGATGCAAATGGAGCCAGTCATATTCCGAGAGCTTTCCCTGCAGCACTTCGTCGTCCCATACTTTTTTGTACGGTATTTCAGCGTACTCCAGCGCCAGCGTGACGGCGTCATCCCACGGTTTGAAATTCGGCGGAACGTACACGGCGATCTTCGGCGTCTTTTCCAGCCGGATCACATCCATATTGTTATTGTCGTTCCCAACATCGGCATATATCCGGGCCGCATCGGCTCCGCTGATTCCTTCAAATGCAACGCCGCGAATGCGGCATTCGTTTGCCGCTGTCGAAGCATAATCCAACATAAACGATCCCCCCCGATAATTCAGTAGCCAGTCAATCTCGATCCCCCGCTGCAGCGCCCAAAACGCGATCCCGTACGCTTTCAGGTGATTTGTCTGCTTCAGATCCATCGGCACAAGAAGCTTCTGCTGGGCGGAAAGTTCTCCGAGAGCAATTGCGCACAGCAGGGATATTCTGATCAGAAATTTCATTGTAGAGACACTACGAGTGGAATATTTCCTCACTGATGCTACGCAAGAGAGTAAAAGCTGACCTCCCTGGTCTATACAAGCGCCACGCAGGGGGTCATATTGTTTTTCCTTGAGCAACAGATGCAAAAGTATCAGTTGTGCGTCACATCAGTTCCTCAAATTCGTTCGGCGCCAAAATCTCTGTACAGAGTCTCAATAAGGGGATGTTCCTTGGGGGGAGTTGACCCATCTATCTTCGTGTAGGGAGCCTCATTCGGTTTGGGTAACCCTGTTTTTGCCGGGAGCGGTGAAGGCGAAGCAACCGATGGTCGAAGGACCGGTTCAATACGAAGCTTGGAGCCTAATAGGGTGTTGATTGCCTCAGTAAGAAACATCTGATTGCGTTTAAGCGAGGAGAAATGAAAGTCATCAGAACAGGCAATTTGCAGAGTCTGATCGGTAACGCTGACGGGAACGCTCTCGCCTAATATTGTCCCGACGGAAATTTTTTTCCTGCGCACATCGTCGACAATTTTATCCCACTCTCTTTGGACTTCCTCGACGGCAAAATGATTCAACGATGGCTCAGGCGCGGCAACCGGAGTTGGTACGGAGTCCTTTTGCGGTGCAGAGAGAGAAAGCTTTGACAGCTCGGCGATTTTTAGCGGCGGAACAACAGTGTACGTTGTCCTTTTCTCATCGACCGCCGGCTCCGATACGGCAGGCCGGGACATCGAGGAATGGGCGCTTAGCGTGATCGACGAGGCGGACGTGTGAGCTCCCAAATCAAGTTTTTTTTTCAACTCATCGAGCTGTCGAAGAAGGTCATCGATCTTCACAGACTGTTCCATTTTCGTCATCTGGATGATGCCGACTTCAAGCCTCAATCTTGGTTGTGTGCTATAGCGAACGGAGGATTCCATATCCGTCGTCAGCTTGATCAATCGGAGGATGTCTTGTTCACTGAACAGCAGTGCGTCGGTTGCGTACCTCTTGCGATAGATTTCCGACGCTTCGATGAGGTGAACTGATTGTGTCGCGCGTGCGATGAGGATGTTGCGAAAATGCTCGGCAAGTCCCGACAAGAACTCTTTGATGTCATATCCGTTGCGGACAATTTCCTCGACGAGCGCCAGGCCGGCTTTCGTGTCGTGTGCCGTGATGCACTCTGTAATGCGGAAAAAGAACTCCTGGTCGACAACGTTCAGCAGGCTGATGATTTGCGGGACAGTAATTGTCGTTCCGCAATAGGAGACAACCTGGTCGAAAATACTCTGCGAGTCGCGCATCGAGCCGTCTCCCTTTTTTGCGATAATCATCAATGCGTCGTCATCAATCGCGATTTTTTCTTCACCCGCGATGAACCGCAGGCGGGAAATAATATCTTCAATGGTGATTCGTCGAAAATCGTACCGCTGGCAGCGCGAGAGAATTGTCGCCGGCACTTTGTGGACTTCCGTTGTCGCAAAGATGAACAGCACATGAGGGGGCGGCTCCTCTAACGTTTTGAGAAGCGCGTTGAACGCTTCTTTCGTCAGCATGTGCACTTCATCGATGATATACACCTTGTACTTGCCTCGTGCGGGAGCATAGCGAACCGATTCGCGCAGATTCCGAATCTCGTCCACGCCGCGATTCGACGCACCATCGATTTCGATCACATCGAGGCTCCGGCCGTTTGTGATCTCTTCACATACTTCGCACTCGTTGCACGGATTAGAATCTTTCGGACGGAGACAGTTGACAGCTTTGGCAAGAATGCGCGCGGTGGTTGTCTTACCGCATCCGCGTCCGCCGCTGAAGATAAATGCGTGGGCGAGCCGGTTTGTGGAAATAGCGTTGCGGAGCGTGTTCGAGACATGCGCTTGTCCGATGACATCTTCGAACACCATCGGCCGCCATTTGCGCGCTGTAACCTGATAGGACATGGTGCTAAATGAAAAGTTAAAAGTTAAAATGGAAAACATTGAAGGAAGAGGAGTGTCGCCTTATTCTTATCTCTTTTCTCTTTTTTTCCCCGCAAAAACGTACGGCACGGCGTCTTCGATCTTTTCAATCGGCACGATCTTCAGACCTTCTTTTACTTTCTCTTGTATCTCTGTCAAATCCTTGACGTTCTCTTTTGGAATAAGAACAGTCTTAATGCCGCTCCGTTTTGCGGCAAGAAGTTTTTCGTTTAAACCGCCTATTGCAAGAACGTTGCCCCGCAAAGTGATCTCGCCGGTCATCGCGATATCGCTGCGCGCCGCTTTTCCGCTGATCGCCGAGATCATTGCCATTGCCATTGTGATACCGGCCGAAGGGCCGTCCTTCGGAATCGCACCTTCCGGAAGATGAATATGGATCTCCTTCTTGGTAAAGAAGTCCGGATTCAAATTCAACGATTTCGCGTTGGATCGAATGTAGCTCAGCGCGGCATGCGCCGATTCTTTCATCACATCGCCGAGCTGTCCGGTAAGTGTCAACTTTTCTGGTCCCCGCATCATTGTGACGTCCACCTCGAGAATTTCTCCGCCGACGCTCGTCCATGCCAGACCCGTCACGGAACCTATGCGGGGTTTCCGCTCCGCAGCGCGCGAACGGAATTTTGGCACGCCCAAATATTTTTCGATACGAAGCGCGTCAACGATGATCTTCGCAGAGTGTTTTTTCTCGGCCCCCGCGTGCTTGTGTCCGTTCTTTTGTTTCCCCAGCACGATCTCCTTAGCCGCCTTCCGGGATACCGATGCAATTTCCCGCTCGAGATTCCGAACGCCAGCTTCCCGCGTGTATTCTTGAATGATCTTCGTAATCGAGTCATCCGGTAGCTCAATATCCTTTTCTTTCAATCCATGCTCGGTCAATTGTTTCGGAATGATGTGGCGCTTCGCGATTTCCCGCTTTTCGAAATCGAGGTAGCCCGAAAGCTCAATAATCTCCATTCTATCCTGAAGCGGAAGCGGAATTGTGTACCGCACATTTGCCGTCGTAATGAACATGACGTGCGAGAGGTCGTAATCGACGTCGAGGTAATGGTCACTAAACGTGCTATTTTGTTCCGGGTCGAGAACTTCAAGCAATGCCGAAGCAGGATCGCCGTGAAAATCCATGCTCATTTTATCAACTTCATCCATCAACAACAGAGGGTTAATTACGCCCGCGCGTTTCATCGATTGGATTATTTTCCCCGGCATCGAGCCGATGTACGTTCGCCGATGGCCCCGAATTTCTGCTTCATCCCGGATGCCGCCGAGTGAAATGCGCACAAATTTTCTCCCGAGGGCGCGTGCAATAGATTTCGCCAGCGAAGTTTTGCCGACTCCGGGTGGTCCGACAAAACAGAGAATCTGACCCTTCATCTCTTTCACGAGATTGAGCACCGCAATGTGCTCGAGAATTCGCTCCTTCGGCTTTTCCAGAGCGAAATGATCCTCATCGAGAATTCCCTTTACATGCTCTACTTTCAAGTTATCTTTCGTCCGTTTATACCAGGGTACGTCGGTGAGCCAATCCAGATAATTGCGCGTTACGGTAAACTCGGGCGACATCGCCGGGGTTTTCTTCAGTTTGTTGAACTCCTCCATCGTTTTCGCGTGGATTTCTTTCGGCATTTTGGCTTTATCGATGTTCTGCCTTATCTTCGCCAGCTCGGGAGATGATTCGTCATCGCCAAGCTCATCCTGCAAAATTTTTATTTGTTCCTGGATGAAAAATTTGCGCTGCGATTTTTGAATGTTATCGTGCACCTTCGAATCGATCTCGCGTTCTATTTTCAGCATGCTGATTTCGGAGTTGAGAATGCGGATCACTTCCATGAATTGTTCGCGGGCATTGTGAATGCGCAGAAGCTTCTGTTTCACTTCCACGCTCTGCACAATATTTGCCGCAATATAATAGAGCTGCCGCTGTGCGTCTTTGATGTTTTCGTATGCAGATAGCACTTCGGGAGGGATCGTACGGTTCGCGCGCACATACTCCGAAAATAACGTCGACGCATGCCGGACAATTGCTTCCATTTCAGTGTTTTTCTCCGGGACATCGGCGTGAATTTCGATCTCGGCTTGGAGGAATTTTTCATTCGGCAGATATTGCTTAACCGTTGCCTGCACGGTGCCGTCCACCAAAATTTTCAATAACCCATTGGGGAGCTTGAGGATCTGAATGATCTTGGCAATGACGCCTTCTTTATAGATGTCGTCCGCGCCGGGGTCGTCGATTGATGGATCTTGCTGGGCGGCAAGGAAAATGTATTTGTCGCCTTCAAGTGCAAAGTTCGCAGCCCGCAAGGAAGATTCGCGACCGACAAGCACCGGAAAGATCATGTAGGGAAAGATCACGACATCGCGGAGCGGAAGAACCGGCAGCGTTGTGGGAATTGATTCGACGGTTTGAATCTTGGATTCTTTTTCTTTTATTTTTTCGGTAGCCATCAAATACTTCGATTCATCTCATGAGAGTAAATAAAAACAGAAAAAGCGGTAATAAAATGTCCGCTTAGTCTAACAGCTTCGTACTTGGTTTCGTTTGTAGTAAAAAGGTACTGATAATTTGAAGGGATGTCAAGGTTGCACAAAATAAGACCCCCGAAGTCTTAAAGACTTCGGGGGTCCTTGCGCATTCATTTTACTCCGGCTTAAACTGCGCCGGAACCTTGATTTCTTTCCCCCTAAAACAAAATTTCAGCTACAGTGCAGCTTAGCTGTTTAATCTTTTCTTTTTCAACTTAGCAACCTTCTCTTTAAAGATCTCAACAAAATTCACGGTTGGAAGTACAAACTTCCCATACAGAGAAGTCCCCGTAGCTTGAGCCACGATACCTCGTGCTATCGAATAAGACATGGCAAGACCATTCGGGATTAGCATCTTTGGGACATCTTGTTCCGGAAAAGACGGATCAAACTCAAAAAAGGACTGGAGATGAATCTTGATTCTATATTTATTACGATGAAATGCCGATTGAGTGAAATTGCATTGTATTTTTATGTCAATTTTATAAACACGAGCTTTTTCTTGCTTACCAAAATCAAAATCTACCCCTAATTGCTCTTTACTGACGCCATCTTTGGGTTCTTCATAGTTAGGATTAGCATCCACATGAAGTGAAACAAGAGAATAGTCTCTAAGCTGCAACTGAGAAATTGGGTTCATAATTATTTGTGAAATTTATTCCTTTTGTCTTATTGCTAAGGTCGATCTTTTTCGAGGAGTACGTGTAATAGCGTTTCACATCGTACTCATTGGGCACAACGGCGATATCCAACATTGCTCCTAACACATTTGCAATTTGCACCGCTTTTTTTATGGTAAGATTTTCGGAGCCGTTGAAGAGCTTAGTAACATAGGCGTTCGAGCATCCGAGCTTTTCTGCAAGTTGACTCCGATTAATGCCTTGTGATTCCATGGCTCCCAAAAACTGGTCGCGGATTTCCAACAACATGCCTTCAGCAATATACTCGGGATCATCCTTGTATTTATCAATCAGTGCTTGAAACCGATCTTTCAGTTTCATAATTTCTCCAACTTACTTTTTAATCTAAAGAATTCCTCGATGCTTGCATCGGGGTCATAAAGTACGATCGGATTTTTTATTCAACCAAGATACCTCGACGCTTGCGTCGAGGAG
>JAGVPT010000268.1 GCA_020052095.1 Bacteroidota bacterium | reverse complement strand
CCCTTTGGGACAAGACGCTAAGAACGCCAAGAAGGTTCAGTAAAATCAATAATAATATTCTTTGCGACCTTGGCGCCTTGGCGGTAAAATACAATATTAATTATTGGGGATAGCACTAGAAGCTATTACTTGCTGTGGGCTAAAGACATGAGAATTGTCACGATCTTCTACGCGGCGGAGTTCTTCGGCGGTGAAATTCCTTTCTTTCGCGCTTTTCCGGCACAGGTCTCGGGTATATTTCGGGAATTGGGGCGAGAAGATGTTCGTCCGGATAAACGCATTCGATCTTCTTGCCAAGAAATTCTTCCAATTTCGGCAGCTCGTGTGAATTTTCTTCATCCGCAAAGGTAATAGAAATTCCGCTCGCTCCCGCCCGCCCGGTGCGTCCGATCCGGTGCACATACTCTTCCACATCGTGAGGCATATTGTAGTTGATCACGTGCGATATCGCTTCGACGTGTATCCCGCGCGAGGCAACGTCCGTGGCAACGAGCACGCGTATTTTCCCGTCCCGAAAATTTTCCAATCGATTGATGCGTTGTTTTTGATCCACTTCGCCCGAAAGAAGCGTGCAACTGATGCCGTATGTTTCGAGCTTTTCTTTCAATCGGCGCGCTTCATCCCGGCGGTTCGCAAAAATTAGAACGCGTTCAAGGTGTTTTTGCATGATCAGGTTATAGAGCAATGCCGGTTTTTCGGCGCGTGTGGTGATATACGTGATTTGTTCCACACTATTCACGGCAACTTCTTCCGGCATGACATTTACTTGAAACGCTTGACGCGTCCACGATTCGGCGAGTCTCTTCACATCGGAGGATATGGTTGCGGAAAAAAACATGGTCTGTCGTTTATCTTTCGGCGGCGTGCTGAGGACTATTGACTTGACTGCAGCAATGAATCCCATATCGAGCATGCGATCAGCCTCGTCAAGAACGAGGATTTCCACCTTTCCTAAATCAACCATTTTTTTCTTTTTGAAGTCAATTAAACGCCCCGGAGTACAAATGAGTATATCGCACGTTTCGTTTTGCAGAATCCTTTGCTGTTTCACATAGTCAATCCCGCCGAGAATCGCAAGTATTCCGCACGGAACATATTTTCCCAGTCCGCGGGCATCTTTTTCTATTTGCATCACGAGTTCGCGCGTCGGCGCAAGGATCAATGCACGGGGCGTGCCGGGCTTTTGTTTTTCTTCAATGGGATTTCGGAGAAAATGATTGAAGATAGTAATGAGAAATGCGGCGGTCTTCCCAGTGCCGGTTTGCGCTTGCGCCGTAACGTCATCGCCGGCGAGTGCCTTCACAAGAGTTTCCGCCTGAACGGGAGTACAGTATTGAAACTTGAGGTCATGCACTGCGTGCAAGACTTCCTGCGGCAGCTTGTAGTCCTGAAATCGCGTCCTGCCTTCAACAATAGGGATCGTGGAGGTCGAATTATCCCATGGCTCGGAGGAAAGCCCGGGCGTCTGTTTTCGCTGATCGCGCCTTGCGTGACGGGCTTCATATTCTCCGCGGGTTTCTTTTTTTCGTTGTTCTCGGTGACGTTGAGTTCCGCCCGGCCTATGGTGGGCGCTGCTCTGGCTCGACGACGGCTTCGTTTTCCTGGAATCTAGTGCTGAAGACTGTGAAGTGGATTTCGGCTGGGGGCCAAAGAGGGTCTTGATCTTTGTTATTAAACTTCTGAACAAGGGAATAGTACTATTGATGAGACACTGTTTATTTACACACCAATATACACAAAAAAAGGACGAGATTCTCGGAATGATCCATCGTAAAGAAGGCCGGCGCGCCGCAAAGAAAATAGAGAAGGCGGATGTTCAGTTGAGAACACTCCGCCTTGTTAACCCTGCAAGTGCTGTTTCTAATATTATTTTTTTCACCGCCAAGGCCACAGAGATCTCTTCATATTTTTATCGAAACTTCTTGGCGACCTTGGCGCCTTGGCGGTAAATTCGTTCAGAGTTCTCCCCACCCGAGTCGATTTACTTATTGACGTCCCAATTATCCAACGCCTTGTCCATCGCTTTCAACGCATCATCGGTCTTCTGTTCCAAGAACGCTGCTTGCCGTTGTGCAGCAACGTTGCTCTTCACCTGCTTCACAATGTCCGTTTTGGTAATGATGGCAAGCGAATACATTATTTTATTGTCCCTGTCATGCCATACTTCTTGTATCTGGCATCCACTCAGCGTTGCCTGGCTAACGGAACGCGATACTGAACGAGTAAATTCGACCGAGGTGGACGACGCAGTATTGATCATATCCTGATGTTCCTGCATGAAACGGTCCATCATATTCTTTACCCGTGTATCGATCACCTTCGCAATTTCCTGCCGGGCAGCATCTTCCGCTTTTTGCCGAGCGAGCACTACGTTTGCCCCAATGTTGGCGATCCCAACACCGTAAATGGCGTTAGAATCTCTTGGCGGTTTCGTTACCCACTCAGGCGCCTCCGGCGCCGGAGGGGCAGATGTCTGCTTTGAAGATCCGCAGCCGAAGAGCATCGTTCCGACAATAATAAATAAAAGAGCTGCAACGAAAATATTTTTCATACATCCTCCCAGTTTGAGAAACGTGAATGAGTTACCGATGTCGCACAAGAAATAATATTTCACCACAGAGACCTCCGGATACACAGGGGTGCAAGAAATATTCCTCTTCCTGCGTACCCCAGTGGCTTTCTGGCTATAAATCATCTTCTTCGTGGACTTCGTGTTCATAGTAGATACTTGCTTCAACTTTTGCGCGATCTGTGTGAGCTATCCTTCAGAGCGTTAGTTCTTCGCTCTTTCCAAAAGGGAAACTAAGTCCTGTTCGTTGATTTTCAGATCCCGTGCTGATTTTACAAGCGCATCCTCCCTCGTCTTGGCGACTCCTTTTGATTTTGCGGTGACCGATCCGATCAGCCTATTCGACACCTTGTCGGCGAGGACAATCGTCATATCGGAAGCGACGCTAAAAAGCGTTCCCCCCATCCCATCGATCAGGGTCGGAGGAGCACTTTGGAATTGCACTTTCAGAACGAAGCGGGACATATCGACAATATGATATCCAACCCGCGTTACTGCACTTGAAACAACTGACCGAAGCACTTCGTTCACACCGGCGAGGGGCACTTCGATCTTTACGGCAAACGCTACATCGGCATCCAGCACGGCACACCTGAACGGCACCGACGAAGAATTGAGATTCGACGCAAATTCTTTCCCCGTCGACGGCAACGAAAGCCGGGCGCGGACTTGCGATCCGATGCTTCCCCTCACCTGCGCGGAGAACGCCGCAACTCCGTTCGCGTCCGCGATTGCTTCGCCGAGCGATTCACCGGATGCATTTATGAACGCCACAGTGACTCCGACCGCATGAAGCGGTTCTTCATTGCCAGTGATTGAAACCTGCACCACGAACGGCTCCGGAAATTTCTCCCCAATCTTTCCTTTCTGATTGTCACCGCTCTTCTTTTCAATACGGACTTTTGAGAGCGCATCGCGAATGGTCGAGGTGAGTGCCGAGGGACCCAGCGATGGCTGTCCAAGGTACGGCGTTACTGCGACCGCATCATGGAGCGCTTGTTTCGGGAGAAGGTTCGCAATGATTGTCCGGGCTTCAAGGAGATTTTGCACCGCCTCGTTCAGTTTCCCTTGCTTCAGGAAATCTTGAGCTGCACTGTGAAGCTCCGCTGCCTGATTCCAACCCGCCATAAGTTCCGCGGCAATCGCTCCCGCAAATTTTGATTTATTCAGTACCGCGAGCGCGTACATTGTGCTCGTCGATGAATCCATAGAGGTTTCTGCAATCTCCGCACCGGTGAGTTCCTCATCGACAATGGATGTGGACTTGATTTTGAAATCGGCGTACGTTTCCTGATTTTGGTTTAACTCATATGTTTGTTGAACATTTTTTATCTCGGTCTGCACTTTCACACGTACTTGTGCCGCAACATCTGACTGCGCCAGCCGTTTTGCCGTTTCTCCCGGTTTTTCACCTGTCCCGTAACCAACGCCAAGAATGAACTCTTCGGTCGGATAGTTAGGATGCTTGTGCGTGAGCGCCCATTGCGGAACTTGAGCGACTACGATCGTATTTGTGAACGACAGCACTCCAAAAACGATTACGAAAATGGATCTTGCGCTCATTGATTTCCCGTTGTAAACGAAAACGAGTATGCGTTCTTAATCGGCGTCCCATTTTTCGCGAGCAAGTTTCTCGAGATCGCGACAGTGTACGGAATGTTTGGTGTCAGCGGTAATGACGGGAGATATGCAAACGATGACGTACTGTACTGAAACTTGCCGCTCACCGCAGGGCTTACGGAAAATGACGATGCCATTGTTGCCGAATCGACCAGGAAGTTACAATTCACATAGATGGCCGCGCTCAAACTTACTCCGTTCCCCGTGGGATAAGCAGATGACACCATATATGGTGAGGTGGTAAAGGAGAAAGAGTACGAAGAAGGCATTGCGTGTCCATCGACATCCTTTGCGCTTGCTGCTATCATCGTTGTGTATTTTGTCTCCGGAGCGAGCATGCTATCCGAAGCAAGGTACCAATAAAAGCCCCACGAACCGGTGTAGACATACACATTACCCAGGGGTTGCGGTGAAATCGTGAATGCCGGGCGGACCGTCGAAGTATCTATGTTCGCATTGAAACGAACGGTGATGCTTGCGTACAACGGAGAGATCGCGGTGTCATTTTTGATCGGATAAGTATCCGTGACCCTGAAGTATGGCTCGGGGGTAAACAAGAAGCTAGTCTTTGCCGCCAAGTGATTTCCATAAATATCTTTGGCAGATGTGTCAACGCTAATTGTGTACTTCTGAGCAACTTTGAAACTCGGATAGTAAATAGAATAGAGTGGCGGAAATCGGGAATCCAGATTGGCATCTTTGACATAAATCCACCACGTCGATAACGGCGTTAGAGGAAAATCAAATGTCGTTCCTTCCACTGGTCCCGCACGATTCGTGTCGATGAAAACAGTCTGGTCGGTCGGAAGAATAGATGTTGCGTGGATGACCGAACGCGTATCCATTAGGTGGCTGAACCGCATCTTCACAACGTTGTTGGGGGACATTATATTGGGTCCCACAGCATCTGGCATGGGATCGGTCCAAATTATATACGGAGCGACGGTCACCGTAGCGGTATCGACGCTGTCCCCGGGATCATTATTGCAGCCGGTGAACAGAAGCGCTGTTAGATATATGATAATGCTTTTTTTCATGGGGCCTTGCCAAGAACCGTCAGTTCTTGTTGTTGTGTCGGGCAGCCGAGGACCCTCACCACGGTAGCGTGAAAACAACATTCTGTAAATCACGCTCAATCGCATTCGAGAGGGCGCACGGAAAGATCAAGAATTTATTCGACCGCCAGCATCAACAGTTTTCGATTCGCGTTGACCTTCCTCAATTTTCCCTGAGCAAAGTTCTGCGCAAACTCCTTCTTCAAAGCGACAAAAAAGAGGGATGCATTCTGGAAATCCTGATTTGTCACCCAAACAAGATAATCCATCGTCTTGTCACTAACAACATTCTCTTTTACTCGATTGCAGAGCTTTTTCAAAGTCAGGAACGCCGCGGGTGAGAGTTCATCCTTTGCATCACCGTCAAATTTCCCGACGATATTGAATATCACCTTGTATTGCACGCCGTTCTTCATATCATCCGCCCAATAACTATTGATGCGACTCATGACATTGTTCAATGCGTTGGTGATCGCCGCTTCGATGAGCGCGGCCGGCGGAGCGGCAGATTCGTCGCTGTAGCCGGTCTCGGTACCGAGCAAGCGGGCAGTCGTCGTCTCGTACGCGCGGACGGACACCGAGGCTTTGTGAACATCAGAGGACCCAACCCTTCTGTTTTCCATGATGATGCTGTACGTGATGTAAACGTCACTTCCGACAGAGAGTGCAATTGCGTACGACATGTCTTCATCGGCGCCCCTTAAGGACATCTGGGCTTTTTGTTGTTGGAATATCTGTTCCGCCTGATCCGGAGCAATGACACTATATTTTTTTGCCGTGAGGTACGACTCGATTGTCGCTGCCCCCTGCCTTAATAAAGGATCGTTACGAAGCATGTCGAGCGGGCTTTCGCCCGGTTTCACCGCGGGGAGAGCCATCAACGTCGGCAGGCCGATTTCTTCGGCGACTTCCTGGACTGAGGAGATGATGCCCCGTTGAATAAGTTGATCCATTATCGCCTTCTTGTTGATGCGAAATTGCTTTTCGACCTTCAGCTTCTCTCCTCCTGCCATTTTCACGCGGCTGTCGTAACTAGGGGCTTCCCACGCAATAAATTTTGTCACATTATCGTTTGCGAAGAAATCATTCTGATAAGGCTGGAATTTGCTTTTCTCTTCGTCCGTCCTGAGAACACCGTCGAGGCCCGCACCGCCGTGGAGCACAAAGTAGACCGCCGACTTGCGCGCGTCCATTTCGGCAAGCTTGAGCGATTCGTCTTCCTTGAATCCGAATAATCCACTCGCCCCGCCGATTCCTTTTGCACGAATCAACACTTCCGTAGAACCGTTCGCTTCGACAAAAGTCGCTTCGCGAGATTCAGGAAGATTACCCTGAGCGAAGACAAGGTTGCCCTCAGAAAGAATTGCCAACATCACTGCCAGCAAAACGATTTTCATCGTTGTCGTCATAATTTTATCTCCGTAGAAGTGTGGTGTAGTATGTGCACGTGCTCTATTTTAATGATGGGAGCGAGTAATTTATCCACGCGTAAACTCCGAGTCCGGAATAGTTTACGTCAGGTCCGGCTGCATCGCTGTTTTTTGTCTCTTTATTGTCCTTATCGGTAACAACTGCGCTCCACGAATTGCTGACACCGAAAACATTGTACTCAGCGCAGCCCCCAAATGAAAGAGCCGGCGTCAGGTAGATTTCAAGTCCGGCTCTTCCATCCAGACCTAAACTGCCGTTCGTCAGTTTGTACGTTGCATTGTCCCTGCCCGACACAGAGATGTAGGTCATTGCGTACTTTGCGTCTGCCTGGAAGATCAATCCAAATCTGCGAAAGTAAAATTTTTTGATAAGGCCAAGGTTCACGTAACCGGTAAGCGACGCGCCGATGTCGATGCTGTCCGCTCCGCTATAGGCGAAGATTTTTCCATCAATCGAAGTCACGCCGATTGCGCCGCCAACGTGTGCCCAGAATTCAGAAATCTTCGCGGTGTTCGCGAGGTCCGTTTGGAACGAAAGCGTTGCCCCGTAAGCAGAATTGCTTTCTGAATTTATTTTTGCATAGAAATTTGGGGCCTCTTTCATGAAATCTTTAGTCTTCACAATCGGTGAGATTGTGACCGGAAATGTTCCGAATCCCACAAGGCCGTTGATGCCGAGCAGTGGAAGTTCCGTCAGCGACAAACCTTGTGAATAATCTGAGCCCGTGATCGTTTGTGCATACGAAGTTGCGGTCTCGTCCCGCTTGTTATCGCCGACCTCCCGGATCTTCACAAAACCGCGCTTGTTCTTCACGATCTCGCCCGTTGCAGATTCTTCAAATTCTTCCACCCAATACGTGTCGTCCAGTCCGACACCTTCCTTGTTCCCAAGGTTTAACGTAACGCCGAAGAACGTTGCTTCGGAAATTTCCCCTATCAGCCTGAATGCTTCCATCTTCTTCGTCTCGAGCTGGATATTGAAGCAGCTCACGTCGACTGCGGCTTTGAACGCATTATAGTCTTTCGTTCCGTCGTCGTCAATCTTGTTTCCCTCCAATGTCTCGTCTTCGTGTGTCTCGCTCCGAACGATCGGTTCGCCTTTCCATCCTTGAGCTGCTCCGACAAACACGACGCTCGCTTTGTTGTTTCGGTCAACATTCAACTTGTACCACAACAATCCGAGTTGCAGGGAGTGCGCATACTCAGTCAACGGAATTCTTCGAATGACTTTGCCTTTATCATTCTTTACTTCGCGGAACCCTCGTTCAACACTCCGACGGTATGAATCGGCGTACGGGATGTAGAAGAATCCGGAATTCAAGATCGCCTCAAGCTGGGAAGCGGAGAGCCCGGCGGCTTGAGCTTTTGTTGCAAGAAACGTGTTCCGCTCCGCTTCGCTCAAATTCTGCTTACTCATCAACTCTTTGTTGACGTCAAGAATCTGCATCAGCTGTGGCGCGAGCGTTTTATCCATGATCGGTCTAATAATCTCCGGCGTGGGACGGGAAACATTCCCCACTTCATGGCTGAATGTCGCTGTTACAGTGTCCGGCAGCGGCGCATAATTGAACCGCGCAAAATTGATATTGCGCGCAACAGTCTTCTTTATGTAGTCGGTCTGGCTCGGTGTCAAGCTGACATTGGCCGGTACGACAACCTTGTCCACGAACGAAACGGTTTTTTTCTTGTACGGCTTTCCCGATTGCGCGCTGACTGTGGTCGCAATACCGCACACCAATAGAAGACAAATGACATGCTTAAGAAAATTGTTCATAGATAGAACGCACTTTCTTTATAGGTTGAACTTCGGATATCAAATGATTGAAAGAAACAGAAACGATGGGTTGATCCCGCAAAACGAGGTGTATTCGAATGGTGAACAGCGATCATGTTTGACCCCTGCAAAAATCTCTGACAGAAATTGAAACCGACGTTGTGGACGCTGTCCCGCTGAAAGCGGGGCGACCCATCTCCCAATTTAACTGAAGAAGGGCCGATCATCAATTATCAAGACCGAATATGCGTGAGTGCTGTAGGGCTCGAATGGCGGCTACGCCGCCACTTCGCAAAAAACGCTCAGCCTACTGCGTTTCTCTGGTGGAAGCGGGACGACCTTCTATTTGTGGACGCTGTAGGGCTCGAACCTACGACCTATGCCTTGTAAGGGCATCGCTCTGAACCAACTGAGCTAAGCGTCCATTTTCGACTCTCACGTGTTCCTGACCACGGACATCGGACCAAGGACTACGGACTTATTCTCTAAGAGCGGGAGACGGGACTCGAACCCGCGACGTCCAGCTTGGGAAGCTGACATTCTACCACTGAATTACTCCCGCAAGTCATTGAGCTTCAAAAGCACTATTGTCATGAAATGTAGCCATTTTCAGCTTACGATTCAACGAGATTTTCTTATTTCTTTCTTATTTCTTTCTTCGTTACCAATGTTTTTCTCAGCTTTGCAACGTTGAAGCGTAGTACTCGCACACTTGGTTTAAGATGCACTCATCGCATTTCGGATCAGTCGGACGGCAAATTTCTCTTCCGAGAAAGGAAAATGCCATGCCGGCGTCATTCCAATATTCCTTCGGAATCACTTCCATCAACTGCTTTTCGATTTTTTCCGGATTCGTTCCGGCGGCAACACCGAGCCTCGGTGTAACGCGAAGGACATGAAGATCAACGATTATGCCCGCCGCTTCTCCCCCCGATTCGCGAATGATGACATTTGCAGATTTTCTGCCAATTCCCGATAAGGCAGTTAAACCCTCCATCGTTGTCGGAATCTTCTCGTCGCTCCTGATTTCTTTTGCCAGAGAAACGAGCCAGTTCGCTTTTTTGATGCAACTCCTGACCGAGCCAATATAAGGATACAACTCTTCCGGTTTTGCTTTCGCCAATTCTTTTAGAGAAGGGAACGCTTTGAATAACGCCGGCACGAGTTCATTGATCCGGTCGTCCGTGCTCTGCGAGGAGAGAATCACCATTACGATCAACTGGTACCGGTTCTTGTAATCGAGCGGATGTTTTCTCTGCTTGTATTTTTTAAACAGAGGCATAAGCGCCTCTGCCCAGTTCATGGCACGCCCCTGCTGTTTTCCCATGCTGCAAAATCCTTTCCGGAAGTTGTAAAGTGTCCAAGTAGGTCTCTTTGCCACAAAGAAACTAAGGCACGAAAGTCAAATGTTGGTGTCATACTAATCTTCGTGTCTTAGCGCCTTCGTGGCAGAACAATTCCATCTACGACACCCATTGTGTCCCACAAATATATTTAAATGCGCAATTTCGACACTCTCGTTCAAAATGTTTCGTCGGTTCAAAAGGGTGATCGCCGGTCGTTATCTCGGTTAACAACAGCGCAACTATTTTCTCGAGCATTTCGAATTTCTCCTCGCTTGAATCTGCCTCACCGAACAAGGGCTGTTCGATTGTTTCGTCGATCTCGTGCTTACCGAGGAACAAATATGCGGGCACGATCTCTTTCAGCAACTTCCCTGTCGTCTTTGCGTAGAGCATCGCATACAACGGAAGCTGAAGCGAGCCTATTGCCTCACTCCAAGATTCGCGCTCTCCAATTTCGAGTTTCTTGAAATTTATCTTTGTGTACTTGCCGCTGTTTCCTGTCTTGTAATCTAGAACATACACTCTCTCGCCCCGTCGTTCTACCCTGTCCAGGGTTCCGATGAATTGGCGTCCGGAGATTGTGCTCTGCAATTTCATTTCCAGGTTCAGAATAGCAATGTTCTGGTCGAGCAACGGGCGCTGATAGCGAAGGATGAAGTCGTTCAGATGAAGCCTTATCTGTTTTCTCATAAGATAACCGGCCGGATTGTCGCCATACGTTGCCTTGAAATGCTCATCAACAATCCGATCAAGTTGTGAGACATTCAAGAGGTCATTCGTCAATGTTTTTCCCTTGAGTTGTCCGAAATACTTCGCCAGAACGGAATGAACGAAATTCCCGATGTCCGCCTGATCGATCTCGCCCGTCACTTCATCTCGCTCTTGCAGATTCAGAACATACCGGTAATAAAATTTTAGCTGACACCTCAAGTACGTGTCGAGAGCTGTTGCGTTATATGCAAAGGATTTCAAGAAGTCGACGGCTTCCGCCGGCTTCGGGATCGGGGCGGGCGTCGAATTCGCGAGTTGAATTTTGTAACGGAGGGTCTGGATGTAGTCGTCCGGATCCGTTTTCTTATCTCGCTGCTGATATTCCCAGAGGAGTTTTTCAATGAATCTGCTTTTCTCCTTCTTCCCTTCCTGGAGGAAGAAGAAATGAACCTCCCGCGCACCTTTCAATAAAATATCAAAGTAGTATTCTGCGACACGCTCGCGATCGCGGTATGTTGAAATCCCAAGGGCCTCGCGCACTTTCAGGGGGAGCAGAACATCGTGTCCCTTATTGCCGGGAAGAACGTCGTCGTTTGCATCGAGAAAAAACACCCTATCGAATTGGAGATTGCGTGTTTCCAGGAATCCAAGCACTTGCAACCCATGAAGCGGAGTCCCGGTGAACGGCACTTCCACTGCGGTAATGTAATTTCTTATGAATGAGGCGTAATTGATGAATTCGCCGAATTTCTTATCACGCAAGAGTGACGTTGAAATTTCATCCAGGCTCTCGATCAACGTCTCCGCGAACGGGCGGAAAAACGGATGCGCATGCGCCGTACTTCTGGCATAGATGTAATTCAGCACCTCGATAGCTTTCGACACAAACGAGCCGATATTTTCGACAGTGTCGAAAATGCGGATAGTGCTGTTATGAATCATCCTCAAATGATCACAGAGTGTTTCTGGCTTTATACCTTCCCCAATTCCTGCAACGCGTTTTGATGCGCGGTCAAACAACGAGGAATTGCTTTCAAGATCTTCAAGAGAGAAATATGCAGCAGCATATTCTTTAATAAATAGTTCCTCCACTGTATTGAAGAGGATTCGCGTGACATCCGAACGTTTGCCAAAGAGAATGTTCTTAGTATAGGGATGAAGAACAAATTTTATGTACTGTGAAACGGAGTATTTTGTTTCATATTTCGATGCGAGCAATTCCATCAACGTTTCCAGAAAACCGTACACTGGAGTTCGTGTGACAGGATAGCCGAGAGAAATATTAAATTCGTCGTCCGGCAAAAGAGCAAGCGTTTGATGAACCACCGGAAATAGCGTTTCAGGCGCAGGCAACACAATGGCAGTGCGGTCGTCGAGCCTATTCTCTTTTGATATCAGCTCGTTAATTTTTCCGCTGAGCCCAAAAACTTGACCGTGCGTGTCGGCGCTTCTGTAAAAGTGGAGATCAGGTCGCCGCATGCTGCCCACCGCCAACTCCGCGGTTACGCCCAACTCTTTTATCTGTCGTCCAATGCCGGCTCCATCCTGAAATATCTGGATAACCTCATCCCGTGTAAGGAGATGCTTGAAAATGGTCTTCTCGGAATTCGTAAAAGCGAAGAATCCGGCGAAAATAATTTTCCGCCAGTCTTTGAATTGTATAGTCTCTATCGCATCGGCAACCATTCGATACTTCATCGCTCGCGTGGCGTATTTTCTCTGCTGCGCCAAGGCGTAGAATTGATCGTACATTACCGTGAGAGTTGTGAGTTCTCCGAAGCTGATGCCGGAGAGTGCGTCATGAATTCTTCGCTGTGGAATATTTGCAATCCAGAGTTCCTCCAATTCGCCGAAGATCTTGACGCCGAGAGGAAGAAATGAATCCAACGAGGCGAAATGCTCACCTCCCACACGATTCGACGCCGCCAGGTGAATTTCATATAACAGTCCGACGGCATCAATCGTCTCCATCATCGCATTCTTCAGATTCATCCTTTCGGAGCAGATGTGATCTATGAAATGATCTATCGAGAAGATTCTGGGTGGGATGAAACTTCCATTCCTTGTATCTGCAATTGCTTTTCGCAATGCATGCGCGGGGCGTTTCCCCGGGAACACAACGGCATTGGCGGAAAAATCACAGCCGTTGGGAACGAGAAGCCCTCGTATCTCCTCAATCAGGCTGCGGTCCGCAGGAATTATTGAAACGACGCTCATGCTATGCTCCGCGTTTTTTTCAGATCGACATAGGCGATCACACCATCGATTTTCTTTTCCGGATAGATCTCTTTCAACATTGCCATGTAATTCGAGACTTGCTGGATGTATTCATTCTCATTTTCGGCGCTGCCGGTTTTGAAATCCATTACCGTCACGTGGGCAGCATCGATGATAACCCGATCAGCGCGATAAAGTGCCCCGTGGCGATTAGTTAGTTCCTGCTCTCGCAAGACGGATCTTCCTTCTTTGTGGACAAAATAATCGTGAACACTTGCATCGGAGAGAAACTCGGCCACGGTCGATTTCATTTTGTCAAGGGGAAGTTCGAATTGCATTTCGCCCTGAACGCGCACCAGAACTGCATCGATCTGCGCGTTGAGATCGGCCGCAGCATAATCGATATACGAGAACATTCGGTGTACGAAATCGCCCCGCTTCGTTTCCTGCATACCGATAGATTCGTATGTTTGCACACCCAACGCTTTCCTCGCGGTGTGGTGATACGATTCAAAAACATTCTCAGACTCAAATGCAGCAGCATGCACACCTGGCTTTGCCGACGGTTCGTACCCGGATTCGGGAAGAAACCGGGTCGGCTCTTTACGTTCCTTCTTGTACACCCCGATAACATACATCTCCTTCTCAGCCCTCGTGAACGCAACGTAGAGTTTATTGAGCGAGTCCACCGTGTCTTTGAATTTCTCTCGTTCAAGCATCGCTCCCAGTATATCGACGTTTTCGCCCATTTGTTTGTTGACCTTAAGAAGCCAGACAGAGTTCTCGGCTTCATCCAGAATGGTGCCCGATCCCCGAAGAGGCTGGTCATGCAAAACCACTATGACGACTGGAAATTCTATCCCCTTTGCTTTGTGGACAGTCATCACCTGCAGGGCGTCGATATTTTTGGGGACGTCAATTTTCCACACCTCGTTGTTGCTTTCGTCATCGGAGAATTCAAGGAAATCCTTGACCGTATTGGATCCCTCCCGCTCGAACGTCTTCACCACTTCCAAAAGTTTCACCAGCGCCGCCTCCTCGGTTGGCGAGGTTTGGAACACATCGAAGATCTTGTAAGATTCGGAGAGCAAATCGTAGAGAGGCAAGTACCCGACAACGTTAAAGAGATGTTCAAAATATTCATCCCAAAGACTTTTGAAATGTTCACGAAATGCCGCATACAACGGACGCCCTCGCTGAGTTTGTTCCTCAAAAATGAATCGGGCGACGTCCTCATGAGACACCGGATGATTTTTCCTTTGGCACAGCCCCCCGAAAATTTCACCGAGAACGAACACTGAAAACGATAGGTCGTCGACCGGAGAATCAAGAAAGCGTAACAGAGCGATGAACTCTCCGGCGCTTTTTCTCCTCCTCACGTCAAGCGTGCTGTGTGAAATGAAGGGTATTCCATTTTCATTAAGCCATCGGCTCGCTTCGATCACATTATTGTTGTTAGGAGTCAGGATGGCAATCTCATCGTACCGATATCCTCGCGAGTGGCACTCTTGAACGATTTCAATCACCTTCGCCCTTTCCGGCGTCTCGTGCTCTTCCTCCGGGAACAGAGCCACCTCGACATATCCTTTGCCCTGGTGTTCCGGTTTCACTTTTTGTTTAAAGGTCGACAATCCGCTGGCAGCAGCCTCCTCAATATAGTTTTCCGCAGGAATGATCTCGTGAAAGATCTTCTTGTTGAAGTCAACTATTTTTTCGTAGCTCCGATAGTTCATCTCGAGCTTTTTCACTTCATGAAATGCCGAAGGAAACTCCGCCGTCTCGGTCAAGTGCCGCATAATTCTCCAATCGGCGTCACGAAAACCGTAAATTGACTGCTTTGTATCGCCGACCACAAAAAGGCTTCCTTCTTTCGAAAGAGACTCTTCAATAAGCGGCCGCAGATTCTTCCATTGGAGTTGTGAGGTGTCCTGAAATTCATCGATAAGGTAGTGGTAAATTGTTTCGCCGATCTTGAAATAGATCTCGGGCACCGCTTCCGCGTCAAGATGTTCGGCGAGGGTCTTATTGACGTCGTCGATAAATATCTGGCCGAATTGTCTTTTCACTCGCCCGATGGTTGTTTGGAGCATGCCGTGCGCATCGATATACGGCACAAAGTAGGTCTTTGCATAGCAGAGTATGTATTTGCGCAGAAGTCCGTTCAGCTTTGTATGCTCGGCCTCGACTCCCTCTATCCATTTTTCGTAGGCGGCGGCTTCTGCTTTTCCCTTCGGTTTGTTGACCGGGCTCGTCCTCAATTTCCTCCCCATCAACGCGTGCATATCGCCGGCATGAATCAACTTAAGATCTACGGCGAAATTGTGGTTTGTCGATAGCGAAGATTTCTTAATCAGCGCTTCGACCTTCGCCGCCTGTGACTTGATATCCGTCCTGAGAGAAGACGTTTCGGCCGTTCCATCGGTGGTGTTCAACGGCTTTGTTTGGGAGACGATCAGCGTGTAGATCCTCTTGACCTCCGCGGCGATGTTCTTGTATGGATCCCAAAGAAAATTGCTGTCCGTTTTCTTGTTTTCAGAAATCAAGTCGATAATCTTTTCGAGTACGAGTGCTTGCGGAGAATTCTCCTCCACTTCTCTTGAAAAGAGGTCGAACGCATAATCAAAGACGTTGTTGGAGTCGAGCAATATTTCAAAATCCGGATGATAGCCGTACTCAAGCGAGGACGATTTAAACACCGCTGCCATGAAGCTGTCGATCGTCTTCACCTGAAAGTCGGAATAGTTGTCGAAGATTTCGTCGATCAACCGTGTGGCGTTTACGCGGAGTTCCGCCTCTTCTTCTGGAACAATTGCTTTCAGCTCGCGCATTGTTTTTTCATCGCCGAGAGAAGCCAGCTTCAACAGCGTAAGAATACGCTGCTTCATTTCCGCAGCAGCGTTATTGGTGAATGTTATTGCGAGGACATTTTGGAGGGAGTTACGCCGGATCTTTCGCGACAATAGAATTTGCACATACCGATGCGTGAGGGCATACGTTTTTCCAGCGCCCGCAGAGGCAGCGACAACGGTGACGACGGGAAAAACGTCGTTTGGCTTCGCGGAGGTGGAGTCACGCTGCCCCGTTTCGCTATTTGTCTCTTCTGAGTTTTCCATCATCGGTATTGTGTGAAGACACTTTCGTTCAGTGGTCTGGTCATCTCTTCGCGCTACAATTCTTTAGCACACATCGCGTGGTCTATGAAACAATATTTATTTTCCGGTAATTTATGTTTCAGCCATTGTCGGCGAATATATGCAAGGTGATTAAGGAAATCTTTTCTGTCTCGGATGATGTGGTCATGAAATGAACCCTGCCATTTAAATTTCGGAAATGGGGAATGGAGATTGTATTTGTCGATAAATCGTCGGCGGTATCCGGCGATTCGGGAGACATATGCGGCGGCGCGGGACATTCCGTTGAATCCGTCGTCACGGGATATTCCATTGCGGGCGGGGTCACGTGATATATCATTGCAGGCGAGGTCACGTGATATATCATTGCAGGCGAGGTCACGTGATATATCATTGCAGGCGGGGTCACGTGATATATCATTGCAGGCGAGGTCACGTGACCTCGCCTGCAGGGATATAATTAATTTCTCAAAATTGGTGTCGAATCCCATCACTCGATTTGCGTTGCGTGAGAAATTTGTTTTGAACGATCTCATGATTTCCGAGTACGAGTCCCTTCCACGCGGTTGGATCAATGCATGCATGTGCTCGGGATTGATCTTGTATGCAAAGATGTTAAAACACTTCAATCTTTGCGTCTCCCACAAATCCTCAACGAGGAGATCGCAGAGGAGGCTTTCATGAAAGTATTCGATTCTGTTGTGTGTGTTCGTTGTAATGAAATATACCGCATTCTTGATAATGTATCGCTTCTGTGAATTGCGATGCATGACAAATCCCCCCAATATACGAACAACCGTTACGAACCGTGCACATTGCAGGCGGGGCCAACGGATATCCATTGCAGGCGAGGTCACGTGACCTCGCCTGCCGGGGAATATTCGATTATGACCTCGCCTGCGGAGAAACATTCAATGATGACCTTGCCTGCAGCGAAATATTCGACGATGACCGCGCGCACGTGCAAATAATCAACGATGCCACCGCCTGCGGGAAAAATAATCCACCGATTCACCGAGCGTGGTCATTTTTCAAAATAAAATATCCAAACCGTAGGGAGTTTGGATATTGAAAGCGTCGCCCCAAAGCCGCTCCTATTTTTCTCTGTTCTGCAGACAACTTGCTTTCAGATATTCACGGAAATTGTCGTGCGCAGCCACGACTTCATTGTGTTGAAGCTTCGTGTGAAGAAAAATCAATTTGTTCTTGCGCAGGTCCTTCGAGGTCGCATCCAGATCTTCCGCGGCGTAATACGATATGCCCCACCCCTTCAGATCGGCCATGAGGAGCTCAGTCTCATACTTCGTTCCCCCGGAATCGGTGTATATATTCACCATCTTCCCTTTGTAGTGGTCGAGCCAATATGTGTATTTTTCCGTCTCACCATAGAGCGCGTCAAGAAGATAGACTTCCTTTACACGGTCAGGAATTCCGCCTCGCATCAGAATGTACGAGATAACATGGTAGCCACCGCTATGCCCGGACAAGATGATGTCGCCGATCCGGGGAGATTTTAGTTTCTTCTCCTGCACAAGGAATTTGACAACGTCATCGATGAACTTTTTGAATCCGTCTTTGTCCTCAAGTCTCCCGCCAAAAGAATCCGGAGCGTCTTTCGGCCCCTCCGGTATAACGAGGATCGCGTTCTTGCCACTCTCCACGAACTGCTCGATAAGCCGGAATTGTTGAAGGGTGCTGTCGATATTGTTGAACCATCCATGAAAATGAACTACGATATCGATTTTCCTCGCCTGTTTGAAGTTCTTAGGGATGAAAATGGCAACGCTGCTGTCATTGTAGTGTTTGTCTGCCGGAAAGAATCGCGTGCCGTACGAGTGTCCGGCCGAGCGCATCGGGTGCGGAAACGGTGCGGAAGAAATCTGAGTGACAAGCAGCTCTCCGTACGATGCGTAGCGTTGCTGGATCGTCTGAGCGTTCAGTGAAACGGCAAGAACAAGGATAAGGGAAACGAGTTTCATCGAATTCTCTGCTGGTATTGGGTAAATTCAGACTGAATATTTTGCAGTAATCCACTCAGGTATGCCTTCCGCCCGTCCGGTTTTCAGACTCACCATCGTGTAATGAACGTAGCCGTCGCACGAAAGTTTGTTGTTATCTTTTTTCAATATCTCGAAACGAACATGCACGCCGTCTTTTACAACCGCTTCGATCCAGGTCCGGACAATAATTTTGTCGCCGAGTCCCAGCGGGCGCTTGTATTCAACGTGCGCGATATTCACAACCCATCCATACCCGAGCGATATAAATTCCTCCATCGGCATTTTGTAGCAACGTTCCATTTGATCGTACCGCGCCGCAAGCACGTAATCCAAGTACCGCGTATTGTGAACATGCTGGTTCATGTCGATGTCGTCGGGCCGAACTTGGAGTTCGGTTTCAAACTTTGAATGAAACTTCGTCATGCAGAGAAACCTTTCGCGAACACAATACAAACATTTGGGAGCAAAATCAATTTACAATTTGCGAGCCATAAAATAACAAAAGCTCCAAGTCATTGCAACACATAGTAGATCAAAGATTGGAAAGAATGAAATTTAATTTCGGTGAGCGTTACTGAGGGAAAACATCTCGTAAAAAATTTGAGTTGTAGAATTGTGCTGCCAGCACTCCAAACGAGTTTGCTCTCGGATGTTCATTTGGCGTTCTCTTTTCCACATTCTTTTCAACAACCCCTGCGGAATACAGCGTGGCAAGAATATCAATGCGGCTGGCAATAGATGTTCCAGAAGATTCCCACCGAGAACAAATCATTGCTAAACAGGCTGCGATGTAGTAGCTATTATTGTGGGGATTTAAAAGCCGCTGTACTATGTCATCGCGTGAGCGTGAAAATGGGAAGGCTCTTCGCACAGAATCTCCGAGGTAATACAAGCTTGCCGTATTTTTTAATTCTCGTTCGATCCACTGTGCAGTCTCGATTTTCACCTGCCCTAGTCCGAGGGAAACATTCAGCCCGTACTTTGCCAGTAAAGGATCAATATCCCGATCCTTCCACGAGACATTGAGGTCATGTTCAACAAAGATAACGCTTGCCACTGCACGGGGTGAAAGATGAAAAAATCTCCCTGCTTCTTGTATCCAAATGCTGTTTTCTCTTAACATTTGTTCCGCATCTCGCTCACCCGTCACTGCGCAATGAGATGAAGATACAAAAAGCAGAGAGCTAATGAATATTGTCTGTAATCCTCGCTGTACTTGCAACGTTTTATTTCATCAGTATAAGACATTGGTTAAATTGTTCTCCACCGAAATCCAACCGGGCAAAGTAGACTCCCGAAGGAAGCGATGTCCCGTCAAAGAGAACGCGATGTTCCCCTTCGTTCTGGTATCTATTAACAAGCTCTATAACCTTTCGCCCTAGGATATCAAACACAAAGAGTTGCACAGTGCCAGACTCTGAAACATTGTAAACAATCGTTGTCGCAGGATTGAATGGATTAGGATAATTCGTACGTAATCCTGTTTCTTTAGGTTGCGAAGCGACGATTTGTTCACTGGCTTTTTTGGAATATTTATTCTCAAGCTGATTGGAAGCATCCGCCGCATTATTCTGACCAGACATTTCTCCTTGAGTGAAATGTTCCAACATATATCCCATATCAGCAACCAATTGCGTAACAGGATCGCCGGCATAGCGTGATTGCAGTGCACCGAGACTGAGAGCGGCATTCTTTTTATCGCCCGATTGCCAATATAGCTCCGCTAATGAAGCGAGCGCATTTTTTTCATGTTCGCTGTTGGGCCAGCGGCTTGCAATTTGCCCATTTATTATTATGGATTGTTGAATATTGCCCTGTGCCGCGGCATTGATAGCTGCCAGTTGCATTGCACTTTGCTCAAGTCGTGTGCTTGCTTTTTGTACTGCAAGCGCTTTGAAATACTGAAAACGGTCTTTGGGACTTCCAGTAATGCGTTTATCTTTCACGGCATTATTATAGGTTTGCATTGCGTAGTGTATCCTCACAAGAGCTGCTTCTGCTTCATCGGAAATCGGGTAGCGTTGTATAAGGCTATCATACACTGCAATAGCTTTGTCGTACAACCGCGAAAGCATCAATTGGTCGGCAAGCGTAAGAAGAATGCGCTCGCGGCTAACCGGCCCTGCCGCAACCGGAATTGTCGAATACTCGCTGGAGTTGGGAGCAACCGACGACTCAACTGAAAGCGATGAAGAGTGTGATTCTTTGAGTCCGGGGTCGTAGAAAACAATTGACGGGTGATAATCGTATTGGGACTGTGCGGGTACCACCAATGGGTAAGTGTTCCCAAATAAAGTATTCATAGTTGCTGTTGTAAACCCCTGATTCCCGTTATCCGGATCAACGCCCCAGTAGTTCCATTCTGCATACACAATTTGAGACGAGCTGTAAACATAAAGCTGTTTATTTCCATTCCACTTAATGGTGTTGGAACCGCCATACATCTGACAAAGCGATTGATTATTATCTCCTAAAAAAGGCTGGGTTCCCGTCGCCGCACTAACACCATAGCGGATATTGTTTGTAATTTTATTCCAACCTGGAGTGCTGGTCGTTCCGTTAGGTCCTCCAAAATTTGGCGCCGCGTAATACTCACAACGAACTCCATCTTGCGAACCATATTGAATTGTATTGTTCGTCAACAAAGGTTGATTGCTCGACCCATATATCCACATACCATCCCGACCACTGTAGGTCGAGTTAACTTTATAAATAGTGTTGGCATTTACAGAGCCAACACTGGATTGATAGGTTACAATTCCATCTTCGAGATTATCGTACAGATGATTCGAATAAATTTGTGTGACATTGGAACCTCCCGTGAGCCGGATTGGATTTAAACAGTGTGTAAGTGTATTGTTGGTGATTTCGTTTAAATACGAATTGTAAATTGTCATCCCGAATTTGCATTGCGAGATAGTGCAGTTGCGGATGTAATTCCCGTCGCCGCCTGGATTGGAATTGATGACATAAATTCCTGCCCAATAGTAATTCG
The DNA here is from genome assembly GCA_020052095.1 of Bacteroidota bacterium. Lineage (GTDB taxonomy): Bacteria > Bacteroidota > Ignavibacteria > UBA10030 > UBA8401 > JAGVPT01. Next base: position 1,976 of record JAGVPT010000268.1, on the reverse strand, counting down.
GGTCCGTGCTGTTGCTGGTAAACGTAGCGCCATCGGCGTGGATTTTACCGTTGACGCCAAGCGAACCTTTGGGTGGCGCTTCGTTATACACATCTGTAGCGGAGTTAAATTTTAATGTTACGCCGCTATTTACATCAAGCGTGGCACCAGACTGAATAGAGATGTTAACAATGTTGTTCAAGATCGTATTATTCAGAATTGTCATCGTAGCATTAGAAGGAATGGTAAGACTTTGAGAGGCATCAAAACCCCAAAGTCCACCGACTATATTCAGCGTAGAAAAAGTGTTGCTGCTTATTTCGGGCATAGGTTGACTGATAGAAGTACTATTCTGATATAAGTACAGGTCAGTTGTGCAATTACTAAAGGTATTGTTGGTTATTGTCGCTTTATAGTTTGGAATAAGCAGCTTTAGACCCGTAACAGCCTTTGAGATAAGACAGTTATGTATTGTGCTTGAGCTGGTACCGTTACTGATATTTATCCCGTTCCCATTTACTCTTGAACTGCCAAAGCCGGTCCCTTGAAAGATAATAGAATTCTGGCTACTGCCGTTCGCTATTAATTGTCCCGTAGAAAGCGTAGCGCCCGGGGCAAAATCTATTTGCGTTCCACTTGCAAATGTAAGCGAACTAAAACTCGGCGCATAATTTTCAATATACACTTTACCGGAAAGATTATTATTCGATGTATTGTACGAGCTATTGATGAAATAATTATAGTTTGGAGGTGTTCCTAAATCATAATTGATATTGAAAACCAAATTCCCGCCACTATATGAAAAGCTATTAAGATTGAGTCCCGTAGTAAGATTGCCCGCTGAACCGGAATTTGGTGCAGTGGAAGAAGATAACGACGAATGATTTGGATAAAAAAGCTGAGAAGGATCACCTGGATTTGCTCTAAACGTACTGTCATAGCCAACAACTTTGAGTCCGATATGATTATCTACAGCGGTACTCCAAGTAGTCTCATTGTACCTTAGAACCGGAAATATTGAATATTCCGAATAGTGCCAGATTAATCCTCCGCCTGTAAAACCTGTTGCGCCTGTTCCGCCTGTGAATCTATTAAATCCTTCTCTCTTCCGATATTCTACAATCAAATATTCACTATGAGTATAATCGTTGTCTCTGCCGCCATCACCGTATAATTTCATTAAGGCAACTACTGGTGAGCTATTGATCGGAGGCAGTTGCAAAGAGGTGTTTGTACCGACTTTGTAAACATTCGCTGACGGAATCCATCCATAACTCATTTTATCTTTTGGATTAATGTGCGGCGGAGAGAAATATTCTTGCCGGGATGAAAAACCGCCCCAAAACATTAACTCAAATGATCCACCAACATAATGTGGCAAACCGATAGTATGCCCAAATTCGTGTGCCAGTTCTCCAACGGGACTCAAAAAAGCATACCGATCATTGTTTGTAAGATATTGCATTTTTTCGGGAACGATACAATCTTGTCCTCCTAAATACGCCCATCCTCCAAGACGGCCTCCAGCGGTTATCACAGCAATTTTCCCGGAAGAAGCATAACTGTCAATATCAAACTCAAGATATTCGGGATCGTTTGTCGGTAATAGATGTAGACTTCGGACTTTTGAAATTGCATCGGAAATAGGATCACGTGCATTTATACCATAGGTTGATTTGTTATAATCCAATTTGATCCACCGTACATAGTTTTTTCCGTTTGCAGAAATAACTTTGTTCACAATACCGGTATGGTATTTGTCTGCCAAACCGGAGCGCGTTTGATATGCCTGAATTTGCAAATTGCCGTAGCTTACTTCGTTCCAATAATCGCGAACGCTGCCATAGGTTTCTAGTTTAAATGGTTTCTCAGTCGTAAGAGGACCATCAGGATCATAATTGTTTAAGTCGTTGTAATCGGGATGTCTAGTTCCTACATATTCATTCGTTGAAAAGACCATATCCCAATAATCTTCATAAACATATTTTCTAATTTTT
>JAGVPT010000096.1 GCA_020052095.1 Bacteroidota bacterium | reverse complement strand
ATTCGTAAACGGAGACAATTGAATTGATGAATTTGAGAGAAATATTCCCCACTGAAAATTCTTGAGCGTGCTTTTGACACAGTCTCGATCCCTTTGGGACAAGACGCCAAAAACGCAAAGAATAATTGTTGAATGAGAAAGAAACAGAAGCTCTACTTTCATCTTGGCGTCCTTTGCACCTTTGCGGTTTTCTTCTTCAACAGCCTGCTAAGAGTTTTTCTCAACCCTACGCCTCAACAATATCTTTATATGATTCCGGCCTTCTATCGCGATAGAATTGCCAAACGGATCGAACCTCTTTGATCATGTCGAGATCGAGATCGGCAACCACGAGCTCTGTCTTATCGCGGCTCGCTTGTGCGATAATCTTGCCGCGAGGATTGCAGAAATAGCTCTTGCCGTAAAACTCGCCTATATTCCAAGGGGCTTCCGTCCCTACTCTATTAATAGCACCGACGAAGTAGCCGTTGGCTACAGCGTGGGCTGGCTGTTCGAGCTCCCAAAGATATTCCGAAAGTCCGGCAACAGTGGCCGACGGATTGAAGACGATCTCCGCCCCGTGAAGACCGAGGATGCGTGCGCCTTCAGGAAAATGTCTGTCGTAGCAGATGTATACGCCAATGTCGGCATACTTCGTTTTGAATACCGGATAGCCCAGGTTTCCCGGTTTGAAGTAGAATTTCTCCCAAAATCCAGGATCAACCTGAGGGATGTGATGCTTGCGGTACTTACCCAAGAATTTCCCGTCCGCGTCGATCACGGCTGCAGTGTTGTAATAGATGCCGCTCATCTCTTCTTCGTAAATCGGTACGATCATCACCATTTGATATTTTTTTGCATATTGCTGCATCAACGTAACGGTAGGACCATCAGGAATCTTCTCGACCATACCATACCACTTCGTTTTCTGCTCAGCACAGAAATACGGCCCGTAGAAGATCTCCTGAAGGCACAGTATCTGAACTCCCTTTTTCCCAGCATCTTCAATAAGCGCAACGTGTTTGTCAATCATAGCTTTCTTGACGATCTCGATCGGCTTTTCCGCCGATTCGGCGAGTGAACACTGGATGAGACCCCCCTTCACAAGACGAGGCATGAGTACTCCTTCCACGACAATATATATTTGAAAATTGGCAATTTTACAATGGCTGACGGAAATAGTAAGCACAATTTTATTGATTGTCAAGAAGCTGATTTGAAAATTCACTCGCTTGTGTTTCAGAGGGCTATTTACTAACTTGTGTTGTAGACATGTAATCAACCTGGTGTTTAACTAAGGAGAATGTTTTCCATGAAATCAAAAGGACTTATCATTGCGCTGTCCGTTATCGGAGGAATACTTCTCGTGGGTGTGTTCACCGTTATGTGGGGAGTCGGCGTGTACAATAAACTGGTTGCGATGGACGAAAGCGTGAACGGAGCCTGGTCACAGGTCCAAAATCAATATCAACGTCGATTCGATTTAATTCCGAACTTGGTGGAAACAGTGAAGGGATACGCAAGCCACGAGAAAGAGACCCTCGAAAATGTTATCGAGGCACGCGCAAAAGTCGGTCAGATGGTTATTTCTCCCGATGTGCTGAAGAATCCGCAAGCATTCGCAATGTTTGAAAAAGCCCAAGGGCAATTGACATCAGCATTGTCCCGGTTGATGGTCGTTACGGAAAATTATCCAAATTTGAAGGCGAATGAGAATTTTCTTCAGTTGCAGGCGCAGTTAGAAGGGACTGAAAATAGAATTGCTGTTGAACGGAGACATTTCAATGAAGTGGTTCAGTCGTATAATACGACTATTAAGACAATTCCGACCTCGATGATCGCCGGCTTCGGTGGTTTCACACTCAAGGCTTATTTTGAAGCTCAGACCGGTGCAGAGTCGGCTCCGCAAGTGAAATTCTAGCAAGGTGAGACTATCATAACACATCTCAAATATCGCATACGCCTTTTCTCAGTTCTTTTTCTTCTCGCATCAGTCATGTGTGCGCTTCGCGCGCAGGGCGTTTCCGTTCCACAATTGCACGAACGAGTGAGTGATTTTACGAATACACTCGAATTTACGCAATGGAGAGCGCTTGAATCTCAATTGAAAAGATTTGAGGACAGCACATCGACGCAAATTGCCGTTGTCATCATCTCCTCGCTTCAGGGGGAAGATATCACAGACTACGCTCTAAAGATTGCCGAAGCAAACAAGATTGGTAGGAAAGGGAAGGATAACGGCCTTCTCATTCTTATCGCCAAAGAGGATAAGAAAATTAGATTTGAAGTCGGCTATGGGCTTGAAGGTTCTTTGCCCGACGCCCTCTGCGATCAAATCATCCGAAATGAAATACGTCCGCGATTTCGAGAAGGAGATTTCTACGGCGGCGTTAGTGCAGCATTGAATGCCGTAATCCAAGCGACGAAGGGGGAATACAAGGCCGAAGGAACTACAAGCCACAAAGTAACATCGTGGGGAACGATATTGTTGGCATTTATCGTATTCGGTATGTTTGGCATGTCACTTCTCGGCGGTGGTCGGCGGTACGGAGTCTCATCACGCGGATATTCCCGTTCGAGTTATTGGGGAGGCGGCTTTGGGGGAGGAGGCGGATTTTTTGGGGGAGGTGGTTCCGGTGGCGGTGGCGGCGGGTGGTCTGGCGGAGGCGGTTCGTTCGGCGGTGGTGGTGCAAGCGGAAGCTGGTAAATGAATTTTCTTTTTTAGGGCAAATTGAGCAGGGTAGAATGCTGATAATCATGAGGCTGGATGCCTCCCGAAAAGAAATTGACACCGTCAAAGAAAAAATCTCTTCTTTTGGTTTCACTCCTCACGAAATCCCCGGTGTGCAACGCGTCGCGATCGGCATAACAGGCAACAAAGGAAAAGTCGATTCCGAGAATTTTCTCACTCTCCCCGGAGTCGTCGAAGTCATTTCCGTGACGAAGCCGTTCAAACTTGTCAGCCGGGATTTTAAGCCTGAATCAACAATTATCGACGTTGGCGGCGCAAGTTTCGGTGGGGAAGAACTCAATGTTATCGCAGGTCCTTGTTCGGTAGAAAGTCGCGCGCAGATCCTGGAGATTGCCCAGATCGTCAAGGAAGCGGGCGCACGATTTCTTCGCGGGGGAGCTTTCAAGCCGAGGACTTCTCCGTATGCGTTTCAAGGATTGAAGCTGGAGGGACTGGAGTATCTCAAAGAGGCGGCGGAAACAACCGGCCTGAAAGTTGTGACCGAAGTGAAAGACACTGAGACTCTTTCGCTTGTGGCCGAACATTCCGACGTCCTCCAGATCGGTGCGCGCAACATGTACAACTTCTCGTTGCTTGAACGCGTCGGCGAACTGGACAAGCCGGTTGTCTTGAAACGGGGACTCTCCGCGACGATTGAAGAGCTCTTGATGGCCGCGGAGTATATTCTCTCGAAAGGCAACTATAAGGTGATTTTGTGTGAGCGAGGCATACGGACATTCGAGACGTACACGCGCAATACTCTCGACCTAAACGCTGTGCCAGTGATAAAGAAATTGTCTCATCTTCCCATTATCGTCGATCCAAGCCACGGGACCGGAGCATGGGATCTGGTATCGCCGCTGGCGCTCGCCGCAATTGTCGCGGGAGCTGACGGCCTGATGATCGAAGTACATTCGCATCCGGAGAAAGCGATGTCGGATGGTTTTCAATCTTTGAAGCCAGAAACTTTTCACCGGCTAATGAACAGACTGAAAGAGATATCTACTATAGTGGGGCGACGAATCTAGTTCAAATTCTCGGTATGCCATCATCGCGGTCTTCCAAACATACGAAGAAATCACCATCGGCCGTTCAGAACACAGCATCGAGGGGTGACATTTCTCGGCTGAAAAGAGTGCACGCTTTTTTTGAAAGGTTGACCGGTGCTGCCCTCGAAGATTTTCATTCTGAAAAACCCCTCCTGCACACTCTCCATACCTTTCTTTCGCGGACTTCCAGGTTCATCGATGCGCCGGCGGGTGCAATCTATCGGGTGGAGAACAAAACGGTCTCCCTGCTCGGCGACGTGTCATATCCCGATAAATTAAGAATCTTTGCGGTGAAGGCGAGTCTCGCCGCTTCCCATGTGCGTTCGGCGGTGCGGAGCAAAAGAGTTCACATCTGCACACCCCGCGAGAAGGCCGGACTTCCTGCTACAACAATCGGAAAATCTCGCCTTGTCGATTCGATGATTATACACATTCCTGTGATTGTCCACAAGGAAGTGGTCGGTGTTGTGGAATACATCGGCGCACCGATTCCTGATGACAAGGAATACCTTGCGCTATTTTGCGAAAAAGCTGCGCATCAATTCGCCCTTCTTCTTGAAGTGGTGAAGAAACGCACAGGAGGGATGGACAATGGGCCAGCGCTCCAATTATTGTTTGACAATATGACGGACGGAGTTGCGGTCGTCCGCGATTTGAAGATACTCTATATCAACGATGGCCTCAGAAAACTATTCGGCTATACGAGCGTTGAAGAGCTCATCGGCAAGAATATCAAAGCCATTGTTGCACCCGAAGACCGTGATCGTGTGCTGGAGAGAAGCAGAAATCGTTTTAGCGGGAAGCAGGTGCCCAGCCGGTATGAGTATAAGGGGATTAGAAAAAACGGGACTGTCTTTGACGTCGAGGTGGTGGTTAACGTGATCCACCACGGTGGTCAGCCGGCGGTCGTTGCTGTCCTTCGGGATGTTACACTCCGCAAAGCAATCGAAAAGGAGTTGCAGCATTCGGAACAGATGTTTCGCAACGTCATTGACGGCATACTGACGGTCGGAGACGCTCTCGTCGTTACGAATCTTGAGGGCAAGGTGCTCCAGGTGAATAGCGAGTTCGAAAGGCTCACGGGCATCAAAAAAGTGGACGCCCTTGGAAAAGAGTTCCCGTACGCATGGCTGCTGGATGAAGAAATGTCGCGGTATGTCTTGTGGATAAAGGAGCTCCGTGAGAAGAAAAGCCTGCGTGATTTCGATATTCATTGGAAGCACACGGAAGGGAAAGTCACTTCCGTCAGCATGAACACCACGCTACTCTACAACGCTCTCGGTCGGCCTGTCGCGATGATGAATATGGCGCGGGACATTACGAGTAGAAAGGGGCTCGAAGAACAGAATCGTCTGCAGTTCGACCAGCTACGTGTTCTGTACGAATTGAGCCGCACCTTAACATCTCTTCTGAGGATCAATGAAATTTCCGAAGCAGTCCACCGGCATCTCGTTCAAGTTCTTCCCTTCGATTCTTTCTACATCGATCTGTATGATGAAGCAACAGGCTCCGTGCGAAACATCATCTGTTACGATCTGGTGAACAACGTCCGCGCGAGAATTCCGTCGGAATCCGTTGCGGCGTCTTTGAAGCCGGGAACCGGCATTTCCAAAGTGATTGCGGCACGAAAGTCTCTTCTTGAATTCCGAAAGGAAGGTGAACATGCCGGTCTGGAACATCCCTTCGGCGATAAGGAACGGCGGTCGATGTCATTGTTGTACATTCCGATGTTCTCAAAAGACAAGATCATTGGCGTGCTGTCGATTCAAAGCTATACCGCGAATGTATACAGCGAGACCCATGTGCATTTGCTTGAGAGTTTTGGAAACCTTGCAGCCATTGCGTTAGAGAAAGCAAAATTGTACGAGGAGACTATTTCAAAATCGCTCCAGCTTCAAAACCGAAATAAAGAATTGGACGATTTCACGTACGTGGTATCGCACGACTTAAAGGAGCCGCTTATCACTGTCGAAGGGTACAGCCGCATCCTCCTCAAGGAACATATTCAGGAGAAGAACAGCGCTGCCTCGGAGTACATTCATTCTATCATTCAATCGTGCGCGAGAATGAAAGACCTTATCGACGACCTTCTCACGCTATCGCGCGTCTCCCGTCTCTCGGAGTTAATGGAAACTGTTTCGTTGAATGATGTCTTGAACGAGGTTCTGGACGATTTGAGATTTTCGTTGCAGGAGAAGCACATCTCAATAACGACTCCGGGGCAGTATCCATCCTATTATTGCAATCCAACGCAAATAAAATTGGTGTTCCGTAATCTCATATCGAATGCAATAAAATTCAACCAGAGTGAACATCCGTTCATCAATATCTTAATGGAAGAAAGCGAGAGACGGATTCTCTGCTCCATTCAAGACAATGGGATCGGCATCGAGAAACGGTTTTTTGACAAGATATTTATTATCTTTCAATGCCTGAATCCGGAATACGAAGGCAGCGGTGCCGGATTGGCGATCGTGAAGAAAATTATTGAGTTATACCAAGGTCAAATTTGGTTGGAATCGGATACCGGAAAAGGGACGACGTTCTATTTCTCCCTTCCTAAATGAGCGCGTGATACATTAAATTGAACGGCATGAATGGATTCAATCTATAAGCCTTTATCGGTTTTGTTAGTCGAAGACAATAAAGATCACGTCAATATTCTTCGTTGGATAATTGGGAAAGTGCACAGCGGCATTGATGTATCGCACGCCGAAGACGCAGAGGCCGTGATGAAATCGCTCGGAACCCGATCGGCCTCCCCGCTACCGGATATCATTTTGATGGACCTGAATCTGCCGAAAGTGAGTGGAATGGAATTGTTGAAATTCATACGGCGAGAATCTCACCTGCGGCATATTCCCGTACTCATGTTGAGCAGCTCAAACCGCCCCGAGGATGTGCATGAGGCGTACCGCCACGGTGCAAATACGTTTTTGAACAAGGCAGTCATTTTTGACGATTTTGAGACTACGGCACATCGCATTATCGAATACTGGGCGACAATTGCTCTTTTGCCGCGGTAAACGGAGCCGCACGGAATGAAAGATACCATCAGGATTTTGATGATCGAGGATAACGACGATTTCGGCAAACTGGTCGACTTGTATTTGTCCCAGCATCCGGAGTATGTGTTTCAGATGGTGTGGAAGAAGAGTGGGGAAGAGGGACTGGTGGAGCTTGAGACGAATTCGGACTTTCATATCATCCTCATGGACTACAATCTTCCCGGCATGAACGGTGTCGAGGTAACACGATCACTCATCGAAAAGGGAATCACGACCCCGGTTGTGTTCATCACTGTGAATCGAGACTTTGACCTTGCCGTCGAGACGATGAAACTCGGCGTCGAAGATTTTCTCGTCAAAGATGAGATCTCGACTCCCGTTCTCCCCAGGACGATTGTCAGCGTGCTGGATCGCGTGCGTCTACGGCAACAACTTTCCTCCCTTGAGATCAGCAGCAAGCGCATCGAAGCCATTCAGGAGCTTGTTCTCGGCATCAGTCAAGAACTCGTGACGCCCCTGGATGCGATGAAGAGAAACGTCGATGAATTGATGCGGAGCCAGGTCGCAGCCGACATGAAAATGTATCTCCGCATCATTAACGAAAATGTCGAACGCATGCAGCTCAAGCTCAGCAAACTGAAATCGTTAAAAGAAGATAAGACTGTACAGTACATCAAAAACATCCGGATGATTGATATATCCGGCTAATCGAGGAATGTATGGGCTTTTTTCCCGACGCATCGCTGTTGACAAAACAGGAACTCAAGAAAATCGCGGACACCATTGCGGAGGCGGAACGCACGACCTCCGGCGAAATCCGGGTGAGCATTCGGAAGCGGCGTGCGTGGAAGGAACGATCGCTGACGCTGCACAAGTATGCATTGAAGAATTTTTACGAACTCGGGATGGACAAAACGAAAGGGAAGAGCGGCGTCCTGTTGTTTCTCTCACTCAGCGAACGTGCGTTCCAGATTGTCGCCGATGAAGGCATTAACAAGAAGGTAAGCGACAAGTACTGGATTGACCTTGCTGCATCATTGACTTCACACTTCAAGGAAAAGAATTTTTGTCACGGCATCTGTATGATCGTACAGGAAATCGGGAGTACGCTGAGCCGCGAGTTCCCTCGGCACGCGAACGACACGAACGAATTGACAAACGACGTATCAATTAGCTAATCGACCGCACGCATGAAAATGAAAATAGCCGTAGCGCAGATCGACGCTGCCGTCGGCAACCTTAAGAAGAATATCGATCACCACGTTTCCTTTGTGAAGAAGGCGATCGCGAAGAACGCAGATGTTGTGGTGTTTCCCGAATTGAGCCTCACGGGATATTCGGTGCGCGATTTGAATTGGGACGTTGCGATCAACGTCCAAAATCCTGGTGCACTCAAAGAACTGGCGAAGTTGAGCAAGGCGATAACGATTATTGCCGGCGGTGTGGAGGAAGCGGAGAATTTCGGACTCTACAATTCGGCATTCGTGTTTGAAGATGGCAATGTCTGTTCCGGTCATCGGAAGATCTATCCGCCGACGTACGGGATGTTTGAAGAAATGCGCTACTTTAACCAGGGAAAAGAGGCGCGCACATTCAACTCAAAGCACGGCAAGCTTGGCATTCTTATTTGCGAGGACCTGTGGCATATTTCTCTTCCGTATATTCTCACGAGCGATGGAGCTAACGTCATCATCACACTTGCCGCAAGTCCTACACGAATCACGGGTTCGGCCGAGCAGCTCCCATCCGCGGTGCTCAACAGTGAGCATCATAAAACATACGCCCGTTTGCTGAGTTCCTACGTTGTCTTCTCGAATAGAGTCGGAATTGAGGATGGAGTGAACTTCTGGGGTGGTTCGGAGGTGGTAGGCCCATCCGGAGAAATACTTGCGACGGCGAAATTGTTCGATGAAGACCTCATTTTTGCCACTCTGGATGACGAGGCCATTCGCCGTGCCAGACGGCTTTCGAGGCATTTTGTTGACGACTCCCTGGAATTGACAATTGATCTGCTGCGAGGTGTCCGCGACCGGAGACGACGAAGCCGGAACGTCGGTTGAAAATCCCGCCAATTTTCCCTACATTTATCTTACAGACTCACGTTTCGCTAACGACGTTGCCGCAAAGGCGCGAAGATGGATGATGGATTCTATCCGGAAACGTGCAGCATTAAGGGAATTAGTAACTACTCAGTCGATTCGGAGATATGAATAGCCACAAAGGCTCGAAGGCACAAAGTATGAAAGAGAGACATAAACCATTCAAATTTGATGTCTCCCTTATCAAAGAAGGGGATCAAGAGGTTCTTCTATGAATTTTTTGTGCCTTGGTGTCTTGGTGGCTGAGTAGTTACGGGAATTGTTAAACGACATTTTTGCCCCTTGGTGGCTGAGAATACGTAACCATCTGTGCTCAGACTGATTCAAATTCTTCCAGGAGTTGAAAGTTATGAATATGATGAAAACTGTTTTCTTGATGACGCTGATGATGTTGTTGCTCTTGCTCATCGGCCAAGCGTTCGGCGGAGAGCAGGGCTTGGTGATGGCATTTCTCTTTTCACTTGCCATGAATTTCGGAATGTATTGGTTCTCCGATAAGATGGTACTGATGATGTACCGTGCAAAGGAAGTGACCGAGGCAGAAGAGCCGCGCCTGGTTCAAATGGTGCGCAGGCTGGCGACGCAGGCCCAACTTCCGCCGCCGCGAGTGTACATTATGCAGAATGAAACTCCAAACGCATTCGCGACGGGACGAAATCCCGACCATGCTGCAATCGCTGTTACGTCGGGGATTTTGAGAGCGTTAACCGATGATGAGCTTGAGGGGGTCCTCTCTCACGAACTAGCGCACGTCAAACATCGGGACATCCTTACCGGGACGATTGTGGCGACAATGGTGGGGACGATCACTTTCATTGCCCGCATGGCAGGATGGGCCATGATGTTTTCCGGGGGTCGGCGCGATGACAGGGATTCGGGTAATGGATTTTCCGAATTGGCCCTCCTTATTCTTGCACCGATCGCTGCAGTGTTAATGCAGTTGGCGATCTCGCGTTCCCGCGAATTCGCTGCCGATGCCGGAGGCGCCGCGATCAGCGGGAAGCCCCTCAGCTTATCAAGCGCGTTGAAGAAGCTGGAACGGGGCGCTGAAATTGTCCCGATGCAAAATGCCGGCCCTGCAACAGCTCAATTGTTCATCGTTAATCCGCTCCGAAGGGGCGGAATTATGAAATTATTCTCAACGCATCCGCCTATTGAGGAACGTGTCGCACGCCTTGAAGAAATCGCTATTCACTGAAGCTAAGGACTGACCGAAGGAGACTGTATGGAGCCAAACGAACTTCTCAACTACAAAGAACCTGCGCCGATAACAGACAAAGAGAATCCCTTTGAGTCAATGATGGAACGGTTCGACGTCGCCGCTGAGATGCTCGGATTGGAAAAGGGTGTGTATGAATACCTGAAGACTCCGGTGAAGCAAATAATTGTCTCCATTCCCATCCAAATGGATAACGGAGAAATCGAGGTCTTCGAAGGATACCGGGTTATCCATAACGATATCCTCGGACCGTCGAAGGGAGGCCTTCGATTTGCGCCTGACGTAAATATTAACGAAGTGAAGGCGCTTGCCGCCTGGATGACCTGGAAGTGCGCGGTTGTAAATATTCCTTTCGGCGGAGCGAAAGGCGGCGTGCGATGCGACCCGGCGAAACTCACTCCGGTAGAATTAGAAAAAGTTACGCGTCGATACACGGCAAACATGCTCGACATATTCGGCGAGGACAAGGATATTCCCGCACCCGATATGGGAACGAACGAACAAGTAATGGCATGGATCATGGACACGTACAGCATGCACATGAAGCGTACGGCCACGGGCGTGGTCACCGGCAAACCACTCATTATCGGCGGCTCACTTGGCCGGCGCGAGGCCACGGGACGCGGGGTCATGATGGTCACTCTCGGAGCGATGGAAAAAATTAAATTGAAACCGAAAGAAACTGTCATTGTTGTGCAAGGGTTTGGAAATGTCGGTTCAGTGACGGCGCAATTGCTTCAGCAGCAGGGATGCAAAGTGGTCGGCTTGGGTGATGTGACCGGCGGATATTTCAGCAAGAAGGGAATCGACGTCGAGAAAGCGATCGAATGGGTCAAAACACATAAAGTATTGAGCGGGTTTACGGGCGCAGAGAAAATTACGCAATCGGAATTGTTGGAGCTTGAGTGCGACGTATTAGTGCCGGCTGCAAAGGAAGATCAGATCACTGCGCGTAATGCACCGAAAATCAAAGCGAAGATTATCGCCGAGGGTGCAAACGGCCCCACAACCGCTAAGGCAGATCCGATCCTGAAGGAGAAGGGCATCATTGTCATTCCCGATATTCTCGCGAATGCGGGGGGAGTTACCGTCTCGTATTTTGAATGGGTGCAGGACCGAGTTGGGTATTTCTGGTCCCTCGACCGTGTCAATCGTCGGCTTGAGCGAATGATGACAGCAGCGTTCAATTCCGTCTACGAGACGGCAGAGTTGTACAAAGTATCTTTGCGGATCGGGGCGTACATAATGGCGATTGACAAGGTTGCCAAAACTTTAAAGGTTCGCGGAATTTACGCTTGAATTCACCATTGCGGTTCGTGACAATAGTGTTGTTTACGGTTCTCCTTTCGGGAGCGGCGGGGCAGTTCTGTGCTGCTGAGAAGAAGTCGAATGCCGACATCCTCCGTCAAGTGTGCCAGGAAGCAGTCGCGAGTTCGATCTCCGAGGCCCGGATACCGGATACCTCGACGATCGTATTGATGATTGAAGATGGTGAAATCAATCGATTCTTCGCACAAACCCTCACTGAATCCTTTCGGCAGAGGTTTCCATCCCTCTTCACACGGAGGACTGCCTCGGGCATTGAGATTTCTGTATCTGTCGGTGGAGTTTCTGTTGTCTACGGGCAGTCTTTTTCGGACGGGTTCCTCTCCGCTCGCAGGAGTGAACGGCGTATTGACGTCGGTTTGCGAATGACGGCGATGCGTTTTGAGGATGGAAAAATTCTCTGGGCAAAGTCGAAAGGCGCTTCATTCGTCGACACCGTGTACGTTGAAGACATCCCGGATCTTCAAGTCTCGAGCGAACGAATCGCAAAAGGAGTGATGCCGCAGCGTTCTGCGATGGAGAAATTCATTGAGCCGTTCATCATTGTGGGCGCGGCCGGAGTGGCGGTTTACTTGTTCTTTACCATTCGAAGTTGACGGGAAATTAGGAGAAAAGGCCTGTTGAGAAAGTTCCTCTCGTTTGTTGGAGTCTTTGCTTGTTTCATTCTCTCGTTTATGCTGACCAGGGGAACGAACGCGAGCAAGAGCGGAATGGATTCCGGGGGGAGGAATGATCGGCGCCAGTGGCGGCATGCCGCCACGATGTTGGTGTTCGGCGATGTGAACTTGGGGAGGGCGGTAGGACAAAAAATATTGAATAACGAAATTGATTATCCTTTTCAGAAGATTTTCCTGAAGGCAAACTCCGTCGATATTGTATTTGGCAATCTGGAAAGCCAGCTTTCCGACCAGGGCGATGAAACGCAAGATCCCCGCCACAATATGATTTTCACCGGGCCGCCAAACGGAGCGAAAGCTCTTGCGAGTTTTGGATTCACCCATGTATCGACGGCAAATAACCACGCATTCGATTACGGCAAAGATGCGCTCCTCGAGACCCTCGACCATTTGGATGATGAAGGTATTGCACATGTTGGAACGGCACGCTCGGTGGAAAATCTTTACCAACCCCTCATCTTTGAGCGGGGAGGAATTCGCTTTGCGATATTTGCCGTGACCGATTTGATGAATTTCAAAAGCGGGTGGCATGATTTTGTTGCGGTGGTCGACACGGGAAAGCTTTTTCCAGCGCTTCGCGAAGCTGCATTTTTAGTTGATGTCGTGGTGATGAGCTTCCACGGCGGCGAAGAATACGGCGATGAACCCACGTCGAGGGTCAAAAAATTTGCTGAAGAATGCGTCCGTCAAGGAACGAAAGTCTTTTTGGGACATCATCCTCATGTGCCATATGGAATCCAGGCGATAAATGGATGTTATATTTTTCATTCGCTCGGCAATTTTGTTTTTTATCAGCCGCAACTTTTCTGGACCCAGGTTAGTGTGTGCGCCGAACTCAGATTTGAAAAGAACGACACCACAACAACGGTTGCCTCAGTAGAATGTATCCCACTGCGTGCCGGCTATCAGCCATCCTTGCTGTCGGATTCGACGATCGCATGGCAATTGCAACACCGAGTACAATCGTTATCGAATATTCCAATCACATGGACAACAAAAGGTTATCTCAATTGAAGAAACAACTTTCAGTAACCCTCCTCTGCATCGCAAGTGCCCTCGTTTTCATCTGTTGCAGTTCCAGCAAGGAAGTAGAGTCGCTGTCCGTCGAAGAACGCTTCGCCCTGGCGATGAATAAATTCAAAGAAGGGGATTATCTCGACGCAATAGAAGATTTTAAGATCGTGACCGTTCAGTTTCCGGGAAGCGCGGTTGCAGACGATGCGCAGTTCAATATCGCGGAATGCCGTTATCTTCGCGGCGAATACATTCTCGCGGGAGCGGAATATGACCTGCTCGTTCGGACAATGCCATCAAGCCCAGTAGTACCGAAGGCGCGGTATATGAAAGCAATGTCGGGTTACAACCTCTCCCCGAAGCCGGACCTTGACCAAAAATATACACGCGAAGCGATCGACGACTTTCAAACGTATATCGAGTATTCGCCGGCCGATACGCTGGCGAAAGATGCAGCGACAAAGATCGCGGAGTTAATCAACAAATTGGCAAAAAAAGAACTCGAGAACGGTAGACTGTACTACCGGCTTGAATACTACAAAGCCGCCATCGCATACTTCGACAATGTAATGGAGCGGTTTCACGATTCGGAATTTGCGGACGATGCGTTGCTTGGAAAAGCTCGCGCGATGCATGAACGGCGCGATTACGCCGGCGCACTGGACGCGATACATCTTTTTCTCCAAAAATATCCGGCGAGTGATCTGAAAAATGAGATCGAATCATTGAAATCGGAAGTGGAGGAAGATGTCGCCAACGCGAAAGTTGCGCCAAAGGTATCCCCAGGACTCTCAACCAAAAATGCCCAATGAAAAAAAAATCGATCCCCGTAAAGCGCTCCCAGGTGGGAATGACGCAGTTGGTGCTGCCGAACGACACCAACCAGCTTGGGAATCTCCTCGGCGGACAACTCATGCATTGGATCGACCTTGCCGCCGCGATCGCCTCATCGCGCCATTCAAAACGCGTATGCGTGACGGCCTCCGTCGACGAATTGAATTTCATCCACCCAATCAAGCAGGGCGAGGTGGTCATCTTGTTGGCCTCCGTCAATCGCGTTTTTCGTACTTCGATGGAAGTCGGCGTCCGAGTGCTTTCGGAAAATCTGTTGACCGGAAAAGTGCAGCACGCGAACAGCGCCTATCTCACGTTTGTTTCAATCGATGAGAGCGGAACGCCCGTCGAATCGCCTCGATTGGAGCCAGAAAATAAAGATGAACAACGGCGTTATGACGACGCCCTCCGACGTCGCGAAGATCGGCTTCGGCGGCGTTCCAGGAATACTACTAACTGAATTTCCGGTGCGCACCTCAGACGGCGTCATGAAGGTACTTCTCTCTCCGATGTATTCTATTCGTAGAACTCTCGCAGAAATTCTCATTCTCACCAGCGGCTTCTGCATTGCAGCTGTCGCCCAACAGAAATACGCCGGCACACTCGGTATGGAGACGAGGGTTGAGCTCACCGCAACCCCAGCTCTCGTAACTCTCATGCATTTTAATGCCGACGCATTTCCGGATGTGTTGTGTTACGAACAGGAAACCCAATCAATCGTTGTTTTGATCAACAATGGAGATGGTACCTTTTCTGAACGTAAAACCATCGGCGTTGCGACAGACGTTACCTATCTCGAAACGAAAGATCTGAACAACGATGGAAAGGACGATATTGTTATCGTTCATCGAGAGGCGAGTCAGGTTGAAGTATGGTTGAGTACCGCAATCGACACCGTTTTTACACCATCGCACTACACGGTTAATTTCTATCCCGAAAAAGTCCTCATCGCAGACATCGACAATGACACAACTTCCGACATGTTGTGTTTTGGGAAGCTCTCATCCGGAATTTCAGTATTGCTCGGAAAGAAAGACGGCACGTTTAAAGAGAAATCGCTCATCCTTCCAGAAATTCCCGTCGTGGACGCGTCAGTGGTCAAGCTCAACGACGACGACTATCCGGACCTCATCATTCATAATTGGCTTACAAATGAGATGGTGTTCTTTTTTGGGATGGGGGATCTGCAATTTTCCGAACAAAACATATTATCGTTTGGACAGGATACGGTGGCCGTGGTGTTTGGGGATTTCAACAAAGATCGGATTATGGATTACGCGGTCGCTTCCTCGGAATCGAAAACCATCCGATTTTTCGCCGGCGACGGTATGGCAAGCTATTTTCAGTATCAGAGTGTCGAGTGTAATCATCAGCCAAGCGAGTTACTGCGTGCATCATTGTCTTCGAGAACGTTTAATGATCTGATCTCAGTGAATGGAAGGGAGGGTACATTCGGTGTATTTGTAAATCAGGGAGACGGGACGTTTATGGACGAGATCGTGTTCGGATGTCCCGCCAACCCCGGCAACACGCTTGCCGCTGATTTCGATAACGACGGATGGACGGACCTTCTTGTCGTCGATAAGCCGGAGAAGATGTTGGTGGCGTACTGGAATGCAAGGAAGAAGATCTTTGCGTCGTCGGAGGAATCGTCACGGGGCGGGGAAGTCTCTTTTGCTGTGGGGAGGAAGCCGAGAGGAATTGTCATTTCGGATTTCAATGGAGATGGATTCGACGATATTGCGGTCGCGAATAACGGTTCGTCAACGCTCTCCATGCTCTATAATTCACGCTCCTACCACGTCGGAGGCCAAACCGGATTTCCAACCGTTGAGGCGCCCACGGCGATTCGCTTATATTCTAAGAACGATTCATTGCTCACGTTTCTTCTTGCACACGAATCCATTGGAAAGGTCTCGGTGCTTTCCGTGCCTCAAGAGCAGTCTGCGGCCGGCGTGAAAATCTCGGCGGCGTTCACGTACGCGATTTCCACTGCGGAGAACCCACGAGTATTTCTTCCCGATGCCGCGCTTCAAACCAAAGTGATTGAGTTTTATGTCTACTCGACGGCGAAACAGCGATCGCTTTCGTATTTCCGCCAAGTTGCGGGGACAAAATTTGTCGAGCGCAATTTTAAACCGATTATTCCCTCTTCAATTCTTGCGGGATCGGTGAACGATTTCAATGGCGATGGCAGACCCGATCTGGCTTACATTTATTTTGACACGGATTCATCGAGTTACAATTTGGGAATTACATTCAGCGACTCCGCTGGCCAGTATCGCGGTAAAACGCTGTCGTACATCTTCCCAGACTCCCTGATGAAAAAATGCTACATGATGTTTGACGACGTCAACGGAGATAATATTCCCGACTGCATTCTCTATACTACTCCGATGAACGCGATTCGAATCGCGCTGGGAAATGGGGCTGCGCGCTTCGGGGAGTTTTCAACTGTTGTGGAAAACGTCGTCGTATCTCAGCCGGAACATATTCAAGTTGTCGATTTTGACGGTGATGGCATCAACGACATTGCGGCGATGGCTGACCTGAACTCCGAACTCCATTTTTTCAAGGGGAGAGGAAACGGTAAATTCTTTCCCGGAACTACGCTTCTCGATCTCCCGAGGGATGCCACATTTAAGTTCGGAGATTTTAACGGCGACGGGAAATTGGACATCGTTTATTCGAACCCGAAGCTCAATGTCGTCACAATATATTTCGTGAACAGAAGTAAAAAACATTGAAAATCCAAATCGAATGCGGAAAAGTGGTCATTCGTCTTCTTGGGGGGACCCTTATGACGGCGTCGTCACTCTTCGGGGAAGGCGAAGCAACGACGGGAAAATGCTTGACACCGTTCGTGATCAGTGCGAGAATTCGACCTCTCGAAAACGCGGGATTACAACAACGCGTATTGGCGGGACGTCCACTTAATGAACTGAGTATCCTGAGTCCAAGTGGCAAATTCAGGATTCATTATGATACCAGCAGCGCAAGCCTGAATCTTCCCGCAATGCTCGATGGAGCGGGCAACAGAATCCCGCTTTCCCATGCGCTGTACGTGGACAACGTCGCGATGATATTCGATTCGGTCTGCATGGCGGAGATCAGCGTATTCAATTTTGCACCACCGCCGGCCGACAGCAATGCCGGGGGGGGGAATGAATACGATGTGTATATTCAAGATCTGGGCGCGAATAATTTCGGCTATACGCAGCCCGAAACGGAAATACCTGACGTTCCTGCGAAGCCGAATCCGCGTTGGACAAGCTACATCGTCATCGACAATGATTTCGGCATTGGATTCAGGACCCAGGGCATACCTGCTGTTCACGTTACGGCGGCTCACGAGTTTTTTCATGCCATTCAATTGGGCGGCTACGGCTTGTGGGACGATAACGAATTGTACTTCTATGAAATGACTGCTGAAGCGATGGAGCCGGTGGTGTTTCCATCAGTTAAAGACTATGTGAAAGACATCTACACCTATTTCAATATGATGGAGTTGCTTCCGTTATATGACAGCAACAAAAATCTGTCGTACGGGAGAGCGATATGGGGAGTGTATCTTGTGCAACAATACGGGATTGAAATCATGAAAAGCATTTGGGAACAAATTGCGTCACAAAAACCGTTTGCCGCTTTGGACAAGGCACTACTATTGCGGAATACTTCATTGCAGCAGGCCTTCGCAACTTTCGCACTGTGGAATTTTTACACCGGGACGCGCGCAGATACCGCTCATTACTACAAAGACGGTACTCTGTTTCCTCCGTTGAATATTTCGGAATCACGAAACGTTACCGCGAATGCTTATACGTTCCAACGAACGGCGAAGAGCTATACGATACAATACCTTCGCGCTATTCGTAATTCCGACAGCGTCTACTACATTGTTACAAATGTCGATTCGAAGGATGCTCTTGCCGCGGCGCACGAGGTGTTTGCCTACACGCTCGATGTATCCCCGGTGGTGGCCCCGAGCTGGTCCGCTCTCCCCAACGGGATGTCCTATAGGTTTGCCGTCGATGACGCGCGTAATTGGAGTATCGTTCCGCTCCATGCGGCCGGATTTTTCTCTTCCTCGGAGACTGCGCCATTTCCGAATCCGTTCAACCCAAAGAGATCGTCCCTTCTTTTTCCCATACCAGCCGGTACACGCGCTAACACGATGTTGTACGTTTTTTCGTCAAGCATGGAATTGGTAGCCGAAGTAAATCTATCTGCCGTCTTGATCTTCGGAAAACAATGTTACGAGTGGAATGGGGAAACCAGCAAAGGCGGATTCGTGTCCACCGGGGTCTATTTTTACGTCATTAAAGCCGACGGGATTGACGTAAGAGGAAAGATAGCGGTTGTGCAATGAAAGAGAGTACGTTTTCCATCGAATCGGTTTCAAAAGAGTTCAACCGCAGGGTTATTTTCGAAGACATTTCTTTTTCGCTCTCGCGTGGGGAGTCTCTAGCTGTCACCGGACGGAATGGTTCTGGAAAATCGACGCTGGCGAAAATTTTGTGTGGGCTGCTTACGCCGACGAAGGGCAAGATCAGTCTCTGTATGAATGAGAAAGAAATTCCGGCTGAGGATATCCATCGGCACATTGGGCTCGTCTCTCCCTACATTACCATGTACGATGAATTCTCGGGAATTGAAAACCTCTTGGTCTTCGCTCATATCAGAAACCTCGGATCGGCAGCTGACGGGGAACCGGAACGCTTGCTGCGGCAATTCGGCATTAACGAGCGCCGCAACGATGAAGTGCGCACCTATTCCTCGGGCATGAAACAACGACTGAAGTACGCAGCCGCGATGCTCCATCGTCCCGAAATCCTCATCCTCGATGAGCCGACGGCGAATCTCGACGAAGAAGGTGCCGCCACTGTGCGCAAGCTGATGCGTACCCAGACTGGAGTCGGGATTCTTATCATCGCGACAAATGATGCAAAAGACCTTAAGTTCGCCGAGCACAACATCGATCTCAACAAAGTGAAGGCTGTGGCCTTAAAATCTGGCGGTGTCTTACCTTGAGCAGAATCAGCGGCCCTCTTCTCTCACTGATGCCATAGAAAGAAGCTCAACCGAAGGCTGATGAGCCTGTGGCTCAGAATTCCACCTGTAAGGGATTTCGCCTTCTTGTTTCCGGAAAGCGAGAAGAGCTTTTCGGAATCGGTACTCTTGAGATTCTTGCCACCACCCCTAGCCCTTCCGCCAAAAGAACGGTCGAAGACTCGACTCGTTGAGCGGACAGGTCGGGCTTTCCCCTCCTCAATGAGGAGGGGATTAAGGGGTGGTGTGCAACGAGAAGACGAAGTTCACCTATGAAGCACTTTCTGTCTCAAGGAAAGTGAGAGACGACCCAAAACCTTGAATGTTGCCCCACAAAATCGTATCTTGAGGATGCCTTGAAATCCCTTTTTATTCCGGCATACTACATTTTTTTAAAAGACTCCCGTTCGGAGCTTCGAACGCGGTATGCGTTGAACGCCCTTTTCATGTTTGTCGTGACCGCGCTGTCCATTATTCTATTCTCGATCGGGAGCGAGGCGGTCAGCAGCGACGTTTTATCGGGCATCTTATGGGTCGTGATATTCTTCTCGAGCATGTCTGGATTGTCTCGGACGTTTGTCAGTGAAGAGGAGCGGGGGACGGTTGCGACGCTTCAACTGCTTACTCGACCGACGCCGGTGTACGTCGGCAAACTGACATTCAATTTTTTCTTGACGCTGTCGTTAAATGTTGTCATTTCGTTGTTGTATCTGCTGTTGATCAACAATTTTGTCATTCAGTCGCCGGCAATTTTCTGGACAACGATCGTTCTTGGGAGTGCGGCGATCGCCAGTGCCTCGACGATTATCGCGGCTATCATTGCGAAAGCAAACACAAAGGGAACGTTGTATCCGGTGCTTTCGTTTCCTATTATGCTGCCGCTCCTGATGACTGTCATGAACGCCACGCGGCTCGCAGCAGAGGGCGCATTCTTCGCTGAAGCGTTGGGAGAATTTCAGATTTTGATTTCATACACGGTGGTCATCACAACAGCGTCAATCGTCTTATTCGAGTATGTCTGGAAGGACTGAACAATGATGAGTAAATATCTGATCGGCAAAGCGATTGTGGCTCTCTGGCTCACGCTGATCATCATCGCCGGCTTTGCAATGCCGATGGTTGTTTCACCTCAGCAATGGTTTGAATTACCGGTGATTCCTGCGTTGGAAGAAAAGGCGCGAATCATTTTCTTCCATGTTCCGATGGCGTGGACAACCCTAGTGGCATTCTTTGCCTCGATGATCTATGGCATGTTGTACCTCAAAACCAAGAACATGGATTACGATCTTCGATCGGTTTCGGCTGCCGGTTTAGGGACAATGTTTTGCGTCCTGGCAACGATCACGGGCTCAATATGGGCCAAGTTCAATTGGGGATCATTCTGGAACTGGGACCCGCGTGAAACTTCGATCTTCGTTCTCTTGTTGATCTATGGAGCGTACTTTGCGCTTCGTTCCGCTCTTGACGTGGAGGAGAAGCGAGCAACACTCTCAGCTGTTTATTCGATCATTGCCGGCGTGACAGCTCCGTTCTTTATTTTTGTTATGCCGCGCATCATGACGGGCCTGCATCCAGGAGCACAAGGAGACGAAGGTGGTTCAATGCCGGTCGCACAGTTGCATATGCCTGCGAATATGCGGGTGGTGT
The DNA here is from genome assembly GCA_020052095.1 of Bacteroidota bacterium. Lineage (GTDB taxonomy): Bacteria > Bacteroidota > Ignavibacteria > UBA10030 > UBA8401 > JAGVPT01. Next base: position 54,887 of record JAGVPT010000096.1, on the reverse strand, counting down.
TTTTTGCTTCGCTCATTGGATTCACTCTTCTGTACTTTTGGATGTTCAGTTTGAAGGTTCGGTCAGCACGTCTTGAAATTAAGTCTCAACAATTGTAGGAGTCATCACCGTGGAATTTTTTGCACAACATCAACTATATATAGTACTAAGCATCGTCCTTATCATTTGGTTTGGATTTATTGCGTACCTGTTTAGACTAGACCGGAGAATTGCCAAGCTTGAAGAAAACCTGAAGAAATAAGGAGAACGATGGTATGAAGGTAAAAATTATCGTTGCGGTCGTGGTTATTGTCGCGTTTTTCGTTTTTGGTGCTGTCTCCTTTATGGACAGCAATGTGGAATACACCGACTTCGCCAAAGCAGAAAAGACAAGCAAGAAGGTCCAAGTGAAGGGGGCGTGGGTGAAGGAAAAGGAAACCCAATTCGACGCCAAGGCAGGACAATTCATTTTTTATATGGTCGATGACAACAAACGCGAAGTGAAGGTTGTGCTTGATGGAGCCAAGCCGAATAATTTTGAGCTTGCCACAAGTGTCGTTGCGAAAGGAAGATACAAGGACGGATATTTTCACGCCAATGAGCTTCTAACGAAATGTCCTTCAAAATATGAAGGCGACGCAACAGCAATGAAGAAAACGCTGTAAGACGCTTCGCAGAGAAAGCCGGGAGAGAATGATCGGAAGCATTATCATACGAGTTGCGTTTGCCGCCGCACTCACCTCGTCGTTTGCCTATTACCTGAATCACAGAAAGTACTCGCCACGCCTCTTGCTCTTCGCGCGGTATGCCTACCACACCGCCGTCGTTGGAATGATGTGCGCGGCTGCTCTTCTCATCTACTTAATCATGACGCATCAATTTCAGTATTCGTATGTCTGGAATTACAGTTCCACCGATTTGCCGGACCCGCTGCTGTTTTCGACTTTTTACGCCGGTCAGGAGGGAAGCTTCGCGCTATGGGCATTCTACACCAGCATTGTCGGCGTTGCACTGATGGCGTATTCCGCAAAGAAGGGGTACGAATCGGAGTTGATGGCGATCTACTCGCTGATTTTCTCCTTTCTTCTCCTCATGCTGGCTGTAAAAACTCCGTTCGCCTACATTTGGGATTTGTTTCCAGCAGACCTTGTTCACACAGGTCCCGTACCTCTGACTCTCACAAATTTTGTGTGGCTCGACCGGGCAAAAGGAATTTGGGCGCAATATCCGAATGAAGGAAAAGGATTGAATCCACTTCTCCAGAATTATTGGATGGTGATTCATCCGCAAGTATTGTTTATAGGATTCACGTCGATGTCTGTGCCATTTGCGTATGCCGTTGCCGGTCTTTTGAAGCGCGACTACGTCAGTTGGATTCGTGTGTCAACTCCGTGGACGGTTTTTGGCGCAATGATCCTTGGAACGGGGATAATCATGGGGGGATTTTGGGCGTATGAGACGCTCGGATGGGGTGGGTATTGGGGATGGGATCCCGTTGAAAATTCTTCGCTCGTACCGTGGCTCGTCTGCGTTGCCTCGATTCATACGATGCTTTCCCAACGGCGCAGTGGAAGTTTCATCAAAACAAACTTTGTCCTGAGCATCTTCTGCTTCGTGATGGTGTTGTATTCTACATTTCTCACGCGCAGCGGGGTGCTCGGCGACACCTCCGTTCATTCATTCGTAGAGCCGGGCATGTGGGTGTACTGGCTGTTACTGGCAGGCCTCTTTCTTTTTGCAGGAATCGGGTTCGGTCTCTTTTTTGCGCGAATGAAGGAGATGCCAAAGGTACCGGTTGAGCATAGTTTGATGTCTCGTGAATTTGCGCTGTTCCTTGGCGCGTCAGCGATCGTGTTTTCGGCGCTGTTCATCGTCATTGGGACGTCTTCACCGATCATTACGGGCATCCTCAAGGGAAAAGTATCTGCAGTTGATATGTCATACTACGTGACAACGACTCTCCCGCTCGGAATATTCATCGCGCTTCTCGCCGGCGTCGGACAGCTTTTGTGGTGGAAAAATTCCGACTCCGACACGCTTCTCAGGAGTCTTCGAGTCCCACTCCTCTTAGCGCTGTTCTTTACGATCGCGAGCTATCTTTTCGGAGCGCATCATGCCACGATGCTGGCTTTTATTTTCGCCTCTTCGTTTGCGCTTTTCACAAACTCCATGGTCGGTTATAGAATATTCAAAGGCAATCCAAAAATGGCAGGCGGAGCAATTGCGCATATCGGCCTCTCGCTCATGTTCCTAGGTTTTGTCGCATCGGCAAAGTACGACGATAAGGAGACGGTATCGCTGGAGCAGGGAAAACAAGTCGAGGCTATGGGATATAAAATGCGATATGTCGGATACCATCCGATCGAGCGCGGACGATTTGCATTCGACGTGGAAGTCGAGAGGGGGGACCAGAGATTTGTCGTAGCGCCCGTGATGTTTTACAACAAGGACAATGAAGGGCTGATGCGGAATCCCGATATCATCAACCTGATGACGAAAGATTTTTACGTTTCACCTCTCTCCCTCGAAACTCCGGATGCGAAGAACGAACAAGAGTTGACCGTCGAAAAGGACGAGGTACAGAAGTTCCAGGATATGACGATAAAGTACCTTGGCTATAGTTTTTCCACCTCCCCGGAAAAAGGAAATATTGTCACCGCGACTCTTGAGGTGACACGCGGAGGCAAAACGGTGAGCCTCGCACCGGAAATGCACAATGCAAAAGGCAAAGTCAGCTATATTCCTGCATCGCTGCCGAACACACAGATTGCGTTCACGATAAAGGGGATGAACATGGGACGGGGCGACAGAGGCAAGTCTTCGATCACTCTCGGGGCCAGTGCACCGCTGGCCGAAGGCCAACTGAAAAAAAACGAGACCCTCATCGTCGAAGCTAGCGTGAAACCATTTATTAACCTGGTGTGGATGGGGACAATGATTTTAGTGGGGGGATTCCTGATTACGATTGTGCGAAGGGGCATTGAAGCCAGGACGAAGGAGGCGTAGCCGTAGAGGCTCTTACTTGCAGCACTCCGGCAAGTTCCTGTACGCGGTTGAATCCCGCCTTACGTCGTTTGCGTCGTATCCTGCGCTGCTTATTCCGGTTTCGATCCTTCCTATATCCAGTTTTGCCGCCAAATAGTGCACTGTTACGTTTTTTGCCTTCAAATCTACTTCCGCGCTTTCAACTCCATCCATCGACGCAACAGTTCTCTTTACCGTTGCGACACAGGTATTGCATTTCAGTGTTGGCAGGTTGATTGCAGCAATGGCTGCGGTGCTTGTTGTTGACGCTGTATTCCCGGTCGTCGATCTCCTGCAGCCGGGCAACGAAAGAATGAACGCGGCGCAAATAAAAAGGAACGTTTTCCTCATATTCTCAATTTCCATCCTTCGACGAGCTTCTTGCTGATACGCACTTCTTCTCCCGCAATCTCGCTCGGAACCGGATCTGGCGGATATTTTTGGCACGATCCGCTAATTCCCTCGAGAGTCGTGAAATTCCAGCGTGTGCCGCAATTGTCGCACACCAGATCTTGCGATTCACTGTGGAAGCTTTTTGAATTACACGGCTCGCACATTGCAATTGAGGTCACGAGCTTGCCTTGCGGATTGATGTACGCCATCAGGTCAACTTTAGTTGTCTTGCCATCATACGTGAACGAGACCATTTTCTTTTCGATGACTTGTGAAAGGGAAATAATAATGAAACCGTTTTCCACTTTTGATGGAATTGGCGTCATCGTCAATTTCACGCCGTCATAATTTTCTGCTTGCGGAATTGTCGGTTGGTTCTGAATAACGGGATGGTCGCCGCCCGGAAGACTCCGCACGAAGACAACCCCCATACCGATCAGCAAGGCAGCGGCGATGGCTGAATATACGATCTTTGCTCGTGTGCCCATGCTTTTCTTCCCCGGCACACGCGATGATGAAGGGAGAGCACTTTTATCAAAAATCTTCGTGCCGCAGTGTGGACAAAACAGAACATCCTTCCTCAGCTCATTGCCGCAATTTGAGCATCTCATTCCGACCGCCTGTGGGTTGTGGAAGTGATCGAGTATAAAATGAATAAACCTGTGACAATGGAAAGCATCACAGGTTTATTTCGAACAACCGACGCGTTATTTCTTTTCGGTTTCCTTTTTTGATTCCTCTTTTGGTTCTTTCTCAGACTCCTTTTTTGAATCCATCGTGCAGCCATCCCCCTTTTTTTCCTCGCTCATATTCTTCATACAGCAGCATCCGTCTTTCTTGTCGTGATGCTTGTGAGTTGCCGATTTTGTTTCTTTTTTCTCCCCCGTGCTTGTGGCCGCTTGAGGTATTGCGACACTACTTACTAGAAAAATGAAGACAGACAGCGCGATGAATTTTCTCATAAGGCTCCTTTTGAAGTAAATCGAACGTTTGTTAATTGATGATAACTTGTAGAAAATATAAAACATAACGGCGTAATGCAAGAAGAATCTTACAGTGGCAAAGAAAAATCGCGGGGCCAGTATGGCGAGCATTAAAGCATCCGTGCGAGCGTTACCTCGAACCTTTTTCTTGATTCGTTGTTAGTTCATTTGCAAATCACACTTCTCAATAATAACTCAGAAGGTCATCATCAATGAAAGACCTGCTCCTTCTGGTCGAACAATGGGGACTAAACTCATCTGCACAGTCTGGTCATCATCGCCAAGAGCAAATCCATCCGGATGGGCAGCAATCATTCCAGAATAATATCCGAGCGCGATGGAAATCGGATAATCGCTGTACCAGTGAATGCCATTGTTGGCCATTCCGACTGCAACACCTGCCACGAGCGTGTGGCCGAGAGGCCGTATCCATTTCACGTCCGGATAGTTCTCTGCAAGGACAATGACTGTTGCGAGCGACGTAGCCACATGACCTGAAGGACAGGCATCGTACGCAGGAATCCTTCCGTGGTATTCGATGGGACTCGCGAAGAATTTCCACGTTCCTGTCGGCGAGCCCCTCACAAAGGGGCTTTCTCTACCCGTCGAATGCTTCAAGACTTGAATAACGGTTCCTGACGCAAGGACAGTTTCGACTATTTGAGTTGCAACTTTGACGGCTTTTGCGTCGTCCGCGACCCATCCATAAAGTGCGAACGCAGCCGCCAGACTAAATTGAGTCCTACCGTCTCATAGTTCGGCGAAGAGTCTATTATAGAATGCCCTTGCCGGATCGCTGTCATAGAATTTCTTTGAAGGCTCGTAGGTTTTTGCATCTGTCGCGATCAGCAATGCCGTTGAGCTTGTAACAGCCACCCACATACCAATCTTATCGTGTCGAAACGAGATTTGTGACCAGCGAACCCAGTCCCGAGGAATATTCACAAACATGTTGCTCCAGAGAAGCGAACCGCGGGATTCGGTTTGGACCACGACAGTATCTCCAAAACTAGTTTGAAACTTACGTGATGAAAAGAAGGCGTCCGATTTCGGCTTCTTGGCACTGATAAACTCATATTGAAAGGCGAAACAACGTTGTGAAAGTATGAAGCAGAAAAGAAAATATATCGCTGTCTTGAGTAAACCTTCGAAAGGATTATCACGGCGGTAAATGTATCGCACAGGTGAATTCTTCTAGAAATATGCAGTTGAGGGATTTAGTTTACGAGCTTTCCGTCGCGCAAAGAGATGCAGCGCCGGGCGTACCGAATGTTGTCTGGATTATGAGTTACCATAATCATCGTAATTCCTTCGCTGTTCAGAGCCTGAAAGAGTTTCATGATCTCTTCGCTTGTTGCCGAATCGAGATTGCCGGTTGGCTCATCGGCGAGAATAATAGGCGGTTGATTAATCAATGCACGGGCAATGGCGACGCGCTGTTGTTCACCTCCGCTGAGTTCGTCAGGAAGGCGACGCGTTTTATGCGTAAGTCCGACCTTTTCCAAAATGCTAAGAGCCATTTCCTTTTGTTCGCTGTTCGAGTGAGAACTCACTGTAAGGGGAAGCAACACGTTTTCAGCCACAGTCAGATAAGGAATTAACTGAAACGATTGGAAAACAAAACCCAAGTATTCTCGTCGAAAGTCTGCGCGCTGTTCGACTGAGAGTTCATACACGTCTATTCCATCGACAAGAAGTTTTCCTTCAGTGGGATGATTCAATCCGCCGAGAATTGATAAAAGCGTGCTTTTGCCTGAGCCGGAAGGACCCGTAACAGAGATGAACTCACCTTGCATTACTTGCGATGTTATTCCATTCACCGCGCTGACATGTTCGCGACCTGCCTGATAAATCTTTGATACGTTTTGTACTTCCAAGAAACTCATTGCTGTGTTCTTGATTTCATTCTGATGATTGCTCATACGCTTTCTCGCTTCGTTCAACTCCTACAACGATTTCAATGCAACAATTGGGTCAAGTCTCGATGCTTTGTAGGCAGGGTAGATGCTGGATGCCATGCCAAGTAACACCGCAAGCGCAATCGAGAAGATTAACAATTGATGATTGAATGGCATTTCAGGTCCGCCATTCATAATAACGAGGGGAGCAACAAACCGTGAGACAGAGAATCCGAGAAAATATCCGACGAGCCCTGCTAAGAAACTTGTGAGGAGCGCTTCAGTAAGAATGATCATCATAATATGCGTCTGCCGAAATCCGATAGATCGAAAAATTCCGATCTCTCGTGTTCGTTCGTTCACAGCGGCAGTCATTGTTGTGAAAACAATTAATGCTCCAATAAATAGCACGACTAAAGAAATTCCAACTGAAAAATGTTGAAACCTGTGCATCGCTTCCATTTTCGATTCTATAGCTTGACGAATCGCCGTAACCTTCGCGCCGGGGAGTTGTTCGGATATCTGGCGGACAATTTCTTCAATCGGGCAGTCGTAGCAAAGAGCAGCAACTTCAATCATGCTCAAGCGGTCTGGCTTTCCGAAAATTCGTTGGGCCTCTTTCATATCAATAAATACGATGCCGTCATCTTGTGAACCTGTCGGCGCAAGAATTCCCGCAACAGTGAACTTCTTTCCCTCAACCTCGAAGGTTTGATTCACGCCAATGCCAAGTTTGTCTTTTGCTTCAGCGCCGAGGAGAGCCTCATCGCCATGCTGAGGTTTTTTCCCTGCAATTGACCACCACTTTTTCATCCGGAATTCTTGCTTGAAATCCACACCTACAACAAAAACATCGCGCCGCTGTATCTTTGTCACGTTCAACAATTTTGGTGCAACGATACTGATGTTGTTGCGATTCTTGATTGATTTGATCTTCTGCACATCCTCTTCCCGCAACTGGCGTACATCAAAGGATACGCCGGAAATGGACATCCCACCGTAACTCAAGGAAAGATCGTCTGACTTGGGGACGATAAGGATGTTCGCGCCAAATTCATCCAGCTTTTTCGCGATATCCGCATTCATGGCATCAGACACTGTCATGAGCGTTACAACAGTGCTTACGCCGATCACAAGTCCGAGAACAAGAAATACAACCTTCATTCTCCGGCGGTAAAGATTATTAAGCGAAATATTGTAGAGCTTCATAGAGATTGTCGATTGACGATTTGCGATTTTCAATTTAAGATTTGCGATTTCTGCAACCCGTTAAATTCTCCGTCGCCAGCGTGCAACGATATTTTCATCAATCTGGATTTCGTTGTTCACAGTGACGTTCGGAACAGCATCAGGAGGAAATTTTGCGCAGCTGCCGCTGACAGCTTCTAAGTCATTCAATTCCCATGTCGAGCCGCACGCATTACAAACGAGCTTATCCTCTTGGATATGAAAACGTTGCGAGTTGCAGGGCTCACACATGCTGACTGCCGTAATAATTTTTCCCTCACCGGAGACATACGCAAGCAATGGCACTGTGTTTTGTGGATTATTGGAAGAGAATGCGACGAATTTTCGTTGTTGCACAACCTCCAACGAGATAACGATCTTTCCGTTTTCCGTTCTTGCAGAAATATCAACCATTTGCTGTGGTGCTTGCGAGTAAGTAGCGGCAACAGCGACAACGGGCTGAGATGCGATTATCGGGTTGCCCCTTTTGGGCAAGTTTGCATAAATCCAAACGCCAAACAAGCTGAGCACGCCCAGAATAATCCCCGTTCGAATCCAATTCTTCTTTTGCGGACCCACGGTTCCTACCACTTTTTCTCGTTTGTGTTGAAGCCGCTGTTTCAGTTCCGCTCCCTTGATTGTTGTCCCGCAATGTGTGCAATAGTTCGCATTTTGCACCATGGGCTTTCCACAGTGTGAACAATAGTTTGCCATAGTAATATCTCCTTAAAGTGTTTTTCATTGTAACATTTTATTCAAAATCGTGCGCTCACTCCCAACACTGGAAGGAATGGAAAAACCGTGACGGGGTCTTTGCTCGAATAAGTTTCATCCCACATAAAATGAATTGGATTCTTTCGGTTATATAAATTCAGGAGTTCGAGATAAACATCTAGGTCGAACGTTTCAAATTGAAAGTGCCGCGTCACGCGAATATCGAGCCGGCTGTAGTCTGGGAAGCGGCCTGAGTTATGTTCTCCCGGAATTGGGAACCAATGTCCTGCGGCAGGATTATAGAATGCCGACGCAACGGGGGTATATGGCTTCCCACTTCCGTACCGAAAGCGAGCGCCTGCCTGCCAGTACTCTCCAAAGCGATAATTGGCAACCAGGCTGATCATATGAGGGCGATCAAAATCGAAATAATGAAGATCCGGATTGGTTCCTTCTTTGCGTTTTGAAGCCGAATATGTATATGAAAGCCATCCGGAGAACCCTGATGGCAATTTAAGCTGAATATAGAATTCGGCTCCTCGCGAGTACCCATATCCGTCGTTCGAAAGATTCCAAAGCGAATCAATTGTGATAAGCTGGGAAAGGTTTTTATTATATGCCTCGATGCTGACAACGATCTCATCTCCAATCTGATGTTTCATTCCAATGCCGTAGCTCTCAGCTTTCCTCGATCGCAAGTTGTTGTTAATGACAAGCTCATAGGCTTTCGGCGACTGATAGTACCAACCGTAATCTGCCGACAAACTCATGTGATCGTTCCACGCGTATGCAATATTGATGCGCGGTGAAAGGGCACCCTCCTTACTTCTCGCAACATAATCGTACCGCAAACCCAAAGTTGCTATCAGAGTCGAGCTGATGGTCCATTTATCGTCGACATACAAAGAGGGCTTGAACGAGTTGCCGTCTCCGCGAAGCTTGAGCTCGTCAAAGTTGATTGCACTTTCCATGGGAAGATTGATCTGAACATTCTGTCTCTCCAAAACAAACCAGGCGCCTACGTGAAGTTCGTGACTGGGGAGGATCGTCGCGAAATCCTGTTTCACGCTTAGCACCTGATCAGTTAATTCTTCAAAACCTCCGCCTGGCTGAACAGAAGATCTCTTCACACTGCTCCACGAGAGGATAAGATCTGACAGGAACAAATCGGTCAACACGGAGCGAAGTCGGGCGGTCGCCACGCCATTTCTGCTTTCAAAGGAAAAGTCTCCTGTGTAATGTGGATTTTCGTCGAAGTAGGCGTACATACGTTCCCGAGAAAACAAGCCGGAGAGTGTAAGTTTGTGCTGCTGGGAGAGGTTGAAATCGAGCTTCGAGTTGATGTCGAAGAAATAAGGAAGCACATCATATTGTCCTGCAAGATCCGTATACTTGAGGAAGGCATCGAAATAACTTCTGCGAGCAGAAAGAAGCGCAGATCCGTTCGCGAAGGTCAGAGGAGCTTCAAGCACTCCACTTACATCAGACATGCTGAGCGACAATTCACCTTTGGTCTTCTCAAAATCCGCTGTGCGATTTTCGATATCCAAAACTGATGAGAGTTTGTCGCCATACCGAGCAGGGAAGCCGCCTGCGTAGAATTCAACCTTATCGACTAATCGCGAATTGAAAATGCTATAAAATCCGCCTCCCATCATATCGAAGTGAAAGGGATTTCCAATCGTCGCGCCATCGAAAAGAACAAGATTTTCGTCCGGACTTCCGCCGCGCACGTAGAGTTTTGAATTATCGCCGTCGGAAGCAATACCAGGCAGCGTTTGAATAACCCAGAAGATATCCTGTGCGGAGCCGGTAGCTGAAGCGACCATATCCTTCCCGAGACGGGCCGAGATGCCGCTTGCATCGTATCGTTCAGGCTTTGGCATCACAACAACTTCATCTGCTTGAATCGAGATTTCTTCCAGAACGGCATTGAGCACGTTCTTCCCGGACTTGATTTGAACATTTGAAAGCCTTCGTTCCTTATATCCGATGATCGATATGCGAACTGTATAGAAACCAATAGAGATGTTTTGAATGTTGTAACGACCTTCTGAATCGGTGGCAGTTCCCATGGCAGTTCCTTCGATCAACACATTCACCAACTCGATGGTCTGTTTCGTGTTCTTGTCGAATACCGCACCTTCGAGGATTCCCGTTTTCTGCTGTGCTTGTAGGGTAGGAGTAAACCCAATCAGAAGCACCAGAACCAGTCCAAAGGTCACGAAGTGATCCCCTTGGGAGTTGGATTCCCAAAACAACTTAACGGGCTGTGGAAAATTCTCCTTAAGATTTCTGTCCACGATAGAATCTTTCACCTTTTTCAATCGCCTGAGTAACTGCGTAGGAGTGTGCAGCAATCTTGTGACGAACGAATTATGTGTCTTCTACGTCGGCACGCGCCTGGCCTCAACTGCAATGTTCCGCATGCAATATTACCCCACAAATTTTCTGACCATTTTCTGAACCAGCATCGCTCAGGGAATCGGAATAGCCAAGGAGAAACCAAGCGATTGGCTTCGTTTGTCATACCCAACGGAAACTTGGGCGTTCTGCCGTTCCACTGAGTAGCCGGCGTCAAGCGCACTGATCAACTTCACCAGAAAATAGCCGCCTGCAAGATAATAAAACCTAGTGCGTTCAGCGTCCGTCCACGTTCTCCGGTTTGCATCAGGGTAATAGTATGAATCGTAGCGATGATGTCCCCAGTTGGAATTCTGTGAAATCAACACTACAGCCGGGATAAACAGCACAACTTCAGCCGTCGTGTAAATGGTGCCTCGTTCCCAATTGCCGGCGTAGAAGTTACCTAAGTCCAGTGGAAGCGGTTGCAGCGATAAGGCCGCAGCAATCGCCGGAATTTTCCTTGACGAGGACCATTGATCACCGTGGTGATGCTGGGCCTGCACATTGTCGGCCGCCGTTAGGAGGATCATTGCAACCAGAAATACCTTAAGGTCTTTCATATTCGATCCTTTCTTGTTGGTTCGTTCTGCGTAACCGTCATTTATGGTTTTTCAAATAAATCAGAATTTTCTACCGCCATATTTCAATTCGACATCATTTATCACTTGGGCCACTGTGTATTTCCCTTCAGTGATTTTTGCATCCACAAACGCTTTTACTTCCTTGGCTCCGCGGGGATGGGCACAACCGCAATCTTTCAACTCATCAATACCGCATTGACCGCACGGACATTTGAAGTGAAAAAAGATTTCGCCCCGATCGGAGGTGGTCGCCATCTTTGCTGCCCCGGATTGCGATTGTGGAAACTTCAGAAATCCGACTTCGTTTTCCGACTGAGGTTTTAGTGTTGTCGATCCCGTCACTCTTGCTGACGGAGTCGATGACGATTGACCATTCCTACGCGTAGTGGAATCGTAATTTGCAGCAAATTGCGGCTTCATCCAGCCGAAGGCCTTATTAACTGCAAGCACAATTTGATCCGGGCTTTGTCCTGACTGCAAAGAAGTTCGAATAAATTGACGTTCTTGCACGGCCGTAGTACATCCACAAGTTTCCAACGGAAGCTCGCCACATGTACCGCAGGAACATATGAACTTTGAGGCGATTGCTGTGACTTGTATTTCCATCACCGGGTCAGAGCTTCTTGCCTCTGTAATGACTGGCGCTTTTCTATTCTCCTGTGGAGGGAACATATACATCGTGCCGATGAAAAGAAGAGCGCCGGCAATAATCACAACCCCGACAATTCGTGGCCACCGGACAAGTTTAGTATCGTCGTCGCTTTCTTTCCTTTTTCTCTGTGTCGGCTTGCCAGAGTGTTGAGATGAAGGATGATGCTGTTGTACCCCTGCGCCGCAGCGTGCACAGAATCGTGCATCCTTAGGATTTTCAAAGTCGCAGGACGGACATCTTTTCCCATGATGTCCGCCCAGTTGCTGTTGAAGTTCTGCACCGCAGGCTCTGCAAAACTTTGCATCATCATTATTTGGCACACCACATGTTCTGCAATTCATACCTTATCCTTTCACTAGCGTAATCAATATTCTTGTCAGGACTACTCATCCAGTTTTTGTGCGTGAGCACCATTTTCTATGGTTCCTGAAAGAACTTTCACTCTGGCGTAGGTCTCACCGAGCACTTCGATGATTTCCACTTTTCCAATTTCTTCTCGCATCGTATGAGATCCGCCACCGTGTCCACCACCATGTTGATGTCCACCTGAATTGGTGTTTGGAGCCGACATTGTTCGCGTACGGTAGACAACAAACTTGTTTCCTGGTTCTGCGTTTGCGCGTTTGGAAAAGACCAGGAATATATCATTTGGGGAATCCTCGTTAGTTCGAATTGTGTACGTTGTTGATGCACACCCCGCAACAAAAAGGAGAAGAGTTGTTGAAACCAAAGCAAACTGTTTTATCATAATAGGATCTCCTATAAATCTGGTTTCTCAAAACGCCTATCGTTGAAAGGATAATTCCCCAAGACATAAACTTGATTGTCACGGCTAAAAAATACTTCCTCTCAGCAACCACATTGTTACCATCATCGTCCCCATGACTGCTGCGCCGATAAGAACGGACGTGGTTGAACTTCCCATCCCCATCATTCCGCCAGTATGTTGCTCACCCTCTTTTGCGACACTTCTCTTTGCTTCAATGAGCAATGGGGGAGAAAGCAATTGCCCATCAACTTCTGTTACGTGAAATGTAATTGTATGAATGCCTGATTGATGAGGCTTCAATGAAAACGAGTACGTTCCGGGCGTTGGCGATTCCTCTACTTCTTGTTGGAATTCAATGCCTTGTTTTTCTTCTTTCTTCATCGCGCGCGAAGTGTCTTCCATTGTCGAATGATCCATTTTACCTTGCATGGACATGGACGTATCTTTTGCTCCGTGCATGTCATGCATTTCCTCCATCATTGCCATGTGGTTCATCCCTTGATGAGTGTCGGGTGAATGTGCGAATTCCGTATGTGAGTACACCTTCGCCCGGCGAATCGGCTCTCCGGTCTTGCTGTTCGAAAGCTTCAGTGTAAATACGGCCTCTTTTCCAATCTCGATGGCTGGAAAAATAGCCGTGCCTTTTAACTCTCCGACTGTCACTTCTTTTTCCAATGTTGCTTCTGTCGCAGAGTGACCTTCAGCTTGAGAACCGTGACCGCCCATTCCTCCTACCATCAAAGCATGCATGCAGGAAGAGAAGACAAAACTTAGAGAGGCTATCGTTACTATCGCAAATGTTTTGACTGACATATATTGTTCCTTTCAGTTTAATGTAAATGAATTAATGTGTATGTATTAACGCGTGTCAACTCGGGAAATTCTCCTACCGAAGTAAAACAAGTTTTCTCTGTTTAACGGTCGATCCAGACTGCAAACGATAATAATAAGCGCCGCTTGCAAATTTACCAGCGTCCCACTTGACACTATACCGACCTGCTTCAATATGTTGATCGAAAAGAGTCGCTACTCTCTCTCCAAGTGTGTTGAAAATCAGCAAGCGCACGTGTCCTGGCGATGAGAGCGTAAACGGAATCGTCGTCGAAGGATTAAACGGATTTGGATAGTTTTGGATCAATTCAAAATCGTCGGGACGCACAGTCGTATTCAACCCTCTCACGTCCGTCGTGGAATTTCCACCAGCCAACCAAAGACTGATATTGAGAAGCAAAATATTATTTGATACGCCCGCTTCGCCCCAGCCATTATATAATTTATTTCCCGATTGACCTGTACTATCATCAGCAGGAGAACTATCGCCCACCGCTGCGACTCTGCCTTTTCCATATTGGGCTGTTGCGGTCATAGCCTGAGAAGTACTCTGTGCAGCTCCATTCATCCACACGTGGCCAATTACAGTTGAATTCACGTGCGGAAAAAGTCTCATCGTTGTTCCGTTATAGAAGCTTAATTTGGTAATCGTTCCAGTCCGAGCTACCATTATGCTATCATTCAGAATGCTTACGTTACTCGATTTCTGTGAAATGTTGTTATTCGATTCGCTTGAGGATTGGAAATGCATCCCAAACAGAGTGTCAGTACCAAATGCATTCCAGACCTTAGGAGAATCCCATCCATCTCCATCACGATCCGAAACATCGTGGTCAGCAATCATAAAAAGCCCGCCGCCGTTACGAACAAACGATTTGACAGCTTCTTTCTCGGATGGAGTGAATGGGTTTTGAGGTTCGCATACCACAAAGAGATTGTAGTTCGAGAGATCATACGGATTGTTGCTATTTCCAAATGTAATTCCATATGTCTTCGTCAAAGTATGCACGGTGAAACCGAGCTTCACCAAACCCACACCCCAGGCCGAAATGCCGCCAAGCCAATAATTTTCCGGAGTCGTGGAGATAATGCCCGATTGTGGGGGGGAGGGTACAGGTTGGTCGGTATCGATAATCCAGTCTGCATTACCCGCCGTCTCGTTCTTTGTATTGTCAAAAAGTGCTCTGTATGTTGGTGTCTGCGATTGAACAATTTCGGAGAGCAGACAAAATGCAATAAGTATTTGAATCGTTTTCATATATTCCTTTCAACTTGCCTTTTGCTCGTTTGATATTACTGATCTTACTGATGTTCCGCAGGCGGTTTTTTCCGCTTAAATATGCTTCGACGCGGCGCAAATGCCATAGTCATCCTGCGTTTTTCTGCAGGATGCGTCGAAGGATGACAGAAATATAGCCTCTGCGCCTTGCTCAGCATGACTGTTTTTGAGTTTTTGCGTAACTTCAGTAATCTTACATGAATACCATGTTTTCATTATTTCAGCCATAGACTGGTTCGCTGTGATGGAAAATTTCTCCAAATGGAAAAATACCAAATCATTGTAATGTGAATATCCCTATGCGTGTCAATTCGGGAAATTCTCCTACCGAAGTAAGACAAGTTTTCTCTGTTTACCGGTCGATCCAGCCTGCAAACGATAATAATAGACGCCGCTTGCAAATTTACCAGCATCCCACTTGACACTATACCGACCTGCTTCAATATGTTGATCCAGAAGAGTCGCGACTCTCACACCAAGCGTGTTGAAGATATGCAAACTCACGTATCCTGACAATGGAAGTACAAACGAGATTGTCGTTGACGGATTGAATGGATTGGGAAAATTCTGTCCTAACTCAAAACCTTCGGGTTGTAACTTGGATTCATCAAGAACGGCTGTAGGAGTATGTCCAGGTAGATGGTCGTCTGTTGTAAAGGTGAGCGGCAATCCTGCGGCACTAACTTCGTTCGGTCCTTGCGTAACGGCGTCGTCGGCTGACACAACATAATAACCCTTTCCGTTGGCGCTGATCTTGATATCGCCGACGCTAAATCCCGCCGTGCTTGTCAGCGCACCGGCAGGCGCTCCTTCTTCCGTTTGGAGTACCAGCGCCGCTGGAACCGTTATACAGGAAGTCGCTTGGGCAAGCAGAACATTTTCAACAACATCTTTACGCGGCAAATACCAATTGCTTGATTGTCCATCGCCCGTGCTAATCACGGCGACTGCCGGTGCAGACAAGTTCATCCAATTTTTGTTTGTGCTGCTTTCGCTGCCGTGATGATTCACAAACAGCACATCAATTCCGCCTGCGGGAATCAACGGTGACGCGCCGCTGGGAGAGATCGCAGTAATCACGGAAGTTTCCACATCTACTTGAGATGTTGAGCGGCCTGTACACGATTGATCTATGCTGCCGCCTCCGAGATCGCTTCCCCACAGGAAATCAAACCCTTTGTATTGAATCAAGAGCGCGATTGAGCGGTCGTTTTCGTCTGAAACGGAAACCGTTCCGCCGCCGATGATATTACCATCTCTCGCAACGCAGGTGATTGTTGCAGAGTCACCGAGGTTAATGGTCGTTCCGACCGGCAGAATTACGGGAGCGCCTGCCGTTGTCTTGGCTGCGGCGTTGTTCCATTCTGTAACGGGGGTAGTTGTGTATGCAGAGCCGTTGTAATAGTTCTTCACGCGAACATTATAACCGGCATTGATAACTTCAGCCAGTCCGCCGAGATGATCGGAGTGTTGATGCCCGGCAATTGCGTAATCAAATCCATCGGCAGGCTGGATGCCGACGGACTTCAAATACGGAACGACCTTCGCCGTTCCCTTGCCGGTATTACCCGCTTCAATTAACAACGTCGTTCCATTCGGTCCTTTGATGAACATTGAGCCACCCCAGCCAACATTGATGAAATGAATTTCAAGTTGTTGAGCTTGGGAAACGCCTATCGAAACGATAAGCATGAAACAAAAACTGAAAATGAATCTAATAGTTTTCATATAATATCTCCTCATCTGCATTGCAGTTAGATGTGAAAAGCTGGCGCCTCTCACCGAGACGCCGCTTTCCATAATCAGTAACTCTTTTTCTCCTGGTCGTTCTCGACACTGCCACTGATATATTTTTCCGGTTCTTTGTCAAAAGATTTCTTGCGACCGCGATTGCGAGAACACGAACGTGCGAGAGCATTGCTTATTTCATCAGCACCAATTTCCTTCCCTGAGTAAAAGATTGTTTCTGACCTCTGACTGATGTTGCAGTGATGCGGTAGAGATACACACCGCTCGCCATGGCGCTTGCATCCCATGAAACGTCATGATATCCCGCCGCAACCTGATCATTCACGAGCGTTGCTACCTCTCGTCCAACAATATCATAAATCTTCAGTGTAACATTGCTTGCTTCCGGTACACCGAACTTGATTGTTGTTGACGGGTTGAACGGATTCGGATAGTTATTATACAACGTATACGCTGCCGGTATTCCTGAAGCTAATTCTTGAACACTCAGTGTGTTATCTTTAAGATCGGTTAAATCAACCGCCATTAACTGATATCCGGCAACAGGATCGGAAGAGCTGAACTGTCCAACGACGCCGGTAAATGTTGCCACAGTAATGAACGGCATCCCATCAACATCGCTGTCGGCTGCATTCGGAATTCGTAATGCAACTGCGTTTGATGCATCGCTAGGGTCTGTGATCGCATAGGTTGTTGCTGCGGTAAACGTTCCGCTTCCTGTAATTGATACGGAAATTACTTTGACAAATTCAGCTTCGTAATTTTCGCCGTTGGTTACAAGTTCTTTTAAATTTACAAGTTGTGCATTCGGCAAAGAATTGCTTCGCGAGATTCTTTCAAAGCTATAGAGATCAACAGTATTAATTTGTTTCAAAGAATTATACTCTGAAGTCTTTCCATACACGCGTACCTTGTCTCCTCCTTTCAATCCACCGGTGGTAACAGAATCGAACCATGCACCGCTCGTTTGCCGAACAACAATACCTGCAGAAGTATCCTGCATATATGTGAACGCACCTTTTGCGCGTGTCACCATTCCTTCAAAAAGAACTTCAGTACCATTTGCAGCAAGACGCGCTGATTTGATCGATCCAAGCGCAAGACCGCTTCCGCTTACTTTTACGGTATCGGTACCCTCGGCAGTGTTATCGGTGAACACTATCAATCCTGCTGCCAATCCTCCCGTTGTTGGTGTAAACATGATGAAGAATTTCGCTGTTGCCATTGTATCGAGCCGTGCTGTTGTAGGCGTAACAGTGAATACTCCGTTCGTTGAAGCAATTGCCGTAATAAAGAGTGAATCGGTTCCGGTATTTTTCACGGTAACGCTGTCTGTTTTCGATTGGTTCTTCAGCACGCCCTTAAAGTCGAGAGACGACGGCGTTACAGTAAAGATTGGTTCTTTAAAGCCTGCCGGTGTACCACTGCCTGTAACCATCACACTATCCGGAGAAGTTGCGGCATTACTGGCGAACGAAATTTTTGCCGAACTTGCAACAGCGCCGGTTGGCGTGAATGTAACGTAGAATTTCTGTGTTGCTAAAGGCAAAATAGTTGCAGCGCTTGGCGTTACAACAAAAACCGAATAGTTTGAAGTGACAGAAGTTATTTTTAATGTGTCGCCGCCATTATTCAAAATGCTGATGCTGTCTTTTACACTTGTTCCAACAATCACTTTTTTGAAATCAAGACTTGTGGGGGAAAAAGTTGCAACTGCCTGAGATTTTCCAATGACACCTGCCCACGTTGTGTCAACACGTATGCCGTCGATGGTCATTGTTGGGGCAGCGGTAGCACTTCCCTGACGGAGTGTAACATATCCGAGATCGATAGCATCACCTTTGGTTGCATTTACGTAGGCATTGAGTTCGGGAGTTGCGGGTTCAGCGATAAGGCTGGCTCCACTCGGGAGAACATACACACTGATAGGATCATTGAGAGTGTCTGCCGCGGTAGCCGCCGGAACAAATGTATATTTCATAACAACAAGGTATGTTGTGTTCAGGCTGAAGGTTGTTGTTCCGTATTGTGAACCACCCGTTACTTCGTTAGACTTGCTAATTCCGACCAGATACCCGCCTGTTGTACTCTTGAGATGAAGACGCGCATAGTAATTGAACTGTACCGATGGCGGAGATACTGCGATGAAATAGTCGCCGGTGAGAGCTGCAGAGACATTCATTAAAAATGAAAGATACACGCTGCCGGAGTTGACCGTTGTGAATGATTTATAGACATCTTGTCCGGTGTTCTTCATCGCAACAGCGTTACCGATTCCCGATGCTGAGTATCCTGAAAAAGTTATTCCGGTTCCCGCGACGATTGTTATGGGATTTATTACACTTGTTCCGCTCAGGCTCCATCCTGCAGCAGTTAGCACCGTTCCAATAGAATCGGTGAAATCGTCTTTAAGAAGCGGTTGCGCCGTCGCTACTGTGTTTCCACAGATAAGCAACACAAGCAATGCAAAAAGATTAAGATGCTTTTTCATGATGGTTCCATTTATTTATGTTGTGTCAACGCAAAGTTAGTTAATCCATTCAGGCATTGGCAAGCTGAAATGGATAAAATATTTCTGGTGTTGGTGGAGGATATGCCGATAAACTGTATCCTGATGGATGCCTAAGTCTTTTCTCTGTCCATACCATTTGCAGGGCATTTGTCGAATAGAACTTCATTTCTATTTTAGCGATTCACCTCTGTGCTTAAAACATACGGAGTTATCGTTTAGTTTTTTAAAATAGAATTTGTGTACTGATATTATATGTCTCGATGAATCAGTTGATAGAAACAAAACTTCATTGTTTCTATGGAACAATCATCGAACAGTAATTTTTCGGAAAGACTACCGGAGGTTTAGATCAGAAGCGCAGCGCTAAGAATAAAAATTGGAGGACTACTACTGTGTAGTGATCTATCAAAAATGAAATGAGAAATTGATGGGCGGAAAACCGGTGCGGCTTGTGCATGCAATCCGGCAATCAAATGCACCGGCAATAAAAGATTTGCCTTCTGTTCAACTGTAACACCGCTATCAGATGTTTGTGTGGTTGACAGAGCACAGTTACAGCAGGGCGCTGCGACAAAAGAAACATCCTTCACCGGCGTGTGTTGACACGACGGAGATTCTCCCATCTCTTCTTGCATTGCGCAGGCTTGCATCCATGGAATGGTTGCGGACACCAACACTGCACACAAAATAATATTAAGAACTTGTTTTATCATAATCGTATTATGATCGGATACAACCTGCATTACTCAACAACCATTACCTGATAGAAGTCCCAAAACTATTTCATCAATCTCAACCAGCGTTGATATTCTTTGATCGCTGAAAGAAGCCCGATAGCAACTTTTGCTTGATGATCGAATTGCAATGCCGTTTTAATGCCCGCCTTTGCGGCGAAGTACCGTGTATTCAGTTCAACAGTCGTATCTTCACCGGAACTGTGAACAAGAAGATTCACGCCGAGCGAAAGGGTAGCATAGAACGACTGCGATAATTACCGAAAATATTGCAAGAGTTATTAAAGAGCGTCTAATATCTTTAGTGGTTGTATTGCGTCATCTTGCTTTGTCATCATGTGTTCGACTATTAAGGGCTCAAGCAAAAACAACACATTTATATTCTCCTGCTCGCTCTCAACACTGCCTCTGATATATTTTTCCGGTTCTTTGTCAAGAGATTTCTTGAAGCCGGGGGAACAGAAGTAATAAGTGTTCCCTCTGTATTCGGTTTTTCCAGCAGCATTTTGCTCGTCAACATTCATTCCACAAACAGGGTCTTTTGCCATAGTTCTTTTCCTTCTTTTTTTCATTCATTTGTGATGTCCATTATGTCCGCCGCCAGTGCTTGTGGTGTCAATTGTTGAGAAATGAAACATCATTTCGTCGCTCATCATCCCACTGCCATGGCCACTCATCATTTTCATGCTGCCAACCCGCCGCTCTACCATTTCCACCATATCACGTCCGAGGTGAATCATGTATTGCGTCCGTGGTGTCATCAGTGAATCTGAGGTGAAAGTGCATCTCGTGCTGTCGCTGTTCCATGAGAATCTGCCGCGAGTTGAATGGATTTGATCAAGGTGATGCATCTTCCCTGAATCCATCATAGTCATTGTCATATTTCCGTGCGCCATCGTTTTCGAGACGGGACAGAGTGAATCTGCTATATCTCGCTCGCTGATAAGATGAAAATTCCTTTCGACAACATTTTTCTCAACAGACTTTGAAAAAGAGAGCGCGATTTGAGCATTTAATTGGACATTGTTTGCGCCGTCGCTCGGCGTTGTGAAGAGGGGAGATGTATCACCTGTTTGTACGGGGGATGAGGAATTCTTCGAACAACCCGCGAACTCGACTACTAGGGTGAACGTGATAAATAATACTACAACGGTTGTTGACTTCATTATTTTCCTCCATTGATTGGTTTTATTTCGCTTTATACGAAAATAACATTTCATTGTGTTTGCTACCGGCTATTACTGCAATGGTGAATGGAGATGTTTCTTTTCTTCACACGAGATTCCGTCCCCAAAATGATTCATCATTTTTTAAATTCGACAGTTGTTGTTTTGATTCTATAAGAGAAAGCGTAATAAACACTCTATTCACGTTCAAAGAAATACCTTGCTATTTCGTATCCTAATTTTCGAATAAGTTCTTGCATTAACTGTCCGTCTGTGTAGTATGTCGTTTGCTGCTGTCCGCCGCTGTAGTAGTATGTTGTCGTCGAGAAGGTCGCCTGAACATGTTTCGCCCAAATGACATTCGTCGAGTCACAATCAACAAGCCTCACCGTTACACTCCCCGACGCAATGCGGCTTGAATACGTGCTGGTGTATTTGACTTCCCCGATCGATGTGTACAGGTTTCCCGTGAGCAAGTATTTGCACTTTAGCCCTTCTTTCAGGTTGTGGATTGTGTGCATATCAGGGATTCCCCCCACGCCCAGATTGCTCGTGAGCAGGTAGTTGCGCACCACAGTTGCGGGAATGATTTTCATTTGAGGATTATGTTCAAGAAGGTTAACAATCACCTCATCAGAAACCTGGCCGCCAAGATTGGAAAGTGCGCTTTCGGTTTCAAACGGCATGATGGCGAGCGGCTGATTCGATTTGATGAGTGCAAGTGGACTGGGTTGTTCTGTCTTTTTCGTCGTGAAACTTGCGCCGCACCCTAAAAAAGCAAGGGAGAGAAAAGCTGCGACCAAGGCACAAATAATCGTTTTCATAATAATCTCCTTATCTGAACCATGTTCGTTCGACGACGTCGCTTGGTTTAAGCTCGCCGGAGAAAAGTTGCCCTGCTGCAAAATGCTGATTGAAGACTCGATTCACAAATGCGTCGCTAACCTTGCCTTCTCGTTGGAGTTGGATATCGGAATGAGATTGATAATGGACGGTCGAACCAAGCATTGCCAGAGGAATGCGAGATGAAAACAGCAAACTTGATCGCAGCAGTGCAAATATATGCATTGTCTAACCTCTTTCAGTTGTTTGAGAATTGTATGGAACTGCAATTGTGAACATTGAACCTTCTCCGACTTTGCTCTTTACTGTTATTGTCGCATTATACTGTTGAAGAAGTTGATAACAACTCGAAAGCCCAAGGCCCGTACCAGTGGGCTCGCCCCCAATTTCGGTTCCTTTGATTGGTTTTGTCGTGAAAAAAGGGTCAAACAATTTCGGAATGTTCTCTTCAGGAATGCCGCAGCCCGAATCAGCAATGTCAACATAAATATTCTGGTCATCGAAACGCGTTTGTATGCTTAGACGTTTCGTCGGCGAATGATACATCGCGTCCATGGCATTCCGTATGAAGTTCGTAATGCTTTGACTAAAGTCAGAGTAAACGCCAACAATTGTTGGTAGACTCTCGCCGAACTGAACGTTTTCGCCGATTTCTTTGAATTTGGGATCCAATTCAAGAAAGCGCAGTTCTTCGGTGATCAGATTATTAAGGCTGATCTCTTGTTTTGCTTCCGTCTGTTCCTGTCGGCTCTTATGCAACAACGAGTCAATGATAGTCTTCATCTTCGTGACGGCTCTACTAATGAAATCTATTTCTTCGCTCGAAGGATCATTTCTTCTCAACGCACCGCAACTCAGAAGGATAATCCCCAAGGAATTATTGAGATTATGAGCGATACCTTGGGCGAGGCTGCCAATCGCGGCGAGTTTATGCTCATGCATTAGCTCCATTTCGTCTTCCCGGCGTTTCTGGATGTTGTTTTGTAAATCCTCCACCATCAAATTAAAACTGCTTTCGAGAAGTTTGATTTCATCATCTCCACCAATATGAATCCGTCTCCCGAAGTCGCCTGAGCCTATTGATTTCACTTCTTTAGTTAATCGCTGTAGAGGACGGGTTACGTAATGCTCAATCATAAACCACGCTACAATTGTTACAAAGACGGCGAGTGCAAAAAGGATGACTAAGGCAATCTTCACTTCATTTAAGGTATGTGCATTTTCCTCCTGACTGTGGGTAGAGAGTGCGCTTGTTCTCAGCTGTAATACGAGAAGAATCTCTTCCAATTGACGATGAAGCTGATCAAGCGACGTCATCATGCTTTGATGAATTCGCGTGAGTTCATCAGTAATTTTGGTATTTCCCGATTGTCGAGACCTCTTGAGAGTATCACTTGTTTCGAACATCTGTAGCACGAGAGCCTGGAAACGATGCCTTAGGGCAGAGAGAGAATCGCAGGTTATTGAGTTTAACACATTGGATACTCGGAGAACCTGAATGGCCTCATCCATCGCCTTCCGTGCATCCTGAAACTCCTGATGTGCTGGAATGGTATCTCCCCGATGGAAGCGCTCGACTGCCCATATTTCATGAAAAATGGAATTCTGAACAATTCCTGCCGCACTCACCACAGCTTGAACATTTTGACTTGTTGCCATACTCGAATCGTGAACTTCTTCGATCCTGTTGAATACAAAAAGGCCTGCGCCTAGAACGCTCAGCGTTACGACAATAAATGCTAGGGTAATTTTTTTGCCAATACCGTTAAACATGATCGGAATACACTATCATCTTAGTAATATCAGTGCCACTCTTAATTAGAGTTCTTGCTTCAACATCGAATTTCATTACGGCGGAACCACTCATCGTTTCGTTGCCAGGTGAATATTGGGCTATCATTCCGAATGAGAAAGGGACCAATACTGACGCGAAAAGCCATTCAATTGTTTTCATCGCACCTTTCCCGTGTCAACTACGTTGGCTTCTGCCACCAGCTTTTCAATCGGACGCGAAACTTTGCGTTCTACGATAAACCAGACCATTATGGTAATTCCTACGGCAGCAAGAGCCAATAGTACTAATAAGACTCTAACACCCTTGATGACCGTGTCGAACTCTTTTTGCTTTTCGAGATTCTGATTCTTCGCGTCTAATTCAATTGCGGCAAGGAAGGTGAGAAGCTGAAGCCGCACGTTATCGAGTGATGACATCATCTGTTTATGTGATCGTGACAAGTCGTGAATTTTATTCGGATGCTTGTTATTCCCATATCTCGAAAGGCTGTCGACAATTCCGAACATTCCTCCGGCAATGAAATGGAATTGATGTTCGAGATCGGTCAGCGAGTCAAGCCTACCAACTCTTGCAGCCGTAGCTTCCCTCAACGCTCTCACGGCGTTAGTGAACCTCATGCGCGCATTCCGAAAATCCTCGTTAGCCGGCGCAGCTTCGCCGCGGTGAAATCGTTCGACCGCCAACATCTCTTCGAGTGTTGCGCTTTCTACCTGTTTTGTCGCTTCTGAAATTATCTGAATATGTTCGGCCGTTTCCGTTGCAATCCGTCGTAACGCATCTGTTTTGACAACGATGAAAATTCCTACGGAAAGGATACTCACTGTTATAACAAAGAAAGCGGACGTTATTCTTTTGTGAACGCGAGGAAGCATGAAATTGATAAGCTGCTTCACGCGCAATTCTTCCAATTTGCTCGTTCTTTTCCCGAGCGGGAGTTGACTCGGCAGGCTCGGGTCGTAATCCTCGACGAAAAAGAGGTGATCAGCGAGCGAGCCCGTGGTGCCAACTCGATGGATAACTTCCCGCGTCGTCTCAACCCGTTCATCACTCGCCAGAAGCTCCATGCGCGATATCTGCGACTTCGGAGAGAAGTACTCTGTGACCATGATCTCATTGATTCCAATTTTCTCAAGCTCCTCGACGAGCCAGTGTACTCTCATAGTGTTCACGTACGCGATGATCTTCTTCATATCTGACCATTCCTGCAGTCATCAATCCGACAGGGTGTATCGTGCCGACATGAATTTGCCATATTGTAGCACATGGGGTTCTTCAGTGGTTTGGCAAATCTCTCGGTATGTCCCCTGTGACGTTTCCTTTTTTGAGAAAACTTTCGGGGTTTTTGTCGAACATTTTCTTACAGCCGGGCGAGCAGAAATAATACATCTTCCCATCGTATTCACTCTTTCCCGCCGCTTCTCGTTCATCCACGTCCATTCCACATACAGGATCTTTTGCCATGTTCCAATTCTCCCTTCAGCGCTCTATAAGAATTTTTGATCGCGTAGTAATGTCACTCTGATTTCTTGGTGTTTGACTTCGCGTGATCATTTCACTTCATAGGAAAACGCGATATTCCTCGTTTCCTTCGCAATGTCAAGCACGAGGCCCACTTTGTAGATACCCTTTTCGTCAAATGCAAGACCAGCGCCGAAATGATTCATTATAGGAGTAAGCTTAACCGTACTGTATTTTGTCGACGGCGCAGTAATTTGGATCGTTATCTCTTTCTCATCGACCGGTTCGCTATTTTTCTCATCGGTGATTGTGACCATCACATGATGTGTTCCTGACATCATAGTTTCCATCATTTTTTTGTGGTCCATCCCCTTCATGTCATGCTTCATACCTTTTCCCATCATGCTGTGATCCATATTCTTCATGTCACCACGCATCATATGATCGTGGCTCGAAGAATCCTTGCTCTCTTTAGTTGTTTCATCTCCCATCATTCCCATGTCATGCCCCTCGGAATGCTTGGCAGACATGCTTTGATCCATCATTTTCTTGTGTTCTTCTTGAGTGATGAGCCACACCTTAATTTGAATGCCATCGATAGCTTTTTCAAAGGTAGGTTTTCCCATCATGTCGTTCATCGATTCCGACTTCTTCTTCTGCTGAGAACCGTGATCGTGTTGCGCAACAACGGCAAATGAGAATAGAAATGTCAAAAGAACGACCGCAACAAAACTTTTAGTCTTCATAGTGTTAAGTCTCCTTTTTGTGAAATGCAGTAAAAGTGATTCAGTTGATTTATCATAACGATATTGTTGTGTGAACCAGGGTTTATTCATGTGCTAGAATGCCGCCGTAGAATCCTGTGATGAGTATAAGAAGAACAACCAGTACTCCAATGAAGAATGCAAATCTCTTCATCGGCTGAATAAACAAAAATAATGTCCAAACAAATAATCCGGTTGCAGTAATGATCCCCAGTCTTTGGTGAAGTTCCACAACCCATTTCTTGCCGCTTATTTCAAAGAATTGCGCTTGAGAAGTCCCGGTGATATACGCAAGAATTGATGTCAGGGCCGCAACAAATACCAGCCAGCGTACTGCGGGCTGCAATTCCTGCCAACGGAATGCTAAAACCGACAATAAGAAAGCGGCCAGTGCGAATCCAATCGGCAGGTGAATCACCCTGTTATGCAGATGTTCGGTCAGAGCTTCTTTGTAGGCTAACTGATAGGGTTCCTGGGGTTCATCATGCTTCACGGTCATCGGACCTTTCACGTCTGCCGAGTCTTCGGTCTTTGAATCTAAAGAATCGGTCCTGACGTGATGTTCCTTCCCGTGCCCATACAACTCCGAAATCCCCGCAACAAGGCAGAAGGTCAAAAGCAACAGAACGATTCGTCGGATGTGTTTCATTTCTCTTACCTTTCGTTGATTTAGTTTTCCAATAAGCGGCCTTCAATCCTTGCTTCTTTTTTGAGGCTCCAACTCTTCCACAGGAAGTAAATGACCGGATAAACAGCCAATTCTAACATCACGGACGTTACGACACCTCCCACCATAGGTGCAGCGATTCGTTTCATCACATCGGCACCTGTGCCGTGACTCCACATGATTGGGATTAACCCCGCGATGATTACTGACGCTGTCATAATTTTCGGGCGAACGCGCTTCACGGCCCCATGGTGAATTGCCTCTTTGAGATCTTTCAAGCCCCGCATGAGTCCTTTCTGTTTCCATTCGTCATAGGCTTGATCAAGGTAGAGAAGCATCACCACTCCGGTCTCAGCATCCAATCCGGCCAGCGCGATGATGCCAACCCATACGGCAATACTGAGGTTGTATCCTAGGAAGTAGAGAAACCAGAATGCGCCGACGAGAGAGAAGGGAACGGCCAGAAATACGATTGCCACTTTTGTCAAGGATCGTGTATTCAAATAGATGATCACAAAAATGATGAAGAGGGTCAGCGGAATTACAAGCATCAAACGCTGTTGCGCCCGCTGCATATATTCGTACTCTCCGCTCCATATAATGTTGTAACCGGCCGGAAGCTTTATTTTTTCTGCCACAATCTTTTTCGCGTTCTGAACATACGTTCCGACATCGATGTCTTTAATATCGATATACACCCATGCGTTGGGACGAGTGTCTTCGCTCCGTATTACCATGGGACCTTTTCGCGTCGCGATAGTCGCCAGTTGACCAATAGGAATTTGCACACCGGTCGGTGTCGGGACAAGCACTCGTTGAAGCGCCTCGATATTATCGCGCAACTCACGGCTGTACCGGAGGTTCACCGGGTATCGCTCTAAACCTTCGACGGTGTTTGTAATACTCATTCCGCCCATAGCCGTCTGAATTACGTTTTGCACATCGCCGACAGTAAGACCATACCGTGCAGCCTCCTTCCGATTGATGTCGAAATCCAAATAATTGCCGCCGACGGCGCGTTCGGCGAAGGCACTGAGCGTTCCAGGCACGGTCCGCACTATCGCTTCGACCTCCGTTCCAATCTTTTCCAATATCGCAAGATCGGGACCCGAGATTTTGATTCCGACAGGCGTTTTAATTCCTGTGCTCAACATGTCGACACGGGTCTTAATCGGCATTGTCCATGCGTTAGTCACGCCTGGGAATTGAATGGAACGATCCATCTCATCAATCAGTTTTTGGACAGTCATACCCGGTCGCCATTCGATTTCCGGTTTAAGCATGATAGTCGTTTCCACCATGTCCAGTCCTGCAGGGTCTGTGGCAGTTTCTGCCCGCCCGATTTTTCCGAATACATGATGCACTTCGGGGTATTGACGGATGATTTTATCAGTCTGCTGCAGCAGTTCTCTTGCTTTGGTAATCGACATGCCGGGAAGAGTTGTCGGCATATACAGTAGATCACCCTCGTAGAGCGGCGGCATAAACTCCGAACCAATCTTGCTGAAGGGGTAGAATGTTACGCCCATGATAAGAAGAGCCGCAACGATGATCCACTTGTTGAACTTCAGAACAAATTCAACAACGGGGGTATAAATTCGGATAAGGAATCGGTTAATAGGGTTGCGTTCTTCCGGTAGGATCTTCCCGCGGATCCAATATCCCATGAGGATCGGAACAATCGTGATTGATAGGATGGCTGCGGCCGCCATTGAATATGTCTTGGTAAATGCCAACGGACGGAACAATCGTCCTTCCTGAGCCTCCAAAGTGAAAACGGGAATAAATGAAACTGTGATGACAAGAAGAGAATAGAACAAAGCGGGTCCCACTTCTTTTGAAGCGTCCAGAATTATCTGCCAGTGGTCCTTTCGCTGTTCCGGTGGCTTTTCATTCTCTCGCTCTATATGCTTGTGGGCATTTTCAATCATTATGATAGCGGCATCCACCATAGCTCCGATTGCTATGGCAATCCCGCCGAGCGACATGATGTTGGCATTGATGCCTTGCCACCTCATCACGATAAATGCCATGAGAATTGCCGTTGGCAACGTGAAGATGGCGACAAATGCACTCCGGGCATGAAGCAGGAAGAGAATACAAACGATTGCAACAATGACGATTTCTTCAATGAGTTTTTCCTTAAGCGTTTCAATAGCGCGTTCGATTAACGACGAGCGGTCATAGGCGGTCGTTATCTTCACGTCTTCAGGTAATCCTTGTTTTAAGACGTCCAGTTTCTTCTTCACATTATCAATCACATCCAGTGCGTTCTGGCCATACCGCATCACGATGATACCACCCACAACTTCACCTTCTCCATTGCTCTCCACAAGACCTCGCCGCATGAGAGGACCAAGCGTCACATCAGCAATGTCCCGAATATAGACGGGCGTGCCGCTTTTCTTATCCACCATAACGGGAATGTCTTTAATGTCGTCCAATGATTTGATATAGCCCAAGCCCCTCACCATGAATTCCGTTTCACCCATCTCAACGACTTCGCCGCCCACGTCGTTGTTGGAATTCGTAATCGCCATCTCCACCATGTTCAGCGGAATGTTATATGCAAGAAGTTTTGCAGGATCTACCGTAACTTGATACTCCTTGACGAAGCCTCCGATGCTCGCGACTTCTGCAACTCCCTCAACGGCAGTCAACTCATACTTCAAATACCAGTCTTGATACGAACGCAATTCTTGCAGCGAGCGTTTATCTGATGTAAGGGTATATTCAAAGACCCAGCCGACTCCTGTTGCATCAGGACCTAAAGTCGGTATTACGTTTTTTGGCAGTCGCTTCTGCGCGTAATTCAAATACTCGAGAACGCGACTTCGTGCCCAGTAAATGTCGGTTCCGTCTTCAAATATCACATACACAAGTGAATATCCGAAGAAGGAATACCCTCGCACAACTTTAGAACCCGGTACGGCCACCATCGCTGTCGTCAGCGGATAGGTGACCTGATCCTCAACGATGCGCGGTGATTGACCTTCATACGTTGTGTAAATGATGACTTGGACGTCACTCAAATCTGGTATTGCATCAATCGGGATCTTGAACATCGAGTAGATCCCCAAGCCGATGAGGAATAAGACGGCAAGGATGACCATGAATTTGTTGCGAACAGATGCTTCAATGATTTTTTCTAGCATTGTATTCTCCGTTATATATCTACAAGAATTATTTGGATTGCCGAGTTAATGGTTCTCGTGATCCATGCCAGGCATATCCCTCATGTCATGATTCACCTGTTCGGATGGTTTTTCCTTTTGATGCACTTTTTTGGGCACGTGCTCCTCATGTGCCTTGGATTGATCCTTTTTGGGCGCTCCATTCATATCGTGACCCTTGTGCTGGCCGGAGGAGTCCGACTTTTCTTCCATCGGTTTGGACATGTCCATTCCCTCATGCCCCTTCATCTGATTGATTGCAGCTTTCAGATTGCTTTCGGAATCAATTAAGAATTGCGATGAGGTGACAATACTCTCTCCCGCCTGTATACCATCAAGAACTTGGGTGTATCCATCTGCGGTTACACCTACCGTAACGTCTCGTGGATCAAAGTATCCGCCGCCGAGTGCAACCACAATAATATTTCTCGCACCCGTACGAATGATCGCCTGGTCTGAAACTGTCACAGCATTTATAGCCAGCGGCGATGAAAGCTTAACTGTCGCGTACATTTCCGGTTTGAATTCTATGTTAAGTGTGTTGGTCACTTGAATTCGCACTTTTACAGTCTTTGTTTCCATGTTGAGGTATGGATAGACGTAGCTCACCGTACCGCTAAACTGTTTGCCTGGAAGATATGACAGCTCGATGTCGGCCGTCTGTCCCACTTTCAACCACGGGAGTTCATATTGATAAACATCTGCGAGAATCCACACGGTAGAAAGATCAACTATTTTATAGAGCGTCATTCCGGCCATAACATTTTGTCCCTTAAGTACCATCTTATCCATCACAACACCATCAACCGGAGAAACAATTGTCATCGTCTTCTTTGGCGTTCCGCGTTCTTCAAGCGCCTTGATCTCGCTCTCCGGAATATCCCAGTAGAGAAGTCGACGCTTTGCACTTTGCACAAGTTCTTCGGCGCCCTTGCGCGCCTCTTCAATGCTGCTCTTTTCTAATTCCTTTTGATAGCGAATCGCTTGAAGGTACTCCTGCTGTGTCGTCACCAGCTCAGGGCTGTACAGATCCATGAGGACTTCACCTTTGCGAACAGTCTTTCCGGTATAATCAACATAAAGTCGCTCGACATATCCCATAATCTTGGTCGTTACGGAGTAGACTTTCGTCTCGTCATAATCGACCTTGCCAGTTGCGCGGATAGTCTTGGTGAGCTTCCTGTTTTCTGCGACTTCAGTCTTGACGCCAATATTCTGGACAGTGACCGGATCAATCTTGATCCCTTTCGTATCGCTTTCGCCTTCGTATGCAGGCACGAGATCCATTCCGCAATCGGGAGCCTTCCCCGGTTTGTCTGACGTAAACCATGGATGCATCGGATCTTTGTAATAGGCGATCTTTTTCTCTCCGGTCCCCCCGGACTGTTCCGCATAGACAGGTACAAAGTCCATTCCGTCCGAGGATTTCTTCTGCGTCGGGGAGGTTATTTGTGGATTCATAGGATCGCGATAAAAAAGAATCTTACGCTCTTTAGAAGCGTTGCTCTTAGCGCTGGGATGAAAGACAAACCAACCAACGCCTAAACCCAGGAGAATGCCGACAACTGCTGTGATAATGACTTTCTTCATAATTACGTACTCCTTGATGATAAAATTACTGAACTCGTTCCGAAATGTGTGCAATGTCCAACCCGACGGCTTGTTCCAACTGTGCCTGGCTTGCCATATAGCTCATCACCGACATGTAATGATCCAATTTTGCCATGAGTTGCATACGATAAGCATCGATGACCATTAAGAATTCTGTTTTGCCCGTTTGATATGCCGACAGTGTCGCTTGCAATGTTTGTTCTGCCTGTGGGATGGTGGTGTTTTTATAGAGAAGAACCAAATTGTAATTGGATTGCACTTTCACCAAAGCATCCTGAACTTCAAATGACACCATATTGCTCATGCTCGCAAGGTCATCTTCTGCCTTGCGCACATTTAGTTCATTTTCTTCGACCTTCGATGTGTATCTTCCGCTCGACCAAAACGCCAGTGGAACATTGATTCCAACCATGGCAGACCAAAAATCGTCTTTACTGTCAGCCATGTTTTTGTACATAACACGTGCCATTATATCCGGGTAATATTCACGTTTTGAGCCGGACAATTCAGCTTTGTTCATATCGATATTGAAAGTCATTCCCCTTAGTTCAGGACGATTCTCAAGAGCAAGCGGACGAAGTTGCTCGAATGTCCATTGAGGGATTGTATTCTCGACATCAGCCACGGACCCGAGAGGAGCATTTGCCTGTCTACTCAATGTCGTGTTGATCATCGATTCCACTACTTTCTTTTCCTTCAGGAGATTAACACCCTCGTTGATGAGTGTCGACAGCTCGGTCTGTGCGCGCAAAATATCTGCCTGCTGGCCCATTCCGACTTCGTATTGCTTGCGCGCGATCTCCGCAAATTTCCTCATCAATTCCTGATTTTCGGCGTTGATTTGGATTTTGCGTTGGACGAGGTAGAGTTCGTAGTATGCAGATTTCAAATCACGGATAATTCGTCGCTCAAGTGCTTTGTATCCTTGATCTATCATGCCTGCAGTATTTTCTGCGGCTTTTCCCATCGCTGAGAGCTTTCCGGGGAAAGGAATCATCTGCTGAACGAAGTAGTCGGTCTCCATTCCATTCTTGAGTGGATTGGGAAATGACTGAATCGGAGTTTGATAAAATTCAAATCCGATTTGCGGTGCATCCCACGACGTCACTTGGTCGACTTTTGTTCTTGCTGCTGCCGCCTGGTTCCGTGCAGATCGAAGCTGCGGGCTATTTTGAAGCGCCTCGGCAACAAGTTCATCAAGATTAAGCGGCTGCGATTCTTGGGACAAAAGTTGCGCCGGACCGATTAGTGTGAAAGCAATGGTCAGGATTGCGATGACTTTCAGCATTTGCTGATACTCCTTCATTATTAATTAGCTATTGGAAATCCGATTGTTGTCTCTGTAAGCTTCACAATCAAGAACTAAGGCAGAGAGAGAGCAAGGAACCGTTCAGCTCAAAAAGGGGCGGACAGAATACACCCTTCGAGCCTTACGATATGAGGAAGGTGCTATTTAGATAAGAAAAGAGGAGTTGAGGACACACTTCTCCACAGAGGGCGGAGACGTGTTTATAGCGAAGTGAGCGAGGGTAAAAGAGTGGTTAATGATCGGTTTGAAAACGATCTCTTGCGCAAGATTTCCTGACCATTCACCAAGCTTTGAGAGTTGGGTCTTGCTTTCCTTTTCGAGAAGGGCAGACGTACCAGCCAGTCCGCCAACAACTGTATTTGTGTGACAAGTGAATTGATTGACAATCGACGATGACGGTGTGGCTTGCGGAACCTCGCACGCGCTGCGGCTATTTTCGCTCGAAGTGCTGCAGCACTCGATGGTTTGATTGGATTGGGCAGACTGTTCGCCGCCCATCGCGCATTGATGAAGGACTGCTGTGAAGCCTGAGTTGGCCAAGACAAACAACACTACGAGTAACCGGCCGACTACAACGATATGTTTGGGAAAGCGTCTCATTTATTCGTTCTGACTAAATACTCAACAATCGTGCCGCTGAATAAATTCCCGTTATCCATCCAAAACCGGGTTTTCTTTATCCCACTCTCAGGAATTGCGGTAATCCTGCTTCGCTTTTATTGGAAAATATGCACCTTTTTTTGTCCCTGCTCAAGAAGTTACAGTATTTACAAGGCTTTATCAAGAACAATCACAAATAGAGATGATTTGAAGCGCATCTGAAAAACTCCGGATAGATGTCACTGCGTGAAGCGACATACGAGCTTATAGAAAAGCGAGGCAGCAGTCTCAATACCAAGTTAATATCCGGGATCCCTTCAGCCGACTGAGGCTGGTATCGCAATGACTTAGGTAACAGTTTTTCAGAATCCGCTAAGTCCTGATTCCTATCGCAAGGAGTCTGTCCCCGAGAACTCCTGCCAATCGTGTAATGTAAAAGTTTGGGTATTGAAGGAACTTCTTCGTTGTCTTTTCAAACACATTTCCCCTGAGTGTTATGCGTTGCGGCGATTTTATTCTCTGCACAATTCTGACGCTGCCGAAGCCCGCGGTTTTGAGCATCAAAGCTAGTGTGCGCGGAGTAAACTCGTTTACATGGTACGGAGGCATTGGCATTTTCTTTGTTTTGCCAAGAATGTTCAGCCCGGCCACTGCTAGTCTTCCCGTGATGCTATTAAACATCGATGGAACTTCTGCCGCAACAATTCCGCCCGACTTTAGCATCGCGTGAGCCTTCTGGAGCATTTCCAACGGTTCATTGAAGTGCTCCAGTACGTCTCCCATGAAAATTACGGTGTACAAGTTCTCCTTAACGGGGTACTTCTCAAATGATGATTGGAGAACCTCTAGCCCGAACTTCTCTTTGCATGCATTTGCGCCAAGCGCGGCAAACTCAATCCCTGAGACTTCGAAACCATGTTGTCGTGCATAATCCAGAAAATATCCCATGCCACAGCCTATCTCAAAGAATTTACCGTCCGTTTGATATTTCTTGATCCATCCCAGGATCTCTGGAAATTTCACCGAGCCAAGCCGTGCAGCAGTTTCGTAGTCCTGGGCAGAATGTGCGCCAAAGTCGGCGCCGTCGTGGAGAAAGTATTCGTCGCTATACATGAGTGCTATCTCGCGACTGGTCGGCCGGGGAGCAAGATAGACAAAATTGCACGAAAGACACTTCCTTGCATCAAATGTTTTCTGATCAAGCAAGTAAGAGATGGGAAACGAAGTGCTTTTATTCTTCTTGCATAGCGGACACGTGGGGGAAGCTTCGGTAGTATCACTATCCTGAGGCATGATCGAAAGAGATTTCGGCTCTTGGAGGTCGGGGGTCGTCACATCTTCAATCCAAAGAATGAGTCTACGCCAATTGGTTCAATGGAAAAAAACGGTTCGCCAAACTCGACATTAATCAGACCGCCGTAGTGCAAATCCCGCGCCCTGATGTATTCGAGAAAAAGCTTCGAAGAAAGGAGGGTTTCCCTCTCCTTGCTCCTTGGATTGTGAAATTGTGACTCGTAGGCATGCAAACACTTTGTTTTCAACTCGTAGACATTCGAAACGTCGACGATAAAAGAAGGCGTAAACTCATACTTCTGCATGAAATGAAAATATTTCTTCGGCCGGAACGGCTCTTGTCTACGGCCGTTTACCGTTGTCGAAATTTTTTCAAGACCCGCATAGAACCACGCTTCTTTGCATAATTGGAAGGCATGTTCATGATCAGGATGACGTTCGAGCGAGTGGGGAAAGAGGATTACTTCCGGTCGGTACGCGCGCAATGTTTCAATAATTCTTGTTACATTTCTCCTGTTCACTTCAATATTTCCGTCGGGGATTTTCAGATTTTCACGAAACGCAATGCCGAGGATTTTCCCTGCTTCT
This sequence comes from Bacteroidota bacterium, assembly GCA_020052095.1. Classification (GTDB taxonomy): domain Bacteria; phylum Bacteroidota; class Ignavibacteria; order UBA10030; family UBA8401; genus JAGVPT01. The sequence continues at coordinate 19,889 of JAGVPT010000096.1, read as the reverse complement.
TCTGCCTCTTTCTTGCGAATTGATTTTGTCCCGCGCGTTCCAAGTTCTCCCTGTGTCAAGTCAATAATGCCGACACTTTTTCCGTTCCGGGCCAGTTTTGCAACCGTGCCGGCGCAGGTAATCTCCACGTCGTCCGGATGGGCGCCGAACGCCAATACGTCCACTTTCATGTTCTCTCCATTTGGTTTGCCAATATACGCAAAGGCGTACACTAGAGCAAAAGTTTTCTTCGCCGAGCGTTGAGTAGGGTCTCTTTTTGAGCAGATATGCCGTCTCTCTTCTTCCTCTTATGCCGGAGCAAGATAGATAAGCTCATTGTCCGTTAGGATTCGATGGGTCACCAATTCCATTCTCTCTGTCCCAAAGAAAGTGAGACACCATCGAGATTGTTTGCCACCACCCCTGGCGCTTCCGCCCATCGAGACGGCGGACAGGTCGGGCCGTCCCCTCCTCAATGAGGAGGGGAAGACGCGTAGCGTCAGGGGTGCTGCTCAACGAGAAGATGGAGTCTACCAAGATGGCTCTCTCTGTCCTGAGGAAAGTGAGACACTAGCGAGCGCTTTGCAATTTTTGAAATTAAGACAATTTCCGGTATATTATTAATCCATGGCTGAAGAAAAGAACATATTGTCGGTAACAGAGATTACCCGTCGCATCAAGGGCGTTCTCGAGATGGGATTCAGCGAAGTATGGGTCCAAGGGGAAATTTCGAATTGCAAGAATCATTCTTCCGGCCACCTTTATTTCACATTGAAGGACGCAGGTGCATCGTTGTCCGCGGTAATGTGGCGGAGTCGGGTAGCTCAACTCCTATTCCGCCCCAATGATGGGATGAAAGTAATTGTTCGGGGTAATATCACCGTTTACGAACCGCGTGGAAATTATCAAATTGACTGTCTTCAAATTCAACCCGTGGGAATCGGTGAGCTTCAGCTCGCGTTTGATCGTCTCAAGCAAAAACTGAGCGCAGAAGGCTTGTTCGATGAAGCCCAGAAAAAACCGCTGCCGGAGTATCCGCAAAAAATAGGAATCGTCACATCGCCGACGGGAGCGGCGATCCAGGACATGTTGAATATTCTCGCGCGAAGATTTCCTGCACTCGAGGTCATTGTGGCTCCAGTGAAAGTTCAGGGAATTGGAGCCGCTGAAGAAATTGCGGAGGCGATTCAAGATCTTAATTCATTTTCTGATATCGACGTGATCATTGTTGGGAGGGGCGGCGGTTCGCTGGAGGATCTTTGGGCGTTCAACGAAGAAATTGTTGCTCGCGCCATCTATTCTTCGAGAATTCCAACCGTGAGTGCCGTGGGTCATGAGATTGATTTCAGTATAAGTGATTTCGTCGCAGATTTGCGAGCGCCTACTCCGTCGGCAGCGGCCGAATTGGTCGTACGGGACAGGAATGATGTCATTGATATTCTACGACATTTTTCCTATACTATTCAAAATTCTGTCGTCAACATGCTTCGTTCCAGCAAGGAAAAAGTCCAAGGCTTGGTGGGAAGTTACTCGTTCAACAAGCCGTTAGACTTGTTTCGCCAGCGGAGTCAAAGGGTTGATGAAGTGGAGCGCCGGTTGCACCAAATTGTTGGCCAACGTCTAACGATGGATCGCCAGCGTGCGCAGTCTTTCACAAAACGCATTCAATCGCTTGACCCGGAACTGGCTCTTAAACGTGGCTACACCATCGTCTATCGAAATCAGAAGATCGTCCCGTCGGTCGCTCAGTTGTCGGCGAAAGAGCATATCACGGTGATATTTCGGGATGGCGAAGCAGAATCACTCGTAGAATCGGTGAAGAAAGCTTAGAGTGAAGATGGCCTCTTCAAAAAAAGAAACCTCAAAAAGAACATTTGAACAGTCTCTAGCACGATTGGAGAAAATCGTCGATTCGCTCGAGCAGGGCGAAGTGCCGCTCGAAAATGCCATCGAACTGTACGAAGAGGGAATTGAGCTGTCCAAAGAATGCATGGAGACCCTCTCGAAGGCAGAATTAAAGATCAAGAAGCTCAGCAAAGACCTGAGCGGCAAAATTGAATTGGCGGATTTTGAATGACGGAGAATGTAATGCCTGAAGCGTCCACAAATTTTTTTCACAAAATAGATACTCCGTACGATTTACGAAGATTAGAAGTGAAGGATCTTCGCACTCTCTCCAAAGAAATACGCGAATTCCTCGTTGACTCGATTTCGAAAACTGGAGGGCATCTCGGTGCCGGTCTCGGCGCCATTGAACTTGCGGTTGCGCTTCACTATGTCTTTAATACGCCTGAGGACAAACTGGTATGGGATGTCGGGCATCAGGCGTATCCTCACAAAATACTCACCGGACGCAAAAGCCGATTTCATACCATTCGCCAGCTCAATGGCATTAGCGGATTTCTGAAACGAAGTGAAAGCGAATTTGACACCTTCGGTGCCGGGCACGCGAGCACTGCGATTTCTGCTGCGCTTGGAATCGCGACCGCACGCGACTTCAACCACGATAAATTCAAAGTCGTTGCGGTTGTAGGCGATGGATCGCTGACCGGAGGCATGGCGTATGAGGCGATGAATAATGCGGGCCTCCTGAAGAAAGATATGATCGTCGTTTTGAACGATAACCGCATGGTATCCCTCTCATCAGTCGCGCCGAATCTTTGGTCATTTCATAGCTATTTCGCCGAAGTGCTGACCCATCCCAGCTACAACAAGTTCAAAGCGAATGTCTGGAATTTGACTGGAAAGTTGGATTCATTTGGCGACCGCCTGCGTTCGGTTGCGCAAAATGTTGAAAAAGGATTGAAGGCGGTTATTACACCGGGGATGTTATTCGAGGCCCTGGGCTTTCGCTATTTTGGACCGTTCAACGGACATAACGTCGTGAAACTTGTAGAAATCTTTCGTCACGTGAAAGATCTCAAAGGGCCGATCCTCATTCATGCGATCACTGAAAAAGGGAAGGGGTATGCGCCGGCAGAAAGAGAAGCGACTCGACTACACGGCGTAACGCCTTTCGACAAAGTAACGGGAATTTCCCCCAAGAATCCGAATGCGCCTCCGGCGTTTACGACAATTTTCGGCGATGCCCTCGTCGAAATATGCAAGCAAGATCAGAAGGTCGTCGGCATCACTGCCGCAATGCCCGACGGGACAGGACTTACCGCATTGCAGAAAGCGATGCCCGAACGCTTTTTTGATGTGGGCATTGCGGAACAGCATGCCGTAACGTTTGCCGCCGGTCTCGCCACTGAAGGCTATATTCCCGTAACTGCAATCTACTCGACATTCTTGCAGCGGGCATACGATCAAATAATCCACGACGTCGCGTTGCAGAATTTACATGTTGTCTTTGTTCTTGACAGAGGCGGCCTTGTGGGTGCGGATGGGCCGACACACCACGGGACATTCGATTTGTCGTACCTGCGTTGCATCCCGGGGATGGTCGTAATGGCTCCTAAGGACGAAAGTGAATTGCGTGACATGCTTTATACAGCGGTGGAACACCATGCCGGACCTGTTGCATTGCGATATCCTCGCGGCACCGCGTTCGGCGTCCCATTGAAAAAGGGATTCGACAAAATTGAGATCGGCAAGGGAGAAATTCTTCGGACCGGAAATGATATCGCAATTCTGAGTGTCGGAACGATGGTGTTAAATTCCCTCGCGGCGGCGGACATATTGGCGAAGGAGGGGATCCTTGCTGAAGTTGTCAACATGCGTTTCGTGAAGCCGATTGATAAGAATCTGCTCGAGAGTCTACTCACGAGATTTGACCGCATCGTCACAGTCGAAGAAAATAGCATTCACGGAGGATTCGGCGCGGCCATCCTTGAAACGTTGACCGAATTGAAACATGGCGACGTCAAAGTGCGCGTTCACGGCGTGCCGGATGAGTTCATCGAGCACGGATCTCCGGCCGAACTTCACAAGATCGTGAAGCTCGACGCCGCAGGAATCGCAGAAGTGGTGCGGGAATTCTGCGAAGCGAATCCTCCGATCATACGATCGGTTGAAAGAATAGCACAATAAACACCGTTACGATTAACTTCTCACCAACAATGGAAAAAGCAAAAATCGGTATTGTTGGACTAGGCTGGATTGCACAGGTTTTTCACCTTCCTATTCTCACCAAAGTGCCAGACGCAGCGATTACCTGCGTATGCGACAAGGACAAATCGCGCGCGAAAGCTCTTGCCGACAAATTCGGCGTCAAGCGTTACTATACAGACGTCCATGAGATGCTGTTGTCGGAAGAAATCGATGCTGTCGACATTTGCACGACGACCAACGCGCACAAAGAAGTAGCCCTGGCATGTCTCGAAGCCAAAAAAGATATCTTCATTGAAAAACCCATCGCCCGAAAATATCTTGAAGCTGTTGCAATTGCCGATGCTGCAAAAAAATCGAAAAAGAAAGTAATGGTCGGTATGAACAACCGTTTTCGTCCAGACACGATGATTCTCCGGAGTTTTATCGAAAACAACGACCTTGGGAAAATATTTTACGTCAAAGGGGGCTGGCTCAAGAAACTTACCGATCAGAGCACGTGGATGGGTCATAAAGATAAATCCGGCGGCGGAGTGTTTCTCGACCTCGGGATCGTGATGCTCGACCTCGCTCTCTGGATGACGGGGTACCCCGACGTTCAGCGCGTTAATGCCGCCAATTATTCGCACACAACACCCGGCGTGGAAGACTCCGCTGCGGTTTTTCTTTTCTTGAAAAACGGGGCTACGATTACGATCGAAGTGAGCTGGAGCTTCTACATAGAGCATGAGTTGTTTTACTGCAATATTTACGGCGAGAAGGGAAGCGCGAAGCTGAATCCATTGAAGATCCACCGCGAAATGCACGGAAGTATCGTTAATGTTACTCCGGGCAAAGTCGACGACACGCAAAATCTGTTTCGGCGGTCGTATGAAAATGAGTTGAAGCATTTTATTGGTGCCGTCCGCGGCCTCCATCCCGTTATCTCCACTGCGGACGAAGCCGTACAACGGATGAGAATTGTCGACGCCATCTACAAATCTGCTGCCAAAGGAAAAGAAATCTACTTTAAGTGATGAGCGCCCAAATTGTTACGGAGACATCATAGACAGCTGCTGAAATTGTCTGTGATGTCCATTTTGTTTTACAATGATGTACCTTATGAGTCGTGGTGAAGATGAAGAACGGATGCGCATGTGTTTTGCGCTCGCAAAAAAAGGAGTCGGGGCCGTCAGTCCCAATCCGGTCGTTGGCGCACTTGTTGTTCTGAATGGCAAGGTTCTTGGGAAAGGGTTCCATGAAAAATATGGTGGACCGCATGCCGAGATAAATGCAATCGGCGATGCACTCCGACGGCACTCGAGTATTCAGGGTGCAACGATGTACGTGAACCTCGAACCCTGCGTCCACCACGGCAAAACGCCCCCATGTGTGGATGCAATTATCCGGCACGGGATCAGAAAAGTAGTCGCCGCGATTCAAGATCCTAATCCGCGTGTGGCAGGAAAAGGATTTCGAGCACTCCGGCGGGCTGGCGTGTCTGTGGTTACAGGATTATGCCGATCGGAAGCTGAGCGTCTCAACGAGAAGTTCTCACGGTACATAACGGCGGGAACGCCCTTTGTAGCGATAAAGGCGGCACAAACAAACGACGGATTTATTGCACGGCGAGACGGATCGTCAAGATGGATATCATCAAAAAAATCGCGCACCCTTGTTCACCGCCTTCGTGGTGAATACGATGCTGTGCTTGTGGGCGCAGGTACGGCCATCGCGGACAATCCGCAACTGACTGTCCGTCACATCAAAGGCCGGAATCCCCTTCGGGTGCTCGTCGACGGGAGACTTCGCACTCCGTTAACAGCGCGCCTCTTCAATGATAAGTTTCGACGGAAGACGATTGTTCTTACGGGAAAGTCAGACGCAAAGAGGATCAATGAGCTTAGACACAGGGGAGTTCAAGTGATAGTCGTGAATGGAAAGAACAATGGAGTTATCCCTGTTGAAAGAATCCTCAAAGAGCTTGCCAAGAAAGGCATTGCTTCACTTCTCGTAGAGGGTGGACAGAAAATGTACCGCCAATTTTTGCAGAGAAGGGCAGTACAGAAAATATATCTCTTCACATCACCAAAGAAATTCAACCATGGCATCCCTCTATTTGATGACGTCAAAGAGTCTTTCCGCATTGTCCGGAAAACTGGTAGACGCGTCGGAGGCGATCACTACGTGGAAGGATACATTTCTTATCGAAAGGGGAATTAGTGTGAAGGTCATCCCGCTTCTCTTGTGCGCTGTTGTTCTTGCATCCTCGTATCCAAAATCCGCTCGTATAAACCTGAAGGAAGTGGAGACTCAGATCGATTCTATCGTGACCGCGACCGACGGGAAGTTCGGGATTGCGTTCAAGGATCTGCAAACCGGAAAGACGATTTACCGGAATGCGACGGAAAGCTTCCATGCTGCGAGCACGATGAAAACGCCCGTAATGATTGAAGTGTTCAATCAGGCTCGGCAGAAGAAATTTTCGCTCGACGACTCTATACAAATTGTCAATAATTTTTCGAGCTTAATCGACGGCAGCCCCTATTCATTGGATATTTCAAGTGACAGTGACGACAGCCTATACGCCCTCCTGGGCAAGAAGGAATCGATTCGTACTCTCGTCTATGCCATGATCACGGTAAGCAGCAATCTTGCGACAAATCTTCTTTTGCAAAAAATCGCCGCGCGAAATGTCCAACGGACAATGAGGGGGATGGGGTTGAAGGATATTCAGATTCTTCGCGGCGTTGAAGATAGCAAAGCATTTGACGCCGGCAAGAACAATACCACGACGGCCAAGGATTTATCGATCGTCTATGAAAAGCTTGCCCGTAAAAAACTCGTGAGCCGAAAGGCCTGCGACGAGATGCTCGATGTTTTGCTTCATCAGAAATTCAATGAGATGATCCCCGGTATGCTTCCGAAGAAAGTGAAAGTGGCGCACAAGACCGGAAGCATTTCGGGAGTGCAACACGATTCGGGTATCATCTATTTGCCGGATGGAAGAAAGTACGTTCTTGTTGTTTTGTCGAAGGATCTGAAAGATGCGAAGAAAGGCATTGAAGCGATTGCGCGCATTTCAAAGATAATTTACGATCACGAGATCCAATAATTATGTTCACCGGGATAATCGAAGAAATAGGAAAAGTAAAGGCGATTCGAGTTCGCGGTGATGGAATGCGAATTGAGATCGAGGCAAAACAAGTTCTCACGGGCTTAAGTGTCGACAATAGCATTTCTGTGAACGGGACATGCCTCACGGTCGTCTCGCGTAAGCGGGGTTCGTTTTCCCTCGATGCTGTAAAAGAGACCCTTCGCAAGACGAGTTTGGGGGGGCTTCGAAGTGGCAGTAAAGTGAACCTCGAGCGCGCCGTAACTTTGCACCAGCGCTTGGGAGGGCACCTTGTGCAGGGACATGTCGATACGGCAGGCACAGTACTGAAACGAACCAATCTGAAGGCAAGCTGGATGTACACGATAGGCTTTCCGCAGCGCTTCAGGAGATATTTAATTCCGGTCGGATCGATTGCGGTCGACGGCGTCAGTTTGACGGTCGCACGTCTTTTTGCCGATCGCTTTGAAGTAGCAATTATTCCGTTCACATTTGAGAATACAATATTTCACGAGTATAGTGCAGGGTCTAAAGTAAATCTTGAGTTTGATATCGTGGGAAAATACATTGAATCCCTCTTGCGGCATTAATGAACCGCTGATCGGATTTGTCTCACAAAATGTGAGTTGATACTTGGAGTAAAAGAAGAAGATGCAGGACTTCTATCGTTCGAAAATAGCAAAAATCATAGTGTGGACCATTGGCTCATTATTCGCACTTGTCATCATCCTCGACAAAATCTTTTTGCCGTGGTATGTCAACCATGGGGGAACTCTTTCCGTACCCGATGTCATTGGCATGTCTGAGGTCGATGCGTTTCACGTTTTGGACTCGCTGAAACTCGAACCGCGAAGAGGAGAAGTGCGTCCGGACAAAGAATATCCGGAAGGATACGTCGTGGCACAGAATCCGATTCCGTCACAGATTGTCAAGCCCAATCGGCGCGTATATCTGACGATCAGCGGCGGCGAGCAACTCGCGATCGTTCCGGAATTGAAAGGACGGTCCATTCGGGACACAAAATTTGCCTTGGAGCGCTCGGGGTTGAAACTCGGGAGCGTTCTTCGCGAGATTTCAAAAGAATTTCCAGAAGGGACCATAATTTCGCAGGATGTAACGGCGGGGGCAAAGGTAAAGCGCGGTTCGTACATCAGAGTGACTGAAAGTGCCGGGCAAACAATGGACAGCCTCGTAGTCCCGAGCGTAGTCGGGAAAACATTGACCGAAGCACAGAAGATCCTAACCCAAAAAGGATTCAAGGTAGGCAGTATTACGTATCAAATTAACGCCGACCTTCTTCCGAACACGGTAATCGATCAATTGCCACGAATGAATGAAGTAGTCGGTTATGGCAAATCTATCGACCTGTTTATTGCGCAGGCTCCCGAAAATAAGGGAGTGAGAAGAGAACACTGAGATCTATGGCAACAAGGAATCCGATATTGCTCGCGCCCTCAATCCTTGCGGCAGACTTTGCGAAGCTGGGCGCTCAGATTTCCGTCGTTGAGAAGGCGGGAGCTGATCTGATCCATCTTGATATTATGGACGGTCATTTTGTGCCGAACATTAGCTTCGGGCCTGCCATCGTAAAGACCGTTCACCGGCTGACGCAACTACCTCTCGATACGCATTTGATGATAGAAAATCCCGATTTTTTTCTCGACGATTTTCAAAAAGCCGGAACAACCTACCTCACTGTTCATGTCGAAGCATGTCCGCTATTGGATCGCACCGTAGCGTCAATTCGGCAGAGGGGAATGAAACCCGGAGTGAGCCTGAAACCCGAAACTCCTCTTTCAGCGCTGGAAGGGATTCTGGCGCATGTCGATTTGGTGCTGTTGATGTCAGTAAACCCCGGTTTCGGAGGGCAGAAATTCATTCCGGAAACTCTTGCTAAAATACGATCTCTGAACGAGATGATCGCATCGCGGAATCTGAAAACATTGATCGAGGTCGATGGCGGAGTCGACGAGAGCAATGTTGCGGATCTCGTAAAGGCCGGTGTAAGGGTTCTTGTTGCCGGGAGCGCAATTTTTGGGGCGAAAGATATTTCGCAAGCGATGGACGCCTTCCGGGCCAACATCGCGCTGGCGCAAAACTGAAAAGAGGAACAATGACCTACGCTGTTCGCAATGTGAAGATCGTCACCCCGTTTAGGATCATCGAAAACGGATCGGTTATCGTAACGGGGAAAAAAATATCTGCGCTTGGCGGCGTGGAAGATGTAGAAATTCCGTCTTCGATGAAAAGCTATGACATGAACGGGATGATATTGACGCCGGGTTTCATCGATGTATTGGTCCACGGCGGCGGGGGAGCGGGATTCGCGGATGACAATGAGGAATCAATTGGAACAGTGTCAGAATTTTTCTTCGAGCACGGAACAACCGGACTCCTCGCATCTCTCTACAGCAAGCCGTTGAAACTGTTGGTAAAGGATGTCGCGCGCATCGCTAAGTATGTCGATTCGCATAAATACACGAACGTGAAGGGGATTCATATGGAAGGTCCTTTCATTAATCCGGAAATGAAAGGGGCGATGAAGGAAGAGTATTTGTGGAAGCCCGACGTTGACAGTTGGAATCAATTGTACTCGGCATCCAAGGGATATATAAAGCTCATGACGATTGCTCCGGAACTTCCCGGTTGCCACGATGTGATGCGCGCCGCGGCCAATGATAGAGTTGTTCTATCCGTGGGTCATTCGATGGCACTTTTTCATGAAATCGAAGCGGCGATCGATAACGGCGCAGCTCATGTCACTCACATGTTTAATGCAATGCAACCGTTTCACCATCGGGAGCCGGGAGTGATTGTCGGGGGGTTGCTACGGAACGAACTGAAGTTGGAGTTGATTGCCGATGGTATCCACGTTCATCCTGCCGTGATGAGACTAATGTATAATATCAAAGGAGATGGCGGTATCGTTCTGATTACCGATGCTATTCGAGCGAGCGGAATGCCGGATGGCGACTACACCTTTATGGATCAAAAAATAAAAGTAAAGGACAAGAAAGCTTTTCTTGAAGACGGGACGTTAGCCGGCAGCACCCTCACGATGGAAAGGGCGGTGAAGAATATGGTTGAATTGGTGGGTGTTCCTCTCACCGATGCCGTTCGTATGGCATCGTTGAATGGCGCGAAAGTACTTGGATTGGAAAGTCGGAAAGGAATTCTCGCAGTCGGCAAGGACGCTGATTTTGTCATCTTGGATATTAATTTTGAAGTTCAACTAACCATCTACGAAGGGAACGTAAAGTACGATCGAAACAGAATTATGAAATAGTCCTCTCTGTTGCAGAGGGAATAATTGCAAGCCGCGTCGCACTCCGACGCGGCTTTTTTATTATACTGCCGGTACACTAGAGAACCTTAGTAAGTAAGGCAATACTAAAAATTATATTAATAAACACTTGACAATATCGACTTGTACATTATATTATAATGTATTGATCGGTTGGAACAGCGGGCGTGAATCTACGAGCCGATCATGGGCTTATGGAATAAGACAGGAAAATCTCTACACGCGGTAATGTCCTAAAAAAAAAGAGCAGGTCGAACCTCAGTCGTATTCTTCATTGTGCAGATCGAACGTGGGCGCGTTCGCACAATGGAGTCACCCTTGATGGGTGAGGACACGATATTGTCCATTTTAAAAGAGGAATAACGTGGAGGAGTTGCCTCCCCGGCGTTTTTTTCGACCTGCTGCTTTCAAAAGTAAGCCGGAAACCACACAAGATCAAGCTGATCTCGTCTGAATGAGCAGCAGCGGTAATTTTCAACGAAAAGAAAGAGGAGAAGAATTGGCCCAGACGCACCAAGAATAGAATCCACCAAAACCAAACACAATTGTCATATTTATGGAGGTAGAATGAAAAAAATTGAAGCCATAATACGGCCGCATAAACTTGAAGAAGTCCGCGGGGTATTGCAGGAAAACGGTGTTCATGGAATGACAATTTCCGAGGTAAAAGGCGTCGGAAGGCAAAAAGGACACACCGAGGTCTATCGCGGGTCGGAGTATAAAATTGACTTCCTCCCAAAAATCAAACTGGAAGTGGTCGTCAGCGACAAGATGCTTGATAAAATCGTCTCGCTCATTGTGAAAGCTTCAAAAACCGGTAATGTCGGTGATGGAAAAATATTTGTCTTTGCCGTCGAAGAGGTTGTCCGCGTAAGAACCGAGGAAGTCGGAGAAGATGCATTGTAGCGTTTTTCTAAAACACAATAACTAAATTTATGAATGATTATAAGGAAACAATAATGAAAACTTTTTCTGTTCTTTTGTTCCGCATACTTTTCCTGTTTTTTTTAGGTACCGCACTTTTCTTAGTAACCCCTAGCGCTAAAGCTCAAGATTCAACTGTTACAGCCGCATCCAAAATTGACGTCAGTGGCTTTGTGGATGCATACTACAGCAAAAATTTTGCACGTCCGGCAAGCCGCACAAATAAACTGCGTAATTTTGATATCGCAGAAAACCAATTCAATCTGAGCCTGGCGGAAATTGTTGTGCAAAAAAAAGCAGAACCGGTCGGCTTCCGTTTTGATTTTGATTTCGGAACAACGAACGATGTCGTGCAACCTGGCGTAATCAGCACACTCTCGCATACGCAACAAGCATATCTCACTGCAGTACTGCCTATTGGAAGTGGACTGACTGTAGATGTGGGCAAGTTTGTAACGCATATGGGAAATGAAGTCATCGAATCACAAAACAACTGGAATTACAGCCGTTCATTTCTATTCGCCTTTGCAATTCCATATTATCACACGGGTATTCGTTTAACGGTTCCCGTCGCAAGCAACTTCTCGGCTTCGGTACATATCGTCAACAGTTGGAATTCGGTTATCGACAACAATGATTTTAAATCCGTCGGTCTCACGTTGAATTATGCGCTCACAGGTTCAACCGGGCTTATCGCAAATGCTATGGACGGTTTTGAAAACTTGACCGCTTCTGAAAATGGCAAGAGAATTGTATTTGATTTTATCATCTCACAGCAATTGACGGACGCGTTTTCTCTCGTTTTGAATGCAGATTACGGCCAAGCCAAAACCGATGCGGGACTTGCAATCTGGAAGGGTGTAGCATTGTACGAACGATTTGCGATTGATGACAAATCCGCAGTAGGATTACGCGAAGAAATTTTTGACGATCCGATCGGATACGCGACAGCTACCGGAATCCCCAAATTTGATGTTAAAGAAGTGACGGGGACGTACGAGTATAAATTTGCTGATGCATTGCTTGTTCGCGGCGAGTTGAGATACGATTTCTCTAACGCTCCAGCCTTCGACAAAAAGGCTGATAGCAAAACAAACGGCATCGGCACGGAAAACAAGCAATTAACATTTCTGCTCGGTGCTGTCGCAACATTCTGAGAAAATCTGTATGCAAATTTCATTCACAATAATTAAACAGCGGAATAACAGAATAATTGCCATCAAGGTGCAGCGATATTTCGAATATAAAGAAAATCGCAATATTCAATGAACATTCTTAAGGAGCATTCAATAATATGGAACCGAAAATAGTTCTCGATACACTCTGGGTCTTGATCACGGCAATGTTGGTGTTCTTTATGAACCTCGGCTTTGCTTTGGTTGAATCCGGTTTTGCTCGTTCGAAAAACACAGTAAACATTCTGTCCAAGAACTTCATTGTCTTTGCCGTGGCCTCGTTGGCCTTCTGGGCAGTCGGCTGGGGCTTGATGTTTGGGAACGGAACGGGATTTGTCGGCCTGCAGGGATTGTTCGGCATTCACGGTGCTGATAACAGCCCTGCTACCGGTGAGGCGTACGTTGGAGTATATTCCTCAATCAGTTGGGCTACCGTACCGCTTCTGGCAAAATTTTTCTTCCAACTCGTGTTTGCCGGAACGGCAGCTACAATTGTCTCGGGGGCCGTCGCTGAGCGCATTAAATACATTTCATTTATAGTTTTTTCCTTTGTGCTTGTTGCTATAATGTACCCCGTTACAGGACATTGGATTTGGGGCGGCGGGTGGCTGGCAAGTTTAGGAATGTGGGATTTTGCAGGATCAACTGTTGTTCATTCTGTCGGCGGCTGGGCGGCGCTGGCGGGTGTTCTCCTGCTCGGACCGCGCCTGGGAAAATTCAAAGACGGGAAAGTGAACCCTATTCCCGGACACAATATGACATCCGCGGTAACCGGGGCACTTGTTCTATGGCTGGGGTGGTTCGGATTCAATCCCGGCAGCACGATGGCCGCCGACCCTGAAGCAATCGCCCGCATCCTTATTACAACAAATAGTGCGTGTATCGCAGGTATTCTGACTTCAACCGCTACCGCCTGGATATTTCTCGGTAAACCGGATCTGAGTATGACCATCAATGGAAGTCTTGCTGGTCTCGTCGCAATAACCGCGTCATGCGCATTTGTGAGCGTCGAAAGTTCCCTCGTCATCGGTGCGTTCGCAGGCGTTATTGTGGTATTTGCGGTTATTGGGTTCGATAAACTGAAAATCGATGACCCCGTCGGCGCTCTGGCCGTACACCTCGCAAACGGGGTATTCGGTACACTCTGTGTCGGATTGTTCGCTGAAGATCGTTTCATTCCGAAGACAACCGGAAACGGTCTCTTTTTCGGCGGCGGGACCGGACTCCTGACGTCGCAATTGATCGGTATTGCCGCAGTGGGCGCATTTACATTCGTTCTAGCGTTTGTCGTGTGGTACATCATTAAGCAGACGCTTGGGTTGCGGGTTTCCGAAACGGAAGAGATCGAGGGGCTCGATATGGGCGAACATGGAATGGAAGCTTACCCTGATTTCGGCAAGACTGTAGGGTAACTTGAAGGTACCTGATTCACGTCGGCAAAGTCTCTTCCGGAAGATTCTCAGTAGAAGAATCACGTTCTCTTCGTGCTTCGAGACCGTTGTCCGCCGCACATCCACAGTTTCGTATTTTGTGTTTGAGCCGGCTGGTCCGAGTGGACTGAATGACAGCGAGTCTGCCGGAATCTTTCCGTCGGGAATCAGAAATAGTTCCGCACCGGCATTTTTCTTGACGGAGATGCTCAGCCTTCAACCAACGCCAACAGGAGGTACGATACTCAGAAATGCCCTGCGCAATGAAACCGGATGTTAGAAAAAGGCATGCGCAGTTTTCGGGATTGCCAGTGAGTGTGTGAACGAAATTACAATGCGAAGGAATTCGAGGCGGCGTGAGGTGCAGAAATTTTTAACGAACGTGGATCACCACCTGACGCATGGATGTCGTGAACCCCCAAGACCCCCGGCATTCATTGTCACCAACACTCGGTCTGCGGTCGGCCCGGCTTTCGATCCATCCTTGAAAACACTTGACAATGGAGCTCTGGTACCTTATATTTGTTAAGTCTTTATTGAAATAAGTTAATTTATGAAAAGTAAACCGTGCACCGACGGAATATTTTGGTTCCCACACAATGGTTCTTGATGAAATAGACGTCACAATTCTCGAACTTCTGCAGAAACAGGGACGTACACGCAGGAATGAATTGGCGGATCTGGTCGGGCTCTCGCTGCCAGCTGCGAGCGAAAGGTTGCGAAAGCTAGAAGAAGGGGGCATTATCACGGGTTACTACGCGAAGTTGAATCACAAACTGCTCGGCAAAGATATTACAGCGTTCGTTCTAGTTACTATGGATTCCTCCAAACATTTCAACACGTTTGTCGATCACGTCAATGCATCCGATGATATTCTAGAATGCCATGGAATAACAGGCGAAGGTACCCACCTCCTCAAAGTGAGGACGGAGAACACCGAGAGTCTGGAAAAACTTCTCGCGAAAGTCCAATCGTGGCTCGGCGTAACAAAAACGATGACAAGCATGGTCCTCTCAACTTCCAAAGAGACAACGAAAGTAAAAGTTCATAAGACAAAGTAAATTCAATCACACTTTTATCGTCATTCATAATTCATAAGGAGTAGCATGGCCAAAAAAGGCGAAAGTACCGCGGTTGACAGTGTCTTTAAGATGATCAAAGATAAGGGCGTGAAAATGGTAGATATGAAGTTTGTCGATTTCCCAGGCCAATGGCAGCATTTTACCGTGCCGGTGACCGAAGTGTCCGAGGAAACGTTCGAAAGCGGATTGGGTTTTGACGGTTCCAGTATTCGCGGATGGAAACAAATCCATGAGAGCGACATGCTTATTATTCCAGATCCAGATACAGTGCTCATGGATCCGTTTTGCCCGATTCCGACATTGAGCCTGATCTGCAATGTGTTCGACCCCTTAACGAAACAAAAATATGACCGCGATCCTCGCAACATTGCATTGAAGGCGGAAGCATATCTTAAGCAAACCGGAATTGCGGACACGGCGTTCTTTGGACCCGAAGCCGAATTTTTTATTTTTGATGACATTCGTTACGACTCGAATGAACATTCGAGTTATTACTTTTTGGATTCATCAGAAGGAAAATGGAATTCCGGACGGGTAGAGAGCCCGAACTTAGGCTACAAGCCCCGATACAAAGAGGGATACTTCCCGGTTCCTCCGACCGACTCGATCATGAACCTGAGAAATGAGATGACACAAAATCTCATCGCTGCTGGACTCCATGTCGAAGCGCAGCATCATGAAGTCGCAACAGCCGGACAAGCCGAGATTGACTTGCGCTATGCGCCGCTCGTCACTGCTGCAGACGGCCTCCTATTGTTCAAATACATTGTTAAAAACACTGCACGGCAGCACAACAAAACGGTGACGTATATGCCAAAGCCGATCTTCGGCGATAATGGCTCGGGTATGCACGTGCATCAAAGCTTATGGAAAAACGGGAAGCCGTTGTTCTTTGGGAATGGTTACGCGAATCTCAGCGAAATGGCCCTCTACTACATTGGCGGATTACTCAAGCACGCGCCGGCGCTCTGCGCGCTCACAAACCCGACTACGAATTCGTACAAGCGGCTTGTTCCGGGATTTGAAGCCCCGGTGAACCTGGCCTACTCGCAACGGAATAGAAGTGCGTCGGTTCGCATCCCGGCCTATTCACAGAGCCCGAAAACAAAGCGTGTCGAGTTCCGGACACCTGATGGGGCATGCAATCCTTATCTTGCTTTCTCGGCAATGATGATGGCTGGCTTGGATGGAATACTGAATAAAATTAATCCAGGCGACCCCCTCGATAAGGATATTTATGACTTAAGCCCGGAGGAATTGAAGAATGTCCCCTCCGCACCCGGTTCGCTCGAGGATGCACTCAAGGCGCTGGAACGTGACCATGACTTCCTGTTGAAGGGCGATGTGTTCACGGAGGATGTTGTCGGTGCGTGGATCGATTACAAGATGACAAGGGAAGTGAAACCTATGGCACTTCGTCCTCATCCGTTTGAGTTCCATCTGTACTACGACATCTAAGGGGATCTCAGACAGTACGAGGGTCGTGCGCATTGCGTGAGATCCACCCTCGTCGCTTTCCGAAACCCTGCGGTGCTCAGCCACCGCAGGGTTTTTCTTTTTCAGAATTGCTTCTCGGACTCATTTTTTCTATTTTCATGCATCATCGAATGTCAAACATCATTGTTGTTGTATGAATTTTTCCCGCCTCTCGTATTCTATCGGCCAACGAATTTGCACCGTCACTCTTTCCCGTCCTGAAAAACGAAATGCGCTCGATGATATTCTTGTCAATGAATTGATGCAGGCATTTCTCGCGGCGTCGAAAGATCCGGAGGTCAAGGTCGTGATCCTCGCGGGCGAGGGAAAAGCGTTTTGTGCTGGCGCCGATTTGGAGTATCTGCGGAAGCTTTCCGGTTTCGACTTCGGTCAGAATCTTGAAGATTCTAAAAGCCTGATGCGCTTGTTTCACCTCATCTACACGATGCGGAAACCGGTCATCGCGAAAGTGGACGGCGCCGCCATCGCTGGCGGCTGCGGCCTCGCAACGGTGTGCGACATTATCGTCGCATCCGAAAATGCATCGTTCGGATATACCGAAGTCACGATCGGTTTTATTCCTGCCATCGTGCTGACATTTTTGGTCCGGCGCATCGGCGAGGGAAGGGCGCGTGAGTTGACCCTGTCGGGGAGGATCGTCGATTCGAAAGAAGCCTGCGGAATCGGACTCGTGAGCGAGGTGGTTCCTTCGTCACACCTTGACGCCCGCGTGAAGGAAATAGCCGATACATTGTGTGTCAATGCGAGCGCCTCGTCCATGGGGCTGATCAAAGAGATGTTCTCGAAAATGGATGGTATGAATGTAACTGATTTGCTGGAGTATGCGGCGAACATGAATGCGGCAATGCGGATGACGGGCGACTGCAAAAAAGGAATCGCCGCATTTTTGAATAAAGAAAAGATACAGTGGTGACACTGAGGAGGGACCCTTGGAATTGATCACAACCATACGCAATGTGCCCGATTTTCCGAAGAAGGGAATCGTTTTTCGCGATATCACGACGTTGCTCAAGAACAAAGAGGCATTTCATCGTTTCATCGAGCTGATGGTCGAACGGTACAAGAATGAGCGGATCGACAAAGTCGTCGGGATTGAATCGCGGGGCTTCATTGGCGGTGCCGCGCTTGCGTACGTGCTCAGCGCCGGCTTTGTGCCGATTCGAAAACCGGGGAAGCTCCCGGCTGACAAAATCCGGCAAGAATATCAACTTGAATACGGAACCGACGCGATCGAAATTCATCGTGATGCAATTGGGAAAGGGGAACGCGTGCTCCTCCACGACGATCTCCTTGCGACCGGAGGAACAATCCTTGCTGCGTGCAAATTGGTGGAACAACTCGGCGGGACGATCGTCGGATTATCATTTTTGATTGAATTGTCATTCCTTCAGCCGCGTAAGCGTCTGTCGCAATACGACATCTTCAGCCTCATTTCGTACGATAGCGAATAAGGCGGCATTGGGACTTTGATTGTAAGGTGAGCGACTGCAGCCTAGAGCGACCTCAACATATTTGGCAATTGGCTTGTGAACATCAAAGATATCGAGCTAGTCTCCATCATTATCTGTCCAATGTGCGGTTATCGTAAAGCCGAGACAATGCCAATTGATGCCTGCCAACATTTTTATGAGTGCGAGAATTGCCGCACGCTCCTAAAACCCAAGCAGGGTGATTGTTGCGTTTTCTGTTCTTATGGGACAGTAAGATGTCCACCAAAGCAAAAGGAGACAATGTGAACAGCAAGACTACTGTCATTTTAGGTGGAGGAATTGGCGGAATTGTTGTCGCCAACGAACTCCGGAACAAGTTGCCGCACAATCATAGAGTTGTGCTCGTTGAGAGGAATCTTGAGCACGCGTTCGCACCTTCCTTTCTCTGGTTGATGACAGGCGATCGTAAACCCGAAAAAATCACCACGCCAATTCACAGACTCGTGAGGTCGGGCATCGAAGTCCTGCACGCTGAGATAACAGGGATTAACATTCCTAATCGACACATCACCACAACAGTACGCACGCTGACGTACGATTACGCGGTTATCGCTCTCGGTGCTGAACTTGCGCCAGAACTCATTCCGGGTCTTGCGGAGAGTTCCTATTCCTTCTATACATTCGGGGAAACTAGGAAACTCCAACATGCCCTTCTTGACTTCAAGGGAAGCAACATTGCGTTGGTCGTCAGCTCATTACCTTACAAATGCCCCGGCGCTCCACACGAAGCGGCGATGCTTATTGCCGATTTCTTCCGAAGACGAGGGTTGAAAGATAAAGTCAATGTTCACCTGTACACACCTGAGCCGCAACCGATGCCGGTCGCTGGACCGCAACTTGGTGAGTCAGTCAAGCAGATGCTCGCATCCAAGGGAATTGTTTTTCATCCACTCCACAGACTGACTTCGGTTGATTCTCAAAATCATACGCTCTCTTTTGATGGCAAAGAATCTGCTCGATACGATATTCTCATCGCAATTCCACCGCACCGTGGCCCACGCATTGTGCGTGATGCCGGATTATCAAATGAAGCTGGATGGGTTCCTGTTGATCGTTTCACTCTCAAAACGAAGTACGACAATGTCTATGCAATCGGCGACATCACTGCAATCAGCATCCCCGGTCGTTGGAAACCCGACGTGACGATGATGCTGCCGAAAGCTGGCGTGTTTGCACACGTTCAGGCTGAAATTGTCGCTAGTCGCATTGTGGATGAAATCAATGGCCGCACACCCAAAGCCGAGTTTTGCGGAACTGGTTATTGTATGCTCGAAGCGGGTGAAGGTCTTGCTGGATTTGCCTTTGGCGATTTCTTCGCTGAACCATCCCCTCGACTTGAACTCCGTAACATTGGACGGGCTTGGCATCTCGGAAAAGTTTTGTTCGAGCAATGGTGGTTGTCTCCCTTCGGGTTCAAGAAAACATTTCTTCGATCCATCCTTATTATCGGAGCTAAAATGCTCAAGATACCTGTTAATGTTTAACGGCTGAGAACAATCATATATATATTGGAATACCGCTATGTCAATTCTCGTTCTTATGAATGACGCTCCCTACGGTACAGAAAAAGCATATAATGCTTTGCGCTTAGCAATGGCTCTTCAAAAAGATCACCCGACCGTACAAGTCAACGTCTTCTTGATGGCAGATGCCGTCGGCTGCGCAATCCCAAATCAGAACACTCCACAAGGCTACTACAACATCGAACGTATGCTCAAGTCTGTGCTTGCGAAGGGAGGCAAAGTAAAAGCCTGCGGCACTTGTTTGGACGCTCGTGGTATCCGAAACATCCAACTGATCGAAGGAGTTGAGACCAGCAATATGTCAGAGCTTGCGCAGTGGACAATCGAAACTGACAAGATGT
>JAGVPT010000244.1 GCA_020052095.1 Bacteroidota bacterium | reverse complement strand
GAATCTCCTCGACGCAAGCGTCGAGGTATCTTGGTTGAATAAAAAATCCGATCGTACTTTATGACCCCGATGCAAGCATCGAGGAATTCTTTAGATTAAGAAGTGCGTTCGGGTCAACAGCCTGCAAGTCTTTTTACTACTGCAACAGTTGCAAACAGCCTTTCGAACATTTCAAGGAGATATAGCGCTTAAAGGGAGGAGGGATGAGGGATAAGGGATAAATTTCATTGTGCATTCGGCTAGGAAACATCAATCTCCATTACTCATTGATCATTGATCATTACTCATTGTTAATTGTTCGCAGTTCATTACTTAAACTGTCTGCTCACCGATCTCGACGCCCCGATAAACATCCCGATCCCTTCTCCTATTACATTCCAAGCGACAGGAGCATAACCACCAGTGGTAGTGTTGAGTTTGTTCTCTGCAGTATTGTAGTATGCATAATACGGTTCGTCAAAACTCTGGACCGCGAATATGAATGATTCGTTTCTATCCTTATAATATTTTGATTGAGCTTCAAAACTTGCCACACCAGAGGTCGCATTTGTTTCATACGCTCCATAACTAAAAACATATGTATCAGGATATAGTGATCCATATTTCAGGGCAAAGGTGACCCCGAAAACCCGGTTGTTGGTGTAGCGGATGGCTCCTTTCAACGTGTACTCATAATATTCTTCTGTGAAATGTTCATACGATCTTGAGACGAAAATGCTTGAAGCAATGTACGCAGTGTCTATTATCGGTTCAGCAGGGATCACAGTCTGCGCTTCCACTTTCTTTCCGTTCCACTCAACCCTCAAAGAATATGCCTTCCCTGTCCGAACAAATAGGGAATCATTCGCATAGTTGCCGTCCGCCTTGTAGTGGAGCGAATACTGAATTCCGTCGCAGGTGATAACAACGCTCGCATCCTTGACCCATTCGGCCGGTTCCTTTGCCGACGGGTAGGAATCCAACGAGTAGCTGTTTTCTTTGTACGGCAAGGTGTGGGCGACATACAATGATCGAACAGTGTCGCCGGCCTGCAACACCCCACGGATCACAATGCGATCGTCGTACGGCAGGTCGTCAACTTGCAGTATTTCTTCACAACCGATCGCGAAGAACGAGAAGGCTAACGCAAAAACAGTGCTGATCTTCTTCATGGGTTTATTCGCTCCGTTTAAAACTTAAAACTCCAGCCGATCGTCGGTATCAATGGAAACAATGTGTATTTTCTCAAAACAGGTTTCGGCGGTTGTTGATCGTTATCCGTCACTATCTCGACATAAAATGGATTGAAATGATCGTACGCGTTATAGAGATTGACGGAGAACTGTGAGTCGAGTCCAAATACTTTCCTATTGTACATAACGTTGAGGTCCAATCGATGGTACGCGGGATAACGGTAACCATTCCGGTCTGAGACGTAATCATGTGGAGACCACAAACGCGTTCCAACAAAAGGGCTACCGAACGGTGTAGGGATGGAAGAACCTATCGGCGTATAGAGATAAAAACCTGAAGGGAGGGTCGCCGCTTGTCCAGAACGATACACCCACGTCGCCCCTATCTCCCATTTTTGCCCAAGCCTGTAGCTAAGGACGATTGAGATATCGTGCCTTCGATCGTACGTCGGATAGAATGGTTTGCCGAGGTTCAACTCTGGAAACGTTTGTTTCGTCCATGCGAGGGTATATCCAAGCCACCCGGTAAACGATCCCATGCGTTTGTTAATGAAGATCTCTATTCCGTATGCATTTCCATCTCCTCGTGTCAACTGAGTTTCTAACGAATTGTCGGACGATGTAAAGGCATAGTCTTTGTATTCGTACAAGTTCTTCATGTTTCTGTAATATACCTCCACCGATGCGTTATATTCATCGCTGAGCAGAGTCGTTTCCAGTCCTGTTGCAGCCTGCCACGACTCGCTTGGCGGAATAGATGCCGTTGATGGAAACCACACGTCTGTTGGGAGAAAGATATCGGTGTGGTTTATCAGATGAAGAAATTGATGAGCAAACGATAAGGAACTCTTGAGCGTTACATCATCGGAGACTTTGAGGGAAAGTGAAATGCGTGGATCCGGTGTGAGATATTTTCCCTCGCTGAAGGACAACACACGCACACCGATATTGGCCACAGCCTCCGGCGTAATGCTCCACTCATCCTGAGCATACAATGAACTTTCCAGCGCCGACATGTTTACCTGAATGCCTCCACCGGAACCCAATATGATTGTGCCCCCAGAGGAGTTGAACTCGTGGCGGGTCCCTTCAACTCCGAACTTTATCGTATGGCGTTCATTCATGAAATACTGAAGATCACCGCGAAATCCCAGATCCCGGATCTTCGACGAGCCAAGAAAATTGCCGAGTGTAGTTCGGTTAATGTCATCCTGAAGATGTGAACTGAAATCATAATTGGTCGCGATGAGAGAAAAATTTGTGAAAAGAGAGGAGCCGATGAGATGAGTCCATCGTACATCTCCGGTGGAATTGCCCCACGAAATATCTCGGACAACACTATAATCTGTCGGTGAAGATTTTAACACATCTCTCCCAAAATAGCCGCTGACAAAGACGCGATCGTTTTCTGAGATGGTGTAGTTAAGTTTTGCATTGAGGTCATAGAAATAGTACTTAGGCGCATCGTGCGAGTGCCCCGCAAGCCAGACAAGGATATCCAGGTACATTCTCCGACCGGAAATCATGAAGGTCATGTTATCAGAGAGAGGGCCTTCGACTGTAAGTCTTGAGTTAATGAGATTAACTCCGCCAGTTCCGGAAATTCTTTCTTTCGTCCCCTCATGCAGCGTCATGTCAACAACGGAAGAAAGCCTCCCTCCATATTCTGCCGGGAACTCCCCTTTCATCAATCGTACGTCGAGCAACGCGTCTGTGTTAAACGCACTCAGGAATCCGGCGAGATGATACGGATTGTACACCGCGGCTCCGTCGAGTAAGACCAAGTTTTGGTCCGGTGATCCACCTCGTACATACAGTCCACTCGAGATTTCCGAGCCTGCTTTCACACCGGGAAGCAATTGCATAACGCGGAAGGCATCTTTCTCACCCCCCAGCGCCGGCATCTTCTGAATCAACTCGGTCGGAACGTCAATCCTGCTCATAACGGGAGTCAATTGTCCTTCGTGAATCTCCTCGACCGTAACTCCCTCCAATTGCACGGCCTCTTCGACAAGATGGATGTCCTTTTTCAACGAATGCTGTTCTGTTGAACATTTTATCGCTTCTTTGATCGTCCGATGACCGATCGCACGAACAATCACGAAATAATGACCCTCCGGAATATCCGGCAAAGAATAAAATCCGAACTTATTTGTGGATGTACCGCGAAGTGGAGCAATAAAGGCAGTCGTTGTATCGGCAAAGAGAAGAACGCTTGACCCGATCACAACCTCTCCGGATTTTGATTCCGTGATGAATCCGGAAATTGTATTTTGGGCAAGGGAAGAAAGAGTAAAAAGGAGAACTGCCCCAAGAATTTCGGAGAACTTTCTCATGCACTCACTACAATGTAACGAATCTAAAAAACTGCATTAACGCCATAGTAGAAAGATTTGCATGAACCCCTTTCTGGCTGGATTATTTAGGGAAAAAGATTACTCGGGAAATATAACATTTTGTGATTTATGCGCTACAACTAATTTCAATATCTTTCTTCAGGAGATCTTCAGAAAAATCATTACTCACTGAAGTTACGCAAGTGGTTAATTTTGGTCATACTATGCTTTGACGCGGCGCAGAAAAAATGTTCATCCTGAGTCCGCCTTTGGCGGACGTTTTTTTGCAGGATGCGTCGAAGGATGATCAAAATATCCTTTCTGCGCCTTGCTCAGCATGAACATTTCTCAGTCTTTGCGTAACTTCAGTTACTCATTAATCATTGATCATTGTTTATTGTTCATTGCAATCATTTTCCTTTAAACTTTGCCTGTCTTTTCTCCAAGAACGCCTTCACGCCTTCTTTGTGATCTTCCGTGTTTGATGCAATTTCCTGGATGACGGCTTCATAATCTAACAATGCATCAAGATCTGATGAAAGCGATTTGTTGAGTATTCGTTTGATGAGACCGATTGAACGGGTCGGAGCCGCCGCAAGTTTTCCCGCCATTTCCATCGTCACTTTTTCTAGTTCTGAAGAGGCAGCAACGCGATTGACCAGTCCAACGCGTTCGGCTTCAACGGCGTCAATATCGCGCCCTGTGGCGGAGTACTCAAACGCTTTCGCCATGCCGACAAGCCGGGGGAGAAACCAATGCGATCCAGAATCCGGGACCAGGCCGATGCGGATGAACACCTCGATCAATTTTGCCGCGTCGGACATGATGCGCATATCGCATGCAAGCGCGATGCTCAATCCGGCCCCCGCTGCCACGCCGTTAATCATTCCTATGATTGGCTTTTCGATCGTGCGCATTTTGCGGATGAGTGGGTTGTAACTCTTTTCCAACGATTCTTTGAGCGAACGCTTTGAGCCGCTATGCTCTTTCAAATCCTGCCCCGAGCAGAATGCCTTTTCACCGGCGCCGCGCAGTACGATGCAACGAACATTCTCATCTTTTTCTGCTTGCTTGAACGCTTCGTTAAGTTCCTTCTTCATCGCTTCGTTCAGCGAGTTGTAGCTCTCTGGGCGATTGAGTGTGATGGTAAGAACATTGTTGAATAGAGAGGTGAGAAGAGATTCGTATGGTGGCATATGGACTCCGTCTTTCTGATTTTATGCTGAACGGCAATCTAACGACTGTTCTCTCTTAACAGATTACGAACGCTGCACGGTCCGGGCCTCATTTTTCTCTATGCGCTCCATGATTCGCTGGTAGATAGGCAACGCAATTGCCGCAACGAAACCGATTGCTGCAAAGTAGTACCAGATATAGTATGCGTTGTCATACGCGTGGTGCAATTGCTCTGCGGACAATGTTCTCGGGTCCGGGCAGTACGCGGTCAATAAATATCCGGAGAGACCAAATCCAAGAAGTGAAGAAAGGAACGAGTGGAGATGACTGAAACCGAGATACAAACCTTCCTCACCTTTCGGCGCGTGGAGGGAGAAAAATTCAAGATAGCGCGGCGAGATGAAACACTCCGCCAGACCCTGCACAACGATACCTGCAATCAACATCACAGTAATTGGATGAGCCGAAAACAGACCGAAGAACGAAATTGACAATCCACCAAACGACTGCACCAAAGTGCTGGATGCCATCAAGAGGGCGGAAATCGGCATCAACAACATGCCGACGATCATGGAGGAAAGAGCTTTCACATGTTTCATGAAGTGCGTGACAATCACGACACACGTCATCACGACGAACGGATTTACGTTTGCAATCCATTCCGGTGATGCGTGTTCACCGACTGTCCGCAGCACGTACTTCGGCATCGTCGCGTACATTTGATGCTGGATGATCCAAAATCCCGTCACGATGATAATAAGGACAACGAGTCTGCCCTTTGTTGTTACCCGCACGAATCCATTCCACACCTCGCGAAGAGATTTGCCTTCCCCTTCGTTGCGTATCTCTCTGTAATAAAAGAAGACGACGAGCAATGCAATGAACGTCATCGCTGCAGAATAGTAGTTGATAGACTCTAGCCCCCACTTCAAGCGAAGCGGAAATGCAAAGGTCTTGCCAAGAAACGAACCGATGTTGACCATCCCGTAGAAGATCGAATACCCGCGGGCGCGCTTCTCTGCCGTTGTGTTCTTTGCAACTGTTCCGGTGATAATAGATTTGATGAGCGAGCCGCCGATCATCAGAATGACGAGAGCGGGAATGACCGCGGTTTTGTAGGGCAGCGCGCCAAGGGTGAAGTAGCCGATCGTAAGTAGTGTGAAGGCAAAAAGAATTGCTTTGCGAAATCCGATCTTGTCGGCGAATGCGCCGGTGAAGGGCGGAAGGAAATACATCCCGGCAGAAAATACTCCGCCGATCCACGCCGCCCAAATATCGTTAAACCCGACAACGCGGGTTAGGTACAGAGTAATGGCAATAAAAACCGCGTAGAATGCAGAGCGCTCGAAAAGCTCAACAATGTTTGCCGTCCAAAATGTTGCGGGAAATTTCCACGACGATGTCGTGTGCGGTTTCTGCTCCTCGCTATGGCTGGGTAGCATCAGCCTCGTGTTGAATAGTGGAATGAAATACAGTTACCAGAGATCAGACGTGAAGAGCAATCCACCAAACGCCCTCATCTTTCTCCGCTTGTTTTAACGCATCGTTTAGTCCCTCCTTCATCGCTTCGTTCACCGCGTTGTAGCTCTCCGGGCGATTGAGTGAGATGCTAAGAATGTTCTCGGTTGTTACGGTGAGAAGCGTTATGTGCTCTGGCATATGAATGTCTGTTAGTTACAGAAGTTACGCAGATTGATGTTCTTAGTGGCAGAATATGAGTTTTGTCATTCCGGCCATGCCTGTGGCAGGCCCGCCGAAGAGGCAGGCAGGCGGAAGCCCATTGGCGTCAACTTAAGGAAAAAAGTAATTATTCGTCGGACAAAACGCGTGCATACTTTTGTGAATCCTCTACGAGGATTTTGTATGTGTGGGCAGGT
>JAGVPT010000047.1 GCA_020052095.1 Bacteroidota bacterium | reverse complement strand
ATGTTGTCACACAATACATCAACATCATCCAACTTGAAAAAGAATCTCCACCAAAAAATTAACTTGACTTGCCATTTGGCATTATCTTCGGGGAGGCGCCCGCCTGCCAAAGCACGTTGTATGTGCGGCGGGCAGGCATAAGCCTATGGCTCAGAAGGGTGCCTGCTAGCCAACGCCGCCCACTACTCCTCTTCAGATGCGAATTTGAATAATCCGCACAAAAATCGTATTTTGGACAACATTCAGAACGAGGAAGGGAAGGCCTTCCCCACGATAAACTCAACCATGAAGGAAATTCTAATGAAATATGCAGGAATAGTTGGAGCAATCGCACTTGGCCTCGCATTCTCGGCATGCCAAAGCACACAACACAAAGTCGAACTGAAAACGTTGCAGGATAGCGTCAGCTACGGTATCGGAATGGACATAGGAAAGAATTTGAAGGCCCAGATGATCGATGTAAATCCGGATGTCATCGCGCAGGCGCTAAAAGATGTAAGCGGCGACGGCAAAATGATGTTGACGGATGAACAGGCTCGTTCTGCGATGATGACGTTCCAATCACAAATGATGGCAAAACACGAAGAGAAGATGAAGGAGGGCGGCGAAAAGAATAAGAAAGAGGGAGAAGTATTTCTCGCGGAGAATAAAAAGAAAGAAGGGATCGTAACATTGCCGAACGGGGTGCAGTACAAGGTATTGACAGCGGGTACGGGAAGGAAGCCAAAAGCGAAGGACAACATCATGGTGAATTATCGCGGATCGTTGATCGACGGCACGGAATTCGACAACTCGTACAAACGGGGCGAGCCCGCGACCTTTTCGGTCAGTGGCGTCATCAAAGGATTGTCCGAAACGATCCAGCTAATGCCGGTTGGCTCGAAATGGCAAATCTTTATTCCCTCCGATCTTGGATACGGCGCGCAGGGAGCCGGGACACAAGTGACATCGAATGCCACATTGATATTCGAAATTGAATTACTTGGAATAAAGTGAAGAGAGGGATGAGGGAAAAGGGAAGAGGGGAGAAAGAAGAGAGAAGTCCGCCGGAGGTCGAAGACTCCCCACGGGTCTACCGACCCGTAGGGTCGTTCTACGAATCTACGATTCGAAGAATCGTAGATAGACGACTCGTTGAGCGGATGCGCCTAAGGCGCAAGATAAGAAGATAACAGACAGTTCTCTAATTTTCCTTTGCGTCCTTTGCGGTGAATTATAAAAAGTCATGTCGAAAAAGCCGAACAAGTACGAACTGATCTGGGAAACGGTGAAGCAGATTCCCAAAGGCAAGGTTGCCGCGTACGGCGACGTGGCGACGCTCAGCGGGCTTCCCGGTCAGCAGCGGCTTGTGGGATACGCACTGCATAACCTTCCGCGCAATTCAGGCGTTCCGTGGCAGAGGGTGGTTAACTCGCAAGGAAAAATCTCTCTTCCGAAGAAGAGTGGGAGCTATGCGAGACAAAGAAAGTTGTTGGAGAACGAAGGGGTCTTTTTCACCAAAGACAAAGTTGATCTCGAAAAATTTGGTGTGATTCAATCATTAGATAAGAAGTTGAGCCGTTAGGACATCACCTTTTGTCGTGCGGGAATGCGATGGAAATCAAACGAATCGGATTTATTCTCGGCATCGTTTTGTTTCTCCTGATCCTTTTTATTCCAGTGCCCTCGTCTTTTCTTTCCACAGCGCAGCAAGTTGTTGCACAACAGCAAGCGGATATTGATGCGGGCAGCCTTGCCGGGTCAATGCAATCCGTCCTCGCAGTTTTGGTGTTGATGATTGTCTGGTGGCTGACCGAAGCGGTTTCACTTCCAGCCACCGCGCTGCTTCCAGCCGTTCTCTTTCCATTGCTGAAAGTCGCTGGGCTTCATGAGAAAGTAACTTTTCCCTTCACCGTTCGCAATACGTTGCTCAATTACGCAAATCCTGTCATCTATCTTTTTCTAGGCGGATTCCTCATCGCCGGCGCAATGCAAAAGTGGAAACTTGACCGCCGCTTCACGCTCTGGTTCCTCACGCAGGGGAAACTCGCAAACGATTCGCGTTCGGTTCTATTCGGCATTATGGCGGTTACAGCGTTTCTTTCGATGTGGATTTCCAACACCGCAACTGCTGCAATGATGTTACCGCTCGGTCTCGGCGTCCTTTCCTTGATGGGAGGCGAGCCGGGTAAGTCGCGCTACGGCACTGCTCTAATGCTCGGTATCGCATGGGCTGCGTCCATTGGCGGAGTCGGCACGATCATCGGCACGCCGCCGAACGGCATCGCGCTCGGTATTCTCAATTCCACATTCGGAAGCGACCCAATGTATCATCGGATTACCTTTCTTGATTGGATGAAGTTCGGAGTCCCGTATGTGCTGATGTATCTTCCCGTTGCATGGTTCATTCTATTGAAACTTCATCCGCCGGAAGTTATCAGTTTGCCCGGCGGCAAGGAGCGCCTTCTTCAAGACCGCAAAGCGCTTGGTTCTCTCTCTTCCGGAGAACGGGGCACGATTGCCGTTTTTCTTCTTGCGGTCTCGCTCTGGGTCACAAATCCGTTTTGGGA
Organism: Bacteroidota bacterium; assembly: GCA_020052095.1. GTDB lineage: Bacteria > Bacteroidota > Ignavibacteria > UBA10030 > UBA8401 > JAGVPT01. The sequence goes on along the minus strand of JAGVPT010000047.1, from coordinate 7,482 downwards.
TTCGCTTCTTCCTGCTTCTTTTGCTAGCCGCCTTTCATGGCTTGATGAATATCTGATCGGACTTCTCTGCGGCTCGCTTCTTTTCTTCATCCCGGTGAGACTTTCCAAAGGTAGTTTCCTTTTAGATTGGCGCGACACAAAATTTGTCGATTGGGGGACGCTCATCCTATTTGGCGGCGGAATTGCGCTGTCCGATGGCATGTTCAAGACAGGCCTCGCTGCGTGGATTGCTACATCGTTCGTCGGACTGTTTGGCACGCCGTCGACGGTCATCATGGTGTTCGTTGTCGTCTTCTTGGTAGATTTTCTGACGGAAGTAACTTCGAACACCGCCGTTACTTCCATGATGGTACCGGTGGTAATATCTATCGCGTTGAAGACGGGTGAAAATCCAATTACTGTTGCTGTGGCTGCAGCGATCGCCGCATCGATGGCGTTCATGCTTCCGGTCGCCACGCCGCCGAACGCGCTCGTGTATGGAACGGGATACGTTGCTTTGAAAGACATGGTGCGTACTGGACTCATTCTCGATATCATCGGCTGGTTCATGACGGTGTTCGTCGTTCTCGTCATCGCTGGTCGGCTCTGGGGCGTAGTTGGATTTTGATTGTGAATTCGGGCATGAGCGGGAGAGTGCATCGCATGGGTTAATCTCGGCGACGTATTCTATTGGGCCAGATGCTCATCAGCCTTTGGCGAGGTTCTCTCTATTACTTCTTCAAAGAAAGAACAACTGTGAGAAAAAACTATCCATCCTGATTAATCTTTTTTTGGATGAGTCTGATTTGAAACAAGAAGTAAGGACGGAAGAACGATGAAAAGCAAACAGATCCCTGTCGAAGTACAGCACCTCATCCAGATCATCGATGAGTCGTACAACAATCGAGCATGGCATGGCACCAATCTTCGCGGCTCGATCAGGGGCTTGACAGTCGAACAAGCGTCCTGGCGCCCGTCACCGGGGCGGCATAATATTTGGGAAGTTGTGGTCCACTGCGCGTACTGGAAATATATCGTGCGGCGAAGGATCTTGGGGGAGAAGAAGGGTTCGTTTCCGTTGAATGGGAGCAACTGGTTTAAACGCCCGACAGAGCGGACGGAAAAAGCGTGGCGAGCAGACATTCTCCTATTGGAGGAGACTCATCAAAGTCTGCGCAATGCAATCGCCGGATTGAAACCATCCGACCTAAAGAAGAAACCCTTCGGCAGTAAATGGACAAATCTTCAAACCATTTCCGGCATTGCATCACACGACCTTTACCACACCGGACAGATTCAGTTACTGAAACGTCTCCGGAAGTAAAATCGTGAGGGCGACCACCCCCTGCCCACTCTTGGTGAGGGATTGTGAGTGGGTTCTTGAGAGAATGTAATGGAAGTTTTTCGTCGTCGCAATACCAGACCACCCCTTTGTCCCCTCCTCAAATGAGGAGGGGAAGGCGCGAAGCGCCAGGGGTGGTGCCTTGGAGCGCGTGCCGCAAGTTTTGTCTTCTCATGCACTGAAAAGTTACAAAGATTTTAATCTTATAATCCTAATGGAGATTCAATGAAAATCGTCTGTGCAGTTATTATTTCGATTCCATTTCTCTTCGCGCCGCTCGCGGGCGAGGAACAAACAAACCTACTCGATAACAAAACGCGCGATCTTTTGCACGAAGCGCTGAGCGGTGAGCTCGCGAAAGAACATGTCATTCAAATCACGCGATACCATCGCATCCAGGGATCGAGACAATACAGAGACGCCGCGCATTATGTTCTCCAGCAACTCCGGAACTACGGGTTCTCGGAGAAAGATGCCTACATCGAGTCATTCCCATCGGATGGAAAGGTCTCGTATCAAACATGGCAATCGCCGTCGGGCTGGGACATTTCGTGGGGCGAACTGCGTATGACCGAGCCGTACGACGAGCGCATCGTTGGCTATCCCGAGATCGCGATGAGCGTGATGACATATTCGAATGCGGGCGACGTCACCGCCGAGCTGGTTTGGGTGGGAGGGGGAACCCGCGATGACGACTACACGGGAAAAAATCTAAAGGGGAAGATAGCTCTCGCAACCGGATACGGAGGCGAGGTTAATCGGCTCGCTGTTCTCAAGTACGGCGCAAAGGCGGTGGTCTGTTTCCTCGATGATGAGCGTGCAAAAGAGCATCCCGACATGCTGCAATATACCGGCATGTGGCCGCGCACCGACGAGCTGAGCAGAGTCACGTTCGGTTTTAATCTCACGAACAGACAAGGAACAAAGCTTCGCGACATGTTGATGGCAAGGAAAAAAGTTGTCGTGCGTGGACAGGTAAAAGGTATCGGCCTCGAGCCGGGCTTCATGGATGTCGTTGTCGCACACATCCGCGGCACGGAACGACCGGAGGAGGAGCTTGTCTTTAGCGCCCATCTCGACCATCCGAAAGAATCTGCAAACGATAATGCGAGCGGATCCGGAGCGATCCTCGATATCACTCGTACGCTCAAAGAATTGACCGACAACGGACGCCTGCCGAGACCGAAGCGATCGCTGCGATTCGTTTGGGTGCCGGAGTGGAATGGAACGATGCCATACATCGACGCCCATCCGGAAATTGTCGGTCCGGCGCTTGGCGGAAAATTTCTCGCCAATATGAATATGGACATGGTCGGCGAGAACCTGGAGCTTCTCCATTCAAAACTCATTCTTACTCGCACGCCCGATTCAAATCCCTCCGCAGTGAACGATGTGGTCGAAAATATGGCGCAAATGGTAGACAGGATGGATGTCCGCACGCCGCGCGGGAGCTTGTCGGAATTCAATTACCGCATTACGGAGTACAGCGGCGGCAGCGACCATATGATGTTCATCGACAGAAAAATTCCCGGCATCATGTTCAGCCACACCGATTACACACACCACACTTCCGAAGACACGCCGGACAAAGTCGATCCGGCCGAACTGGAACGGTGTGAAATAATTGCTGCTGGGACGATGTGGTATCTGGCGAACCTCGGTGAAAGCCAGGGTGTTGATCTTGTTCATCTGACCGTCGCAAATTCTGCAAAAAGGTTGGCCGACGATGCCCGGCGTGCACAGCATATTCTCGCCGGTACGACGAAGGACGCTCTTTCAATTTCATGGACAGAAGCGCTGAACATCATAGAGCATCGCGCTCAAGGGGAAGTTGAGACACTTGAATCCATCTTGACATTCACCAAGAGTGAGCGCATTGCGAAAGAACTCACATCCGCCAAAGACGAAACACGCCGGCAAAAAACGCATTACGTCGATGCGCTGCATTCATCTGCCGCCGAGCAGGGCGCGAAAATAGACAAGCCCACGTCTGATACGAAACGGGACGCACGTATTGCAATCCGGCTCACACGCGGCCCGCTCGATTTTGGCCTTCCGGCCAGCAAATTGAAAGGGAAAGATTCGCTATACTACAGTTCATCGGAATTTACATTGAACGGCGATGAACAGTTTGAACTTGTGAACTTTATCGACGGTAGGCGGACGGTGTCGGATATTCGCGATGCTCTGAGCGCAGAATTCACCCCGATCCAAACAGAAATGGTTGCGCATTATCTTGAGGTTCTCGTTAAAGTGGGAGTTGTAAAATGGAAACAGTCATCAATCACCAATGAACAATGAACAATGAGCAATGCCTAGTTGCCTATTGCCTAATGCCTAATGCCTTAAAACTAATAACCAATGAGACTCTCTATATATCTAGCGCTTTTTTTCTTACTCTTGGGCGGTGAAGCGGCATCTCAGCCGATGAACCTGCGGGTTGCGGGCGTGTATCGCATGCACATGGGAGTACGGGATGGATTCGATATCTGGATCGTTGACGGCGCAACTGTCCGGCGCGAGATATATCCCGAATTTTTGTTTGGAGGAAATCCACAGCGATATCTCTTCGTTCCCCGTCGCGAGATATGGGTGGATAATGCCGTCGCTGCGGAAGAATTCGGCTACACGGTCGCACATGAGCTGCGCGAACGTAATTTGATGACGCACAAAAGGATTTCCTACGAAGATGCACACCGCCTCGCACTCGATCTCGATCACTCCATGCGACGATCGGATGACTCCTCCGCACGCGAACATGAAAAAGAGCTTTGCAGCGTCTCTCCAACCGACTGCGACAATGTGAAAGAGATCGCGGATCTGCCAGATTCCATTTCCCTACATAACATTTATCGGGTAATGCTCGGTAGGCGGGGAGCGATCTCCGTATGGGTTGTGGACGGGGCGGCCGTTCGACGCGATATCTTCCCCGATTTTGGATTGAGCGGAAACGACCTTGCGTATCACTTCATCCCAAAAAAAGAAATCTGGATTGATGGGCAGATCTCGTGCGAAGAAACGGAATTCTCCACTGCCATAGAACTTCTTGAACGGGAATCGATGGCGAAGGGGATGTCCTACAATCAAGCCTACGAACAGGCGATACAAGCTGTAGCTCCTCCGCGGAAAAAGGCAGCCGAGAATGCACGACGAAGATCGAGCATCATCCTTCCAAAAGTTATGGACCGGGATACCGGAACGGGGGACGAAAAATAAAAATCATCGCACGCCGACTCTCCATTGCACCAATCCCTCTCTTGCTTCTCTCGCCAATTATCGCTAAACTTTCGAACGGAAAGATTGCACTTCTGCTCATGAGTTCTCAAATGCAGGTGATCATCCACAATTGCGAGGAGCAGTCATCATGAAACAGTCATTTATAATCCTCCAACGGTATTCCGCTCTTCTCTCTCTCTCCTTTGCGCTTTTCTTTGTCGGATGTCTGATGTGTGAAACGACAGAATACAAAATTACAATGAACGAGGATGGAAAAAGCGGAACGCTTGTCACCATCATGCGCAATGTCCAGTCGGGAGAATCCGACCAGACGAAACAACAAAAAGATTTCGAGCAGGCGATCCAGTCCTGGAAAGGGGACGATTACCTATTGCAGCGATTGCGCGAGGGAATGTATGTCAAAGACCGGAACCTGACTATTGAAAACAATGTGCTGGTGTGGACGGAAAAAGCCATTTTTTCCGATCTTGGCGACATTTTCAAACACGAGTTTAAGAATGATACCTTACGATTTGTCGTAAAAGGTGATCAAAAGATCATCTCGACAAACGGCGTAATTCAGTCCGCAAAAGACAGCACTGTGGTATTTTGGGCGTTGGCGGTGTCAAAAGAAATTTTCTTAACGACGAAGGAAAACAACTTTACGCCGGCATCGGATTTCGCGGCGATGTTTAGAACCTACATGAAAAATTCCAAATAGCCGCAGTCAATCATCTGATGAGGTCGACAATTTTTTCCCGCCAAACACTGACAGGCAGCACAGCGGTCCTCCTCGTATTCGCTTTGGTGAAATTGTTGATCCATTTCTACACGAATGCGTTCGCGGGATACGGGATTTTTCGGGATGAGTTGTACTACGCCGCATGCAGCGAACATCTCAGCGCTGGATACGTTGACCAGCCCCCTCTTTCTATCTTCATTCTCGCGGTCAGCCGGATGCTTTTTGGCGATTCAATATTTGCGATTCGCCTTCTCCCGGCACTTGCGGGGGCGGCAACAGTGTTCATGACCGGACTGATGACCCGCGAACTTGGTGGGGGAAAATTTGCTCAGTCCATCGCATCAATTGCGAGCATCGTATCGCTCATTTATTTAGGATACGATTCGATTTACTCCATGAATTCGTTCGACGTGCTGTTGTGGACATGGAGCGCATACGTTGTAATCCTCCTGGTAAAAACCGGCGAGAAGAAATTTTGGCTGGAACTAGGCCTCATTCTCGGGCTCGGGCTTCTGAATAAGATCAGCGTGTTGTGGCTCGGGTTTGGACTCCTCGTCGGCGTCCTCTTTACCCCGGAACGGCGTTGGCTGAAAACGGAATATCCGTACATCGCCGGCGTGATCGCATTCGCACTCTTCCTTCCCTTTATACTCTGGAATGCGACGCACGATCTGGCTCATCTCGAGTTTATCCGCAATGCATCATCCGGGAAGTATGCATCTTTGAATCCGATGACATTTCTCTCCGGGCAAGTGCTCTTTCAAAATCCGGTTACACTGCTCCTCTGGCTTTCCGGACTTGCATGGCTGATCTTCTCAGTGGAAGGGAAGAAGTTTCGAATTCTTGCGTATCTGTACTTGACTGCAGCATTAATTCTAATTCTCAACGGTCATAGCAAATCGGAATATCTCTCTCAGGCGTACCCGATGCTTTTTGCTGCCGGTGCAGTATGGTTTGAACGGTGGGCTTCGCGTGAGAAGCTGCGGTGGATGAAGCCGGCATACGCCATTCTGTTAAGCGGCGGAATCCTCCTCGCTCCGGTGGCACTTCCCATTCTTCCGGTTGAATCGTACATTCGCTATGCAGATGCGCTCGGTATCACGCCTTCGTCGGCCGAAGCGAAGCAATTGGACAAACTTCCGCAGTTCTATGCCGATATGTTCGGTTGGGAAGATAAAGCCGCAGCCGTTGCGAAGGTGTTTCACGAGCTTACCCCCGAGGAACAAGTGAAGTGCGCGATCTTCAGCGACAATTATGGACGATGCGGCGCGATCGATTTCTATTCAAAAAAATTCAACCTGCCGAAATCCATCGGGCGGCACAACAACTACTGGCTATGGGGACCGCGCGGGTACACCGGCGAGCTTGTTATTGTTCTCGGCGGCGGCTTGAAAGACAAACAGGAGATCTTTGAGAGCGTCACCGTCGCCGATACGGTAAAGAACAAGTATTGCATGCCCTACGAGAACAATCTCGCAATTTATGTGTGCAGAAACTTAAAGAAGCCGCTGAGAGAATTTTGGCCTACGTTGCGGCATTATGACTGAACCGTGCACGCACTTCGTAATCCCCAAGACGAAAGAAAACGGTGATCATCGATACCTTAAGCAACGCCGACAAGTATTTCTCGCTCAATCCTCGATTTGCTGCCGCCTTTCGCTATCTTAGAAAGCCTGTGGTGAGAGGAATGGATTCGGTGCACGATGAAATAGAAGGGGACAAGCTGATTGCACTGTTTAGCCGAAAAATTGGGAAACAACGGAACGAGGCGAAGCTCGAGGTTCACCGGAAATATATTGACATCCAATTTGTGCTGGGAGGTATTGATACAATGGGATGGAAACCGGCGAGCGATTGCAGCAAAGTGCTTGCGCCGTACGACGACGAGAAAGACGTCGGATTTTTCTCCGACGAGCCGTCGATGTGGTGTCCGGTACATGCCGGATCGTATGCAATATTTTTCCCGGAGGACGCCCACGCACCGATGGTGTCGCACAGCGAGATTCATAAGATCATTCTTAAAGTTGCAGTGTGAGGGGACGGGAGCAAACAAAGCAAAACGATGGTGGTGTCTCACTTTCCAAGGGACAGAGAGAGTCTTGTTGGCGGGCTACTTCTTCTCGTTAAAAACCACCCCTGGCGCTATCGCGCCTTCCCCTCCTCATTCGAGGAGGGGACTAAGGGGTGGTGGCAAACTCTTTCT
>JAGVPT010000060.1 GCA_020052095.1 Bacteroidota bacterium | reverse complement strand
CTCCGAAGATTACGTTCCAAAGCTACTGAATTAGGTTTCACACTCATGCCCATTGAAGTTCCAGCACTTTCGACGACATGAGTTACTTAGGAGTTACCAAAGAATAAAGATTGATGTCACGATTATTAAAGCAAAATTCAGATTCTTTCAAATACAGATAAAACTTATGCCGAGCGATCCCATTAATTAACTGCCTCTGTTTGTGGAGGATCCAATGAGGTTCTGCACGCTATTTATAGTGATAACATTTCAGATAACCCCTCTCTTTGGACAACGATTTCCCGACCGTTGGTTTACAATTAATCCGCTTATGCATCAACTGGAAGTAAATGAAAATACCGGATGGAGCTGGATGCACTCGAATGCCGGCTGGGGCGAATTTGGCGGCTATCGGATTATCAGAGACCATGAACATGCGTGGATTCAACGGCTTGGTGGATATATCGAATTGTTCCGTATATCCGAAACCACAAGTCTCGCTTTCCTCGGCAGTATCGAATTCATCGCAAACGCAGATAATGATATTCGGTTCAACCCGCGGGCAATTTTCTGGGAAGAAGGTTTTTTGTTCACTCAAAAAACCGGTCGAAGACTCCCCACGGGTCTATCGACCTCGACGAGTCGAGTCGTCGACCATAGGATCGTAGACGACTCGTTGAGCGGTTCTTACTGGCAAATCGGTTATATGCATCGCTGTAAACATGATATAGATAATTTGAATCTGGGAAGAGAACGTTCGCTAATGTTCGGGAGTCTGATGGGAAAGTACATCTTACCATTTGCTCTGGCGAACACATCAACAATCGGATTACTCGCACTGCGGGCCGATCTGTATACGATCCGCCAAGACGATCGAAATCCATCTGTATTCTCTTCGTATCTTCCTCAGGTGAAAAGTATGCTTGCCACTCTTGGCGGTGCGCTGCATTTACGAACATCTCTACCGGTTAAGCCGCTCGGTCTTTATGTAACAACATGGAGCGCGCTGAATTTTTACGGCGATAAGCAGGAAATATTTTTAACACTCGACAGAGTAAGGTCAATATTGTTTCAAGGAGGAATCGGAGGAGGAATTGCAGTTGAAGGACGCGCTCATCTGCGCTTAGGGATTTCTTATGAATATTTATCAGACACGGGAATAAATCCTTTTCCCGAACATGCTAACTTAATAACGATCAGTATCACTATGATTCCCCCAACATCGATCTGGTGATGTTTCTTCTTTTACCTCGTTCCCAATCTTCCTGATTGGGAACGCAGGTTTTATAAGCTCTGCTTACAAATGCGCTCAACGAGTCGTCTACGACCCTATGGGTCGATAGACCCGTGGGGAGTCTTCGACCAGAGGCACATCCGCCTTTGTTAGTTCAGCGTCTCTATTGGATACCTCGTTGCTCGCTTGTTAACTCATTCAAGAGAATGACCCGGGAATCACAATATATGCACCGGCCTGCGCATAACACGCCGCACCACGTCGCTTCCTTTGTTGAAAAGGATTATAGAAGTCGCTCAATGGTTTTTGGTGCGGTTTGGTTAGCTCAGTTTAAGCGAAGATATTTTCCCAGGGCCAAAAACGACTGCGTGGTGCGGCGCAACGTAATAGTACACATCGGACAAGTTGACTATCTTTTCAAAAACGACTATATTTATTTAGTCTTGAAATTGATTTACATGCAGACATCTAGATGCCAAACCCAATTAACAAAATCCCCTCACCCGAAATCTCTGCTACATACCAGAAAAGCGTTCTCCCCAACGGCATTAGAATCGTCAGCGAAGAAATTCCCCACGTAAAATCAGTCTCCATAGGATTTTGGATCGACAGCGGCTCGCGGAACGAGACGGAGACGAACAATGGTATCTCCCATTTTCTCGAACACATGGTGTTTAAGGGGACGGAACATCGCTCGACGCAGCAGATTGCGCGGAGCCTCGAATCCGTCGGCGGTTACCTGAACGCGTTCACGACAAAAGAGCACACTTGTTATTATGCGCGAGTGCTGGATGAATTCACGGAACTCGGCATCGATGTGCTGTCCGACCTTATCCAATTTCCATTGCTTCCGGAAAAGGAGATCGAGAAGGAGAAAAAAGTCGTTCTCGAGGAGATCAAGAACGCTGAGGACGACCCTGACGATCTTATTCACGATTATTTTGAAACGGATATATATTCGGGCAACAGCCTTCGTTTTCCTGTGCTCGGTACATCACAAAATGTTTCAGGCTTCAGGCGAAAAGACCTGCTGACCTATGTCGATGAACGTTATTCGCCGGGCAACATTGTTGTGGCCGCCGCCGGCAACGTGCCACACGTCAAATTGGTTGAGCTAGTCCAAAAGTATTTTGTCCGGCATCGAAAGCCGCTTCATCTTCCTCCACGGTCGAGAATTTCCCGGGGGAAAAAGAAAATGCAGGAATTTCGGAAACCGATTCAGCAAGCACACATTTGCACCGGTACCGTAGGATACAGCGTACATAGCAAGCACCGTTTTCCCGCTCTTGTCATGAACACTCTTCTCGGTGATGGAATGAGCTCGCGGTTGTTTCAGAATATACGAGAGAGGTACGGATTTGCGTATTCGGTCTATTCCTTTCTCAATATGATGCGAGGCACCGGCTCGTTTGGCGTCTATGTCGGAACGGACAAGAAACATGTCCACGACTCGCTGGAATTGATTTTCGTCGAATTGGAAAAACTGAAAACGAAGCCGATTTCCAAGGCTGAGTTACAGCGAACGAAGGCACAGCTGAAGGGGAATATGCTGCTGGGTCTTGAAAGCACTTCTGCCCGGATGATGCGCCTCGGGACCGGTGAATTGTATTTTGGTGAGTTCACGACGTTGGAAACGATCGCACAACACATCGATTCTGTAACGATTGATGACGTCAGCGAGATTACGCGACATTTGTTCAAGCAAGACGAGTTTTCAACAATTGTATTTACCCCTTCTGAGAATTAGAACACTGTTCATAACTCAGGTTATGCACAGAATGAAAACTTTGCCACAAAGAAACTATGTTAAGAGTCAAGTACCGGGTAGAGATTTATCTAGCATAGTTCATTGAAAAAGGAGTATTGTGTTTTAACATAGCGTACAT
>JAGVPT010000116.1 GCA_020052095.1 Bacteroidota bacterium | reverse complement strand
GACGTTGCTCCAAATCGGCAGATGTTCCGGGAGGTCTCATACCCGGAAAGATAATAAATTAATTTGAAAGTATCCATTCTTTATTTAAGCATCAGTAATCAAAAACTGTCAGACATCTTATGACTTTCCCGACTTTTTAAGGATCAACTAATTAGCTCATTGGACACGCCATTGTTCATTTGATCGGATCGAGTGCATGAAACACGCCCTACTATGTTTCCTCTGTTATATTGTCTCCGAAGCGGCTCCCCAAGACTCCGCGAATGTGTCCAGAATCCAAGTCCATGCTGTTCGGCTGCAAGAGCAAATTGTCATCGACGGTCTTCTCTCAGAACCTGTCTGGGGCAACGAATTCGCGTTCACAGATTTTACTCAAAAAGAACCAAACCAGGGAATTCCATCAACCCTGCGGACTGAAGTTCGCGTTGCTTACAATGATGCTGCGATCTACATTGGCGCTCGGATGCATGACGACTCTCCCGATTCCATCATGCAGATACTCAGCAGGAGGGACCAATATCCAATCGCGGACTGGTTTGGCGTCTTCCTCGACCCGTATCACGATCGTCGAACGGGAAATTTTTTTGCGATAAGTGCCGGAGGATCATTCATCGACGGCGTACTCTATAATGACGATTGGGATGATGAGTCGTGGGACGGCGTGTGGGAAGGGAAAGCATGCGTCGATGGCAAGGGATGGACTGCAGAGATTCGCATCCCCTACTCCCAACTTCGGTTTCGTGATGAAAAGGCGCAGGTGTGGGGAATTAATTTTCAGCGCGACATCGGCCGCAGAAGAGAGAATGATTTATTGGTATACACTCCGCGGAATCAAAGCGGCTTTGTTTCACGTTTCGCAGACCTTGTGGGAATGGAAGACGTCAACCCGCCACGCCGCTTTGAGGTACTACCATACGTTACGGGTAAAGGAGAGTATACCCATCCTGCCTCGAATAATCCATTTAACAACGGCTCGCGCTATTCGCCGGGGGCTGGCGCAGATATCAAACTCGGCATTGGGAATAACCTGACAATGAACGCGACTGTAAATCCCGATTTCGGGCAGGTGGAAGTTGACCCCGCAGTTGTCAACCTAAGCGACGTCGAAAGTTTTTTTGAAGAGAAGAGACCATTCTTCCTGGAAGGTTCGACGATCTTTAATTTCGGACAGGGGGGCGCCAGAAATAATTGGGGCTTCAATTGGCCCGGCCCAGATTTCTTCTACAGTCGCCGAATCGGCCGAACCCCCCAAGGGAGCCTGCCGAACGCCGATTTTTCGGATGTGCCGCAGGGAGCTCATATCATCAGCGCGGCAAAAATGACGGGAAAAATTTATGACGGATGGAATTTTGGGACGATCCAGGCAGTGACTGCGCGTGAAATGGCAGACCTCGATACGGCCGGACACGATTTCCGTTACGAAGTGGAACCCCCTGCGTATTACGGAATCGTTCGGGCTCAGCGGGACTTCGATGGCGGCCGGCAAGGATTAGGATTCATCTCGACCGTCGCGGCGCGAAAATTTTCCGATGCGCGCCTCCGCGACGACATCAACAACAACAGCGAAGTGATCGGTGTGGACGGATGGACGTTTCTTGATGACGACAAAGTGTGGGTTATCAGCGGATGGGCGGGAGTGTCTCACGTTGAGGGAAACAGAGAGCGGATGGTATCGCTTCAGCGCAATTCTCAGCATTATTTTCAGCGGCCTGATGCAACGCACTTTAGCGTCGACAGTTCATTGTCATCCATGGATGGATACGGCGTCCGGTTGTGGCTGAACAAAAATAAAGGGAATTTCTTCTCGAACTCGGCGATTGGAATTCTAAGCCCGGGCTTTGACATGAACGACCTCGGTTTTCAATCCCGCGCCGACGTCATCAACATGCATATCGGAGGAGGCTACTCATGGAGCGAACCCGGGGAAGTGCTCCGTTATGCCGAAGCCGGGGGTGCGGTGTTTCAGAATCTTGACTACGACGGAAATGTTACGTGGAGAGGTATTTTCAATTTTGGCTCGGTCCAATTTCTTAATTATTACGGTGTCAATTGGAATCTTGCCTACAATCCGGAAACCGTGAATAACCGAAGAACGCGCGGCGGTCCTCTCACGCTCAATCCCCCAGGCTATCAGTTGAACCTGGATGTCAGTTCCGACAGCAGAAAAAGCTTCGAGGCGGATGTGTATGGTTTCACGTATCAATCCGATGTGCAGAGGGACTGGCAAGCGGGTATCACTCTGACATGGCGGCCCGTGGCAAATGTCTCGGTCAGCGTCGGGCCAAGTTATGATCACGACCGGGAGTATGCTCAATGGGTGACCTCCGCGGACGATCCGACCGCGACAGCAACGTTTGGTCGACGGTATCTGTTTGCAAACCTCGACCAGCGAACGCTTTCAGCTAACATCAGGATGAATTGGACATTCACGCCGACGCTCAGTCTTCAGTTGTTCTTACAGCCGCTTATTTCCTCCGGCGATTACGCGCAGTATAAGGAACTGGCCCGTTCGCGGTCGTTTGATTTCCGGGTGTACGGAACCGGCTCATCGACACTCGCGGAAACCAAATCAACGGACGGGTCAGTTTCTTATACTGCGGATGCGGACGGAAGCGGGCCAGCCGTGCCGATCGCCTTCGACAATCCCGATTTCAATACAAAGTCACTGCGTGGAAATGCCGTGCTGCGGTGGGAGTATCTTCCGGGATCGGTTGTCTATTTTGTCTGGACGCAGAGCAGGTACAACGAAACCAATATCGACGGGAATTTTCAATTCAATAATTCTGTGGATCGCCTGTTCAAGACTCAAGCCGACAATATTTTCCTTGTGAAGTTTTCTTACTGGTTTAATATGTAAGAGTGAACAGAGATAACCGTCCCGCTGTGCAGCGGGACGGTTACCTGCTGTAAATGGAAAGCTATCCGATTGCTCCAAGCAATCGGATAGCTCGAGCGCATTGCTTCCTTTTTCAATTCTCCCTACCTTTCGCAGGGGAATCTTTCTCCAATCAAATTCGCCATGATCGAGCGCGACTACATAATGAGAATGATCCGGACGCTGGTGCAAGTGCTGGGGAGGATACTCTTCTTCAAAAAAGGGGAGCAGTATCCTGAAGCGCTGAATGAGATTCAAAAAGCATCGAAGCAGATTTTGGGGATCGAACTCGAAGTTTTCCGCAAGCTCTCAGATCTTCAGATGATCGACTTTCTGTCGCTCGACGTAAGTCTAGGCATCCCGAAATGTTATGCAGCGGGCATCCTCCTCAAAGAAGAAGCGGAAATCCTTGCAATTCAGAAGAAGGAATCTGAGAGTCTGGACACGTTTGTGAAATCGTTGAGCCTCTTGACGGAAGTTGCGATCCACAACGGATCTCCTTTCGACACCGGGCATGCAGGCGCCATTGAGTCTGTAGCCGGCAAATTGAAGGGCAAAGAATATCCTGTGTACGTTCAGAAGAAACTCTTTCGCTATTTCGAGATCGCCGGTCAATACGGAATGGCGGCAGGGGTTCTGTCCGAAATTCTCGTAATAGAGCCAATATTCGTTTCGGAAGGGACCAGTTACTACGAGCGGCTCGAAAAGAAGTCGGATGAAGAATTACTTCGAGGAGGTTTGCAGAGGAAGTACGTCGAAGAGCTGCTTGCGGACTTGCGGGTACGTTAGGCACGAGGGAAACGGATTGTTGAATAACTCTACGGCGGCTGAATAACATCAGCCGTTTTCTGTTTTATAATGAAGGCATACTGTTGAGACGATCTCCTTCTGCCGCCCCATCGTCGTAGGGTAGATTGCCTAGTGCGTTACCAGCATCTCTGAAGGTGAAACAGCTTGACAATCTCCGAGGATTTCATAACATTCAACTGCCATTTTCCCCTACGAATACTTGAGATTGTTTAGCAATTAGCTTTCAGTATACGTCCGTCTGCAGGATGGAATGTCGCAGCGTGAACTGATTTGTGCGCTGAATTCGTCCGAAGCAGAAGTACCGTATAGACGTCAAGAATTACCACTTTGCCGCGGAAGTCGTGTGTCGATTCTCGTACTCGTGCCAATTTAAAAACTCCAAATTCTTCATCCACAAACCCACAGGAGGTTTCATGAATCGTCTTCTTCTCTTGGCTGTCTTTGCTTCCACCGCAATTGGGCAAACGGGACCGGGAGGTGTTGGAACAACAGATGGCACCAGTTCCCTAAAACTATGGCTCGATGCGGCTGCATCTTCAACAATAACCGAGAGCGGCGGGAGTATTTCGGCGTGGAATGACAAAAGTGGAAATTCCAATCACGCCACTCAAAGCACGGCAAGCAAGAAGCCGACTTATCAAACCAATCAAATCAATGGCAACGCTGCAATTCTTTTTGATGAGAGTGATGACATATTAACGGTAAGCAGCAGTCTTATTACGGGAACGACCGATTTTCATCTCATCGCAGCGATTAAGAGAGGCTCGTTGCCCTCAACTCCAGCCGATGCAATCATGGGGAATTATGATGTCAGCGCCAATGAACTGGTGATGTATGTTGGTGGCGGCGCTGGAACACACGCCAATCGATTGTGGTATGGCGGCGGAAACGTCGCTTTGGGATCGACAGATGTTTCAAACGGCACGGCTGCTATTTTTGCGGGGAAGCGATCCGGTGGGAGCGCAACAATCTACACGAATTCCACCAGCGATGGCAGCGGCACAAATAGCACCAGCATCCCTTCGGGGAGCAACTGGACTATAGGTAATTACACAAGTAGCACTTCTGATGCATTCAAAGGGCACATAGCTGAACTTCTTGTATTCAACGTGGCACTGAAAGAGGCTGAACGGATCTTGATAGACAACTACCTTTCGGCAAAATGGAATATCACATTGACTGCAAATGACAAATATGTGGGCAACGATGCATCCTATATCAACCAACTCATCGGTATCGGCAAGGAATCCGACGGCTCGTCGATTCTCGCTCAGAGCGGCGGACTTGTACTAACGGAGAACGCTGCTTTTATTGCCGGTGAATACCTGCTTGCAGGACACAACAACGGTACAGGTCTCACCGCCTTAGATGTTACTGCTTCTGTCACCAAACGCTGGTCGAGAGTTTGGTATTTTGACAAAACAAGTGTTTCGACTTCAACAATAAAAATCGCATTTGATTTAGGGGATTATGGTGGAGGAACGCCCGCGACGGCAGCAAACTACCGACTTCTTTACCGCAGTGGCACGACCGGCAATTTTTCGGAAGCCGCTACTGGAACAAGTATTGTGAGCACAGATCAAGTCGAGTTCTCCGTTGCTACAAATACTGTCGCGGACGGATACTATACACTCGGCACGATAAACGAAGGAGCCTCGCCGCTACCGGTGGAGTTGGTTTCGTTTAACGCATTGGCTAAAGGAAACTCGGCGCAGCTTTCGTGGGCGACGGCAACAGAAACGAACAACTACGGATTTGAAATCGAGCGAATCCCCCTCGGCTTCGCCGTTTACCCCTTTACAAAGGAGGATAATGGACGATTCCAGAAGGTTGGCTTCATTGAAGGCGCAGGAACAACAAACTCTCCGCGAGACTATTCGTTTGTGGACAACAATCTTCGTAACGGCACGTACGACTACCGTCTGAAACAAATCGACCGCGATGGAAAATTTGAATATTCACAAAAAGTGGAAGTAACAATTGCTGGCGCGCCGCAAGTGTTTGCGCTGATGCAGAATTATCCCAATCCATTCAATCCGTCGACGACAATCGAGTTTACATTGCCGGAGGACGGGAAAGTTACTCTAAAAGTGTATGATGTGCTTGGCAAAGTAGTGGCGACGCTTGTGGATGGAGAATTGAAAGCGGGGAGTGTACATCGCGCAACATTTGACGCGTCGCGAATCTCCAGCGGTATTTATTTCTTCCGCCTGCAACACGAAGGCAAGCAACTGATGAAAAAACTCTTGGTGATGAAATGATGTGGATTGCAGTCATCCACATAGTGTCACTCTTCGCATAGCTATTGGTCGGATGTCAGATTTGTCAATGCGCTGGCAGGGTACTGGCGCAATGCTGTCAACTTAGCAAATAGTCTGAGCGACGTTCCGACAGTGCTTCGACTCATCCTAAAAAGCAGGATTCGCTCAGCATGACTGTCGGAAGGGAGTCGAAGTGTTCCCTTAAGTTGACAGCATTGGGTACTGGTGGGACCCACGAACGGTGAATTGAAAGCCGGAGAATTTCCATCCAAGGTTGGTGCGATTCACTTCCTAAGTGAGTCGCACCTTCGCTCGTTAAACCCTTCTGTTTGCCAAATCCTCGTAAATTCTCTATCTTACTCCTGAAGAACAAGCTACTCGGCTTGCCTTTCGGCACATCTCATTAGTCCATGGATAACCAAATCCTTCACCAGAAATATCTCCGCGAGGGGACAACCGGTCAAGCGGTGATCCGTAGGTTCTACTCCCGCTACACCGATGTCCTTGCTCACTCCACGATCGTCAGCGTTGACGACGTCGTCCACGAGGTTTTTGTCTCCCTTTCCAAAACGGACTTCACGAAAGTGCAGAATGTCGAACACTACGTGATGCGGGCAATTAAGCTCCATTGTTGGTCTTTACTCGATAAGGCGATTCGCCTAAAGGCGTTGGTTGTCGAGAACACGAATGACTTGGATTCTGATGAAACGGTAAAAGGCCGCGCGAAGGCCGCTGGGTCTGCCGATCATCCCATGGAGTTAGATGGAATGGAATTACTCGCGCGCGTCAATCTTTTCAAGGCCCATGTTGGCATTAAGGAAGCACGACTGCTGAACCTGCTTATCGACGAAACACCAAGATCGGAGATGGCCGCGCTCCTCGGTCTGAACATGAATACCCTCGATACTAACATCAGAAGGCTCAGAATTCGATTGGCCGAATATCTCAAGGGCCTGGATTATTCCTACAAAGCTTTTGAAAAATTCGAATAAAAGAAGCGAGATCATAGAAAGTTTCTGCCGGATTTTCGGACTACTAAGATACGGAATACAACGAGCGCAATTGAAGACCAATTCGTTGCCACAAAGAAACTATGTTAAGAGTCAAGTACCGGGTAGAGATTTATCTAGCATAGTTCATTGAAAAAGGAGTATTGTGTTTTAACATAGCGTACAT
>JAGVPT010000125.1 GCA_020052095.1 Bacteroidota bacterium | reverse complement strand
TTCGACTCATCCTAAAAAGCAGGATTCGCTCAGCATGACTGTCGGAACGGAGTCGAAGTGTTCCCTTAAGTTGACAGCATTGGGGCAGGGGGTGGTCGCTCCTAGGCTGAGTAGTTACCTTACCTTTAGAGTTCGCCAACGCTTAGTTCCCGAAGAGCTTTGCGCATGATCGCAAACCCTTCTTCGAGTTCATGACGTTGAATTGTCAACGGAGGCCGGAACCGTATCGAATGGTCGCCGCATCCGATGATGATCAAACCTTCTTCGTACGCTTTTTGCCGAAGCTGGTCGCGATTTTGCGCGGTGTCCAAATCTATCGCGCACATCATTCCCCGGCCGCGGACATTGAAGACAAGTTCCGGAAATTCTTCCGACATCACGTTGAGCTCCTTCAACATGAATTCTCCCTGCACGCGTGCGTTCTCGACCAGTTTTTCTTCTTCAATGATTTCCATAATACGCGTAAACCTCACCATGTCGACCAAATTTCCCCCGAATGTGGAATTGATGCGGCTTGGCTTGTGGAATACGTTGTCGAGAACATCGTCGATGCGCGTGCTGCTGAGGAAACCGCATATATGCGTCTTTTTTCCGAATGCCATCAAATCAGGTTTCACGAAGAATTCATGCGCCCACATCTTGCCCGTCAATCCTACGCCGGTCTGAACTTCATCGAATATGAGCAGGATCTCATTTTCATCGCAAATCTCGCGCAGCTTCACGAGGAACTCTTTCCTGAAATGATTGTCGCCCCCCTCCGCCTGGATCGGCTCGACGATAATGGCTGCGATGTCATCCGGATTGTTGATGATCGCATCTTTGATCTGTTTGACTGCCGTTTCTTCGTCCGCCAGGACCTCCTTGAGATGGGCCTCAGTCAGGGGGAATTTTACTGCCGGATTCAGAATTCGAGGCCATTTAAATTTCGGAAAATAATTTGTCTTCGTCGGATCGGTATTTGTGAGCGATAACGTGTACCCGCTTCTTCCGTGAAATGCTCTCCGAAAGTGAATAATTTGCCTCCCCCGTTCCTCGGTGAATCCTTTGACAAAATTCTTTCGGACCTTCCAGTCGAATGCAGTCTTCAACGCATTCTCCACGGCAAGCGCTCCGCCGTCGACAAAAAATGCGTACGGCAAATATTCAGGTTGAGCGATTCGGTAAAATGTCTCGACAAATTCCGCCATCTCGACGGTGTACGCATCCGAATTGGATGGTTTGTTTACGGCAACAGATCCAAGTTTCTCCAAAAACCCTTTCTCGGTGAGCTTGGGATGGTTCATCCCCACGGCTGATGAAGCGAAGAAGGAGAAGAAATCGAGATACCGTTTGTTGAACCGGGAGTCATAAATATAGCTTCCCTGGCTCCTTTTCAAGTCGACGACGAGGTCGAACCCGTCGACGAGCATGTGGCCAGCAAGGGTGTGGTGGACTTCCGTGGGATGAACGACGATCGGTGTTTTCGTTGTCGGTTTGCTCAATATTTTCTTCTGCTGAGTGCCATTACTCCCCGATGGCTTACCGGCACTCGTCGTATTTCTCGTTGTCGCTTCTAACATACTACACCTCCTCATTCTTCTGTGTAATGGATTCGTGGTGGCAAAAATTCCCACACGCCATCGGTCAGAAAAATTCCTGATGCTCGTAAAGAGAGGTAATGTAGATGCGAAACGAGGTCTTCATGATTTGAGAATAGGTACGGACGAGTCAGGAGGCACTAGGCATTAGGCATTAGGCAGTATTGAGAAAGCATTGTTACTCTTTACTGTTGCCTATTGCCTAGTGCCTGTTGCCTACTCACTGTTTACTGATAACTGTTCTTCAATAATTGTCTATCTGCGCGCGCTGCAATTTTCCGCTGTAGTCTACGTACACCGCCTTCCACTCTGTAAAGAAATCGTACACCGTCCAGCCTCCTTCGCGGTGACCGTTACCGGTTTGCTTCACGCCGCCGAATGGCAGATGGGCTTCCGCACCGATAGTCGGGACATTAATGTACGTGATTCCAGCTTTGATGTCGCGGATCGCCACGAATGCTTTGTTGACATCGCGGGTATAGACAGATGACGAGAGTCCGTAGACGGTGTTGTTGAGAACGGCGATGCTCTCTTCAAGAGATTTCGTCCGGATAACCGACAACACTGGACCGAATATCTCCTCCTTTGCAACCCGCATCTCCGGCGTGACATCCGCGAAAATCGTCGGCTCGTGAAACCATCCTTTGCTCAATCCATTTCCGCGCGCGATTGAACCGCCTGCAACAAGCCGGGCACCTTCTTTCTGGCCAATTTCGACATAACTTTGGACAGTCTTTCGCTGGCTTTCATTCACGCATGGACCGACCTCAGTCGCCGGAAGAAGTCCATCGCCAAGGCGCAGCTTTTTCGTGCGATCAACGAGCGTGGACATGAATTTGTCATAGATCTTTTCATGAAGGATAAGTCTGCTCGTCGCCGTGCACCGCTGACCTGTCGTCCCGAATGCACCCCACAACACTCCATCCAACGCGAGGTCTAGATCCGCGTCGTCCATTACAATTTGCGCATTTTTCCCCCCTAGTTCCAAAGAAACCCGCTTTAGCGTATCGCTCGCGTCTCTCGAAATCTGCTTGCCGACAGCCGTCGATCCGGTGAACGATATCAGATCGATGTCGGGATGCGAGGTTATGGCATTTCCCACTTCATTCCCGCCTCCGTGAACGATATTCACAACACCCTCCGGTATGCCCGCTTCCATCATGATCTCGACCAGCGTCGTTGCGGTCTTAGGCGTATCTGTGGCCGGCTTAAAAACGACCGTATTGCCGGAAAGCACTGCAGGAAAAATCTTCCACGTCGGGATTGCCATCGGGAAATTCCACGGCGTGATGATTCCCCCAACGCCGATCGGGACCCGAATTGCCATCGCGAATTTGTTCGGAAGCTCAGAAGGAACGGTGCGACCGAATAGTCGGCGACCTTCGGACGACGCATAGTACGCAGTATCGATTCCTTCTTGCACATCCCCGCGCGTCTCGGCGAGAACTTTACCCATCTCACGCGTCATCTCACGGGCAAGTTCTTCCTTCCGCGCCACCATTATGTCGCCAATTGCACGCATAATATCGCCCCGCTTTGGCGCGGGAACGAGTCGCCATTTTTCAAACGCAAAACGGGCGGCTTTCACCGCTTCATCGACATCCTCTTTTCCTGATTTTGGAAAAATTCCGATCACTTCATCCCAATTTGCGGGATTGCGATTCTCGAATGTCTTGCCCGATTTCGCGTCGACCCATTTTCCGTTGATGAAGTTTTGAAATTTCTGAGGCATTCATACTCCTGAGTTGTCTCAATGATTCAGTTAACAATATTTCGTACCACCGCAAATAAATAATCTTGCATTTGTGCAGAATTGTTCATCCTGAGCAAAGCCGCGACGGCCTCCTTCGACGCGCTCCGCTTGCTCAGGATGACCGTCGCGGCTGCGTCTGGCAAGGCCATCCCTTCGGGAGAAGGATTGTGGTGTAGTCCAAAATACAAATTTAGTTTTTGGAGGCAGCACTAGTTACCGCGTGACACTCTTTCCTAGCTCCGTTCTTCTATCCCAATCCCACTCTTTCAAAAATGTAATCTACGTGCTGCAGACTTTTCGCGGGGTCAAACGCCTCCCCAAGTTCCCCGTTTGAGAGAACTGACTTCACCTCCGCGTCTGCCTCCAACACTTCACGGAAATTCTTTTTGGATTGCCAAACATCCATCGCATTTTTTTGGACGATGCGGTACGCATCTTCCCGTTTCATTCCCTTCTTCGTCAGCGCTAATAACACCGGCTGCGAGAATACCAACCCGTGGGTCAGATCGATATTCTTCTTCATATTCTCGGGATAGACGAGAAGCTTGTCGATCACGTCGGTCGTCAGAGAGATCATATAGTCAAGAAGAATGCAACTGTCCGGAACAACGATTCGTTCGACGGATGAGTGCGTGATATCCCGTTCGTGCCACAGTGCGACATTTTCGAGCGCTGCCTGGGCGTTCCCCCGAAGCACGCGCGACAATCCGGCAATGCGTTCGCACGTGATCGGGTTACGCTTGTGCGGCATGGCGGAGGATCCCTTCTGGCCTTTCGAGAAATATTCTTCCGCTTCCAGCACTTCTGTTTTTTGGAGATGACGGATTTCTGTCGCAAATTTTTCCAACGAGCTGCCGATAAGAGCAAGCGTCGTCATGTACTCAGCATGCCGATCGCGCTGCAATATTTGCGTGGAGACCGGAGCAGGTTTCAAGCCCAATGATTTGCACACATACTCTTCGACCTTCGGGCTGAGATGTTCGTACGTGCCGACGGCGCCGGAAATCTGTCCGAAGGAGATTGTCTCGACAGCATTGCGAAGGCGCTGAATATTCCGCCTTGTCTCGTCAAACCAGAGCGCCAATTTCAATCCAAACGTCGTCGGTTCTGCATGGATACCGTGCGAACGTCCGATCATCACGGTTTTTTTGAATTCCTTCGCCCGGCGTGCGAGAACGTCCCGCAGGTCCTCAAGATCCTTCAACAACAATTCGCCCGATTGCTTCATCTGGACCGCGAGGGCGGTGTCGAGAACATCGGACGACGTCATCCCAAGGTGAATGTAGCGCGATTCAGCGCCGACATGCTCTCCGACATTCGTCAGGAATGCGATTACGTCGTGCTTTACTTCTTGCTCAATCGCATCGATTCTGGCGACATCAAACTTTGCCTTTTCCCGAATCACCTTCACGGCATCTTTCGGAATCACGCCGAGCGTGGCTTGCGCCTCACACGCGAGAAGTTCTATCTCGAGCCAAATCGAAAATTTATTCTTGTCATTCCAAATATTGCCCATCGCTGGGCGAGTGTAGCGTGTTATCACGTTGGTGTCTACGTTCTTTTTTCGAGCGTGAGCTTGACGTTGAACGAATGCTTCTCTCTATAAATCCTTAAATCCAGAACGTCGCCTGCCCGCGCATCGTTGATTATGGCGATGATCGTGTCGTCATTCTGAATCTTTTCGCCGTTAATTTCCAATATGATGTCTCCGACTTTCAAGCCGGCGCGTTCTGCGGGGCTACTTTTCTTAATGTCGCTGATGATCACACCCTCGGCCTTTGGCAAACCGAAGTAACGCGCAATGCGCTGGTCGACAACATTTACTTCCATCCCGGTCCAGAAATTGCGTTCCACTTTTCCTTTTTTCTGCAGCTCAGAAACGATGCTCTTCACGCGATTGATTGGAATGGCAAAACCGTAACCGATAGACGCCTGGCTGACGCCGGCCGTATAAATCAGCGTGTTAATCCCGATGACTTCGCCTGCGCTGTTGACAAGCGGGCCGCCACTGTTACCGGCATTGATTACAGCGTCGGTCTGGATCAATCCGCGGTACGAGCGATTGTTATCGACATTCAGGTTCATTCCTTTTGCGCTCACGACGCCAACCGTAACAATTGGCTTATCGATATTTTCAAAGAGTCCGAACGGATTCCCGAATGCCACGACCCACTCGCCGATCATCACATCGTCGGAATTGCCGAGTTTGACAAACGGAAAATTCTTTCCTTTGATCTGCAAAAGAGTAACATCCGAAATCATGTCCGTCCCTATAATCTCCGCCGGATATTTCTCTCCGTTCGTCATCGTAACCGTGATCTCTTTTGCATTGCCCGCGACGTGGTCGTTCGTAAGGACGTATCCTTCCGCGGAGATGATAAAACCGGAACCGAGACCCTTCACCTCCTGTTTGAAACTTCGGTTCCCAAAAAACTGCCGGAAGAACGGGTCATCGCCGAAAAAATTTGAGAGGGGATCCTGGTATTCTCGCACTTCTGTGACATTTATTCCAACAATTGCCGGGCTTACAGCCTCGACCGTCGTGGTGATGGCATTCTTTCTCGATTTCGTAACGTCATCGCTGGAATTACTCTGTTGCTCAGACGAAGTGAAGAGAGAACTGATCTGCGAAGAGCCGACGGACCTGGCCTCAGAGACAGGATTCCTGGGCGCGAGCGAATACCCTAGAATCGCGCCGGCACAAACACATATGAAGATCAACAAAGCAGCTTTTCGCGACATTTTAGGTGTCAATTTTTGATCGTGATGAAATCAAAGTTCGAAGAGGTTCAATATGTCGGACCAAAAGCACAACCGACATCGCACTATAGGCGAAGAGAATTCCGGAGACGGAGAACCCCGCAACGATTGTTCTCATGATTATTTCCTGCGGAATTAAGTAGCCTAAAATAGGAGCTGCGATAATCGCGACAAGATTTCCGACGTGAATATTCTTCGAGAACAAGTATGTTATCCCCCAACTCACAAGCCAGAGGAGCACAATAATCCAACCGGTGACAACCATTGCTCCCGCAGCCGGCGCGAGCCCCCTTCCCCCATGAAATTTTAACCAGACCGGAAAACAGTGACCGACAACAACGGCAACAAGCGCAATCGAAATTACCAGAGGTCCTTGGCTGAAAGCCAGGCGCGTCAAAAGGACTGCACCGGCCCCTTTTGCGATATCGACAACGAGCACGAGAATTCCGATAAACCGCTTGCCCGTCACCTCGTACGCATTCAACGTCCCCACGTTGCCACTACCTGCGGATCGAATATCAATGTTTGCTTTTCGTTTTACAACTATGTAGGCAGTGGGAAGGGAACCGATGAGATAGCTTATTGCAAATGCTGTAACGTAGAGTAACAAATCGTTGACGTAAGTTAATTTTCTTGCTTTAATTCCAAATTACCAAAAAAACGTCCGATAGTCAAGATGAGCGCCGGGGACTGCGCATACGTTTAGGAGCTATCCGATTGCTGACAGCAATCGGATAGCTTATTCATGACCGGGATTCCTCGATGCAGTCAATTCCTTGATTCTTCTGACCAAAACGACTATATTCATCAAGAATAAATGTGGTGTGAATGAATCGATCCTTCCTCCAGAAACTTTTATCAAACCTAAAGCGCGGAAAGATTTCAGAAGAGCGGGCCCTCTCCGCGCTCGAACATTTTTCGTACGAATCGCTCGGTTTTGCTACAATTGACCATCATCGCCAACTTCGCCAGGGCTTTCCCGAAGTAATATTGTGTGAGGGAAAAAGACCACAGCAAATCGCCGCGATCGCAAAACAAATTGTGGGCCGCCGCAGTATTCTCCTCGCAACGCGCGCGACAAGAAAAGATTTCATCGCCGTTCGGAAAGTTGTAAAAAATGCTCACTTCCATGCCGTTGCCCGGATCATCACGGCCAACGAGCCAGCGCAGCGAGCTACCAACAAGAAAAGAATCCTAATCATCACAGCCGGGACATCGGACATTCCGGTCGCAGAGGAGGCCGTTCTGACGGCCAGAATGATGGGGCAAAATGTCGAAACGCTCTTTGACGTGGGCGTTGCGGGCATTCATCGTTTGTTGATCCAAAGTAAAAAACTCCACGAGGCTGATGTCATAGTTGTTGTCGCTGGGATGGATGGCGCCCTGGCGAGCGTGGTCGGCGGATTGGTGAGATGCCCTGTGATCGCTGTACCAACCTCCACTGGATACGGCGCCTCCTTCGGCGGCATTGCTCCACTACTGACAATGTTGAATTCATGTGCGGCCGGAGTGACGGTTGTAAACATCGATAACGGGTTCGGCGCAGCGTTCGCCGCGAGCTTAATTGCAGGGGTTTGATTGAAATAAGAAGGGAACGATTCATGCTGAGCGATATCAAAAAAATGAAATTCAAAGAGAATATTCTTGAGACCATCGGGAATACTCCCCTCGTCAGACTCAATAAGATGGCCAGGCCGTACAAACCCCATATTTTCGTTAAAGTGGAAAGTTTTAATCCGGGCGGCTCCGTAAAGGACAGAATCGGCGTCGAAATTATCGAAGAAGCGGAGCGGACGGGACAATTGAAGCCGGGCGGAACCATTGTTGAATCCACTTCGGGCAACACGGGGATGGGGCTTGCGATCGCTGCGGCGATTAAGGGATACAAGACTGTCTTCACGATGCCTGATAAGATGAGCGGCGAAAAAATCAAATTGCTCCGCGCCTTCGGGGCAGAGGTGATCGTTACTCCGACAGCCGTCCCCCATGAATCTCCCGAGAGCTACACAGAGGTCGCTAAGCAAGTCGTGCGCGAAACTCCCAACTCCATTCTCGCAAATCAATACTACAACCCGAAAAACAACGAATCGCACTATCATTCCACCGGACCGGAAATCTGGGATCAGACCGGCGGACAGATTGATTACTTTGTCTGCGCGATCGGCACAGGAGGGACAATAAGCGGCGCCGGAAAGTACTTGAAGGAAAAGAACCCCAACGTCAAAGTTGTTGGGATTGATCCAAGGGGATCAATTCTCCGTGAATATTTCTACACGAAGAAATTTTCTCCCGTACTCAAAACGTACAAGGTAGAGGGTATTGGACAAGATTACATTCCAGGCACACTCCATTTCGATTACGTCGACGAAGTCATCGAGGTGACCGACAAGGAATCTTTCCTTGCCGCGCGAAAGTTGACTCGCGAAGAAGGTATATTTGCGGGGGGATCATGCGGGAGCGCAATCGCGGGTGCGCTCAAACTTGCGGAGCGGTTGACGGAAAAAGACGTTGTCGTCGTCCTGCTCC
Organism: Bacteroidota bacterium; assembly: GCA_020052095.1. GTDB lineage: Bacteria > Bacteroidota > Ignavibacteria > UBA10030 > UBA8401 > JAGVPT01. Next base: position 13,411 of record JAGVPT010000125.1, on the reverse strand, counting down.
CCGATAGCGGCTCAAAGTACCTCAGCAAGATTTATGATGACGATTGGATGCGGGAGAATGGATTCCTAACACCCGAGCGGATCACGCTTCGCTATGTTCTTCAGGCAAAATCGACGAAGCTGCCCCAGTTGGTCACGATCAACACATCTGCCACGCTTCGTTCAGCATTAGAGTTGATGACTGGGAAAAATATTTCCCAATTACCGGTGTTCGATGGGGATCGGTGTGTCGGAAGCGTTTCAGAAGGAATTTTGCTGACGACACTATTGAAGGACTCGTCCAAATTCGACGCCCTCGTGCAATCGGTCATGGAACCCCCCTTCTACGAAGTCCACATGAATGAAGAGATCACCAAGGCCGTCGAACTTTTCGCCAAAAAGGAACAGGCGGTATTGGTGAAGGATGATACGAAGATTGCCGGCATCATCACCCGGTTCGATGTATTGGAATATCTCTCTCGGTAGAACCCATATGCAATGGGAAAAATCAGCGGTCGATAAACTCGACGAGCTCGTGCGCGTTGTTCGCGATCCGTTTCGTGAAATTATCAAAAACTCAGCACAAGCATATGCAGAGAAATATGCGGCAAAGCGGAAGAATCCACACGTCACCCTCAAGGATGCCGTGCTGGGATTTCTTCGCTCCCGTTCTCATAAATTGAACGCTGAAGGCACAATGTTGTTGAAAGAGTACGGCATCGAAGAAAACGATTTTGTTAATTTCGAATAATACGGAGCAGCATGAAATTCTCAACAAAAGCAGTTCACGCAGGACAGGAACCCGACCCATCCACCGGGGCAGTAATGACGCCGGTCTTCCTCACTTCGACGTACGTTCAGGAGGAACTGGGAAAGCATAAGGGCTACGAATATTCGCGCGTCTCGAATCCGACAAGGACTGCGCTTGAAAAAAATATTGCCGCACTCGAGAACGCAACGGAGGGAATGGCGTTTGCCTCCGGCATGGCCGCTATTGACGCGATTTTCCGTCTCCTCTCTCCCGGCGATCATGTCATCGTAACGAATAACGTGTACGGCGGAACGTATCGCCTCGCGAAGATGGTGCTTGAACACTTCGGATTACAGTTCGATTTCGTTGACACGACAAACATGAATACTGTTGTCATGGCCCGAAAGCCAAACACGAAAATGATTTTCATTGAGACTCCAACAAACCCGACGATGGAAATCGCCGACCTCGCCGCTGTTGCACGCTTCGCCCGCTCGCATCATCTTATTTCCGTCGTCGACAACACTTTTGCCACTCCGTATCTCCAGCGACCGATTGAATTCGGTATTGACCTCGTCGTTCATAGTGTAACGAAGTACCTTAACGGACACAGCGACATGATTGGCGGAATCGTTGCAACCCGTCACACAGAGATTGCGGACAAGCTTCGTTTCTGTCAGAAGGCCGTCGGAGGAATCATGAGTCCCTTCGATGCGTGGCTATGTCTGCGCGGTACAAAAACGCTGGCCGTACGAATGCGCCAGCATTGCGAAAGCGCGGGAATCGTTGCCGAGTGGCTCACAAAGCAAAAGAAAATCGAGAAAGTGCATTACCCCGGTTTGAAAAATCACCCTCAGCATGCGCTCGCAAAAAAGCAAATGAGCGGATTCGGAGGAATGATCTCGTTCGACGTCGGCAGTTTGAGTAATGCGAAGTCTCTTCTCAAACGCGTGAAGCTCTGTTCCCTGGCGGAGAGCCTGGGCGGAGTCGAGACACTGATCTCCCATCCTGCAACAATGACGCACGCTTCGGTCCCTAAAGCCACGAGAATCAAGAACGGTGTCACGGACGGCCTCGTGAGAATTTCCATAGGAATCGAAGACGTGGATGATCTCATCGCCGATCTGCAGCAAGCGTTGAAAGCTTCTTAGAGACTCGGACGAAAACCCACTATTTGCCACGAAGTCACAAAGACACAAAGAAAAATATTTTGATTTTGTTCGCTTTTGTGAAACTTTGTGTCTTGGTGACTTCGTGGCACCGTTTTTCGACCGGATTTTAAGCCGCATTTTGCTTAAAATTGACGCACCAATCCACTCGCCTCAGTTCACCATTTCGAAAGGTCTGCACCTCCATGAATATCCGGATATCTATTACCACGATCGTTCTTGCTACAATTTCCATCTCCTCAATTCTCACCGCCCAACTTCTTCCGGCGGATACAGCCTGGGTTGATACGACTTTGAGACACATGACGCTCGATGAAAAAATCGGCCAGCTCTTCATGCCTGCCCACCGTGATGTGGCGAAAACGACGGAGTGGATAAAAAACTGCAACATTGGTGGAATTTGGTTTGCGCGGACTGAGGCACGAAAAATCGCGGAAGAATTGAACACGCTTCAACTTACATCGAAGTATCCCCTCCTTGTCAGCGCCGATTTTGAAAAAGGCGCGGGAACGTACGTCGACGGCGCGACCGATTTGCCGTTCAACATGGCGCTCGGTGCAACGCGCGATCCACACATCGTGTACCGTTCGGCAGCCCTGACATCCAAGGAAGCAAAAGCGATGGGCGTGCACATTATTTTCGGACCAGTTTTGGATGTGAACAATAATCCGAAAAATCCTGTCATCAACGCGCGCTCATTCGGCGAGAATGCCGAGATGGTAGCAACGCTCGGAGCGGCGGCAATCAACGGCTATCAAGACAATGGAATTCTCGCTACCGGAAAACATTTTCCGGGACACGGAAATACAGGTATTGACACCCACGCCAAACTGGGTAGCATTGAAAGCAACTCCGAGGAATTCGAATCGATCGAGCTTCTGCCTTACAAGAAAGTATTGAGAGAGGCAAAACCGTCTGCGATCATGTCGGCCCATCTGTGGGTAAAATCGATCGACAGCGATACTCTTCCTGCGACATTGTCCAACAAGGTAATGACCGGGCTGCTTCGACAACGGCTCGGATTCGACGGTGTCATCTTCACCGACGCGATGGTGATGGGCGGCATTACGACGCGGTACCCGTTCGATGTCGCGGTTGTGAAAGCAATTCAAGCGGGATGTGATGTGATCCTTTTTCCTGGCAGCGTAGAAAAAGGAATCGAAGCCCTTCGCGCGGCGGTGAAAAACGGGGATCTCAGCGAAGAGCGCATCACCGCCTCTGCACGGAGAATACTCCTATCGAAAACGCGGGTCAACCTGCACAGAGAGCGGCTGGTCAATCTAGACAAAATCTCTTCTTCAGTCGGAACATCGGAAAATTATGGAGAAGCGAAGGCGATAGCCACAGAGTGCCTGACATTAGCAAAAGACGAGAACAACCTCATTCCTGTATCTGGGTCAAAAAAAGTAACGATTCTCACCATCAGTAATCGCGAGGGCAATTCGATGCTCTCTCGCGGTCTATTTAACTTCCCTGAAGAGATGCGAAAGCGAAGTGCAAACGTATTGGATTTCACATTGAGTGATTCACTACGGGAAGACGAAATGGCAAAAGCGTTCGAGCTCGCAAAAAGTTCGGATGTTGTTGTCGTTGCGGCGTACGTGAGAATAGTCTTGTCGAGTGGTACTGTCGAGCTTCCAGAGGCCCACACAAAGTTCCTTGAGCAACTCGCCGTGCAAAATCCCAACATCATCCTTGTGTCGTTTGGTAACCCGTACATCGGCGGGTCGGTCCCGGGTATACCGACATACGTATGCGCGTATGACAATGCCAAAGCGCTCCAAGATGCCGCAGCAGATGCTCTCTTCGGTAAAGCTCATTTTAAGGGAAAACTGCCAATCACGGTTTCGGAATCGATGAAGTCCGGAAGCGGACTGATGAGGTGAACTGCAGATCCCCGGGATCTTAAAGATCCCGGGGATCTCTAATCGAAATCAGTACAGCAGACTCTTTTCTCGAGCGGCCTTAAACTCTTTAACATCCTCTTTCCACGAATTCACAATCTCGTCCAGAGATTTACCCCGAAGAATCATTTCGTTGATTTTCGGCGTGCCTGCCAGGAGATGAATCCGGCGATCGCGGAATTCAAATTTCTCCGGAAAGAGTTTACGAATCGCCGAGAGGACCGCAACACCTGCCCTTACAGGTTCGAAGATATTTCTGTCAGTTACGTTCACGTACACGCCGTGGCACAATTGCTCGGGGTATTTCGGATCGGTCGTCATGCGCTCGATGTTCACAGGAGTAAAGTCGATCGCCTCGAATCGCACCCCGGCAAGGTTGTTTCCGTTCAATTCTTTCGCCAACTTCTCGCCATCGATCCATGGTGCTCCGATATTCTCAAATGGTTTGTCGCTCCCCCGCCCTTCTGAGACATTCGTCCCCTCGATGAAACACGTTCCCGGATAAACAACGGCGGTCCGCATCGTCGCCATGTTAGGAGACGGCTTGATCCACTTCAGATTTGTTTCATCGAACCAGAGCGTTCGTTTCCAACCTTCCATCTTGACAACAGTCAAATTTGCCTTGATGCCATTTTTCAACCAGCCGCGATCATTTGCCATCGTCGCCAGTTCCCCCACCGTCATGCCGTGGGCCACAGGCATCGGCGCCCAACCGACGAACGACTTTAGTGAATCTTCGCGGATAGGTCCTTCCACTTCGGTTCCCCGGATCGGATTCGGACGATCGAGGACAATGAACGGGATGTCATGCTCTGCTGCGGATTCCATCGTCAAGAAAAGCGTGCTGATGAACGTGTAAAATCGTGCCCCGACATCCTGGATGTCGTACATCAACACGTCGACATTTTTGAGCATCTCGTCGGTCGGCTTCGTGATTTTGCCATAGAGTGAATAAACATTGACTTTGGTTTTCGGGTCGACGCCATGCTGAATGCTCTTTCCATCCGGCGCATCGCCGCGAATTCCATGCTCTGGTCCAAATAGCGCTACAAGTTTCACATCCTTATCTTCGCTTAGAGCATCAGCGAGATGCTTTCCATTCGACATGACGGCCGAATGATTTGTCACCAGCCCAATCCGCTTGCCGTTCACGAGGTCGTGGTATTTTTCAAAAAGAAGATCGTCGCCCGTTTTGACAACCTGCAGATTGGTGGTTTGTGAAAAGAGCGAAAAAGAAATGAACAGGAGTGTAACGAAAATTGTTTTCATAGGATTTATATGTTAGTGGTTGATAGTTCGTGGAATTTGGTCCTTGGTCCGTAGTCCTCGGTCCGGGGTTCTTTGCCGGGGGGTTGTTGGATAGGATTTAAGGGATATCGAACAGCTCATTATAGATTGTGCATTGTTGATTGTTCATTGTAGAATTGTCTTCTTACCAGCATCCACGTCGCGAGCGTCATGCCGTCCCAAATTTTCTTCTCGTTGACCATGCCTTCAATCTCTTTCGGAGACCGCATCAGAATTTCAAATTCCTCAGTCTTCTCGGGCTTCGGTTTCGCAAACGAGAGCTCTCGTGCGATGAACACTTTGCAGATTTCATCCGTCGCACCGTTAAACGGATTGAACTCGCCTGCCGCCTGCCACGATTGTGCGAGGTATCCTGTTTCTTCTTCCAATTCAAGCCTCGCCATCTCCTCATAAGTGTGCCCCGGCTTCACGCCGCCGCACGGCAGCTCAATGCTCTCTTTTTCGCACAAATAGCGGTACTGATTCACAAGAATGATCCTCCCATCGTCCAGCACCGGAACAATCATGCTTGATCCCTCGGTGTGGACATAGTGGTATTCTCCCGTAACGCCGTGGGGGATTTGGAACGTATCCATCTTGTGCGTCCACCAGGGATTTTTGTGAACGATGTTCGATGAGAGTTTTTTCCAGCGGGAGAGCATTGGGTAGGCATCAAATGGTGAATTGAAGATAATTCGAATCCAGCAAAACCGGCGCAATCCTCTGCCCACAGGCGATTGCTAAGTAATCTTCTTTACTGTTTACCGCGTTACTGTTTACTGCTCACTGCCAACTCAAACAGCATTAAATCAATTCGCTTTCAGCAAAGAAGAACGCAACTTCAATCTTGCCATTCTCCGGCGAATCTGAACCATGGACGATATTCTCGCCTTTGCTGTCCGCGAACAATTTTCGGATTGTTCCCTCTTCCGCATCTTTCGGATCCGTAGCACCGATCAACTTGCGATAGTCGGCAACGGCATTTTCCTTTTCGAGGGCGATCGGAACACATGCTCCCGACGTCATGAATTCGACAAGCCCGTCGTAAAACGGCCGCCCCTTGTGCACTCCATAGAACGCGCCGGCTTCTTCTTTTGTCATGCGCATTTGTTTCACGGCTAATACTTTAAAACCTGCTTTTTGAATTCTGGCGAACACTTCACCTTGAAGATGTTTTCTGACGCAATCCGGCTTTAAGATACAGAGGGTACGTTCAACCACTACTTTTCTCCTTTGCTTTGGACCTATTATCTCATGAGTCGAATCTAAAAAGGTCTAATTTCAATTTTTAGATATCGAATCCAGTTTAAGTTTGACAATTATTTTCTTAAAAATACCTTTTTAGAGCAGACTCATCTCATGTTACGCAAAACGCTAATATTATTGCCACGAAGTTACAAAGACACTAAGAAAAACAACTTTTTTATTAATGGGCTTTAAAAATTGAAGCTTATCTAAAAAGTCTTCGCGTCAGTGCCTTGTGCCAACCCAAAGGGTTCCCTCGGAAAGGCATCCCTTTGGGAGTGGCAAAGCTTTTAAACTCTTTGCAACATCAGTTATTATTTTCTCTTCGATATTTTTTTCTTTTTGGGATTGATTTTTTTCTTCGCGGCACTTTTCTCCGTTGTCTTTTTCGCGACCGCGGCGAATCTCTTCCCTTTATATTTTCTTGACAAGGCGAGTTTCATTGTCTCGCCGATTATTGCGGGACTTTCACACACATAAATGCCGGCATCGCGCATCGCGTCCATCTTCTCCGCTGCCGTCCCTTTCCCGCCAGAAATGATTGCACCGGCATGGCCCATTCGCCTCCCCGGGGGAGCAGTCCGTCCGGCGATAAAACCGACCACCGGCTTCTTTACATGTTTTTTGATATACTCCGCAGCAACTTCTTCCGAGTTTCCTCCGATCTCGCCGATCATCACGATCGCATCGGTGTTTTCGTCTGCATTAAATAATTGTATCGCATCGATGAACTGAGTTCCAATAATCGGATCTCCTCCAATGCCAATGCATGTCGATTGGCCAATTCCGCGCTCCGTCAACTGCCACACGGCTTCGTACGTCAAGGTTCCGCTGCGCGAAACCAATCCAACCCGGCCTTGTTTATGGATGAAGCCCGGCATGATCCCGATTTTGCATTCGCCCGGCGTGATGATGCCGGGGCAATTCGGACCGATCAAGCGGGTCCCTTTTTCTTTGACGTAATCGAAGACGTGGATCATGTCCTTCGTCGGAATCCCTTCCGTTATGCAGACTACCAGCGAGATGCCAGCCTCCGCCGCTTCCATGATCGCGTCTGCCGCGAACGCTGCGGGGACAAAGATCACCGACGTGTCTGCACCCTCAGCCTTCACCGCGTCGGCGACAGAATTGAAAACGGGAATCGCACGATTGAACTGGTCTTTATCATTGCCTCTGTACTTCGTTCCCCCTTTGCCCGGCGTCATCCCTGCAACGACATTTGTGCCGTAGACCAACATTTGCGAGGTGTGAAATGTCCCCTCGCCTCCGGTGATACCCTGTACCACCAATCGAGTCCTTTTATTGACAAGTATGCTCATAATTTATCGGGTGTAAAATTGATGTTGGAGTATCTCGCGCAACTGCCAGAGACATCGAAGCGGAGTCTACTTCACGTATGTTTTTGTAAGATAGAAAACTATTTGTTCCAAATCTTGCTCTGGCGCCTCGAGACCATTGTCAACCATGCGAGCTACGAGTTCGCGTGCCTGCTGGGCTGAACCGGGGGGCGACTTCTCTACATTCGATAGCTTGTGGCATTGTGTGCAGGTTGCCTCGAATGTCGTGCGCGCCGCGCCTAGATCAAAAACTTTTTCGACTGCCCCCTTCATCAAGCCAGTTCTGACCGAAGCTTCTGCCGCAACTTTCGATTTCACAGCGAAAATATCCTGCTCACGTTTTTGCTTGAATGTCTTTTGTAGCTCGGGCGATATTGCAATGAGATATGCAGCTACGCGCCATTGTTCTTCCTCACTGATTGGATTGAATACCGCTCTCTCCGCCATTCGATTCACCGTTTGAACCCAATTGTCGGGCGTGCGCGGTTTCACAAGCACGGTACGGAGGTCGTGGCATTGGACGCATTTCGACAAGAGAACATCCCTCCCCTGCCGGAAACTCCTGACTGTTGCAAGGTCCTCTAAGTTTGCATTTTCCGGAAAACCAGCCTTCGGAATAAGGCGCTTGACTCGATCGATATTCTCGGTGCTAAACGCGCTCCCGCCAATAGTACTCCGATGCAGGTAGACTTCCTTCATTGCGAAAGGAACTGACAATCCGATCAGGAGAAATGTGCAAATGAACAATCCTGTCCCGAGAAACGGTACCAACGTCGATTCCAGGTGCTTAAAGAATCGGACAATCGAAACCTTGACAATGATAATAATGCCGATCGTCATTCCAAGGAGCATGTGAGCGACGGTGCGTGCCGGCAGTTCTATTTCGTACGTCCACAACCGCGGCACCATCTGGGCCATCAGGTATATATAGATGGCCGCGTACGCATAGCCGATCAGGCGATGAATCAACATCAGCCCAGGCGGCGCGGAACTTTTCATCTTTTCGTGGTCGAATGAATATCCCCACAACCGGTACATCAGAAACGTTCCTGCTGCGCTCAAGAGCAGAAACGTTATTCCCAGTATTGCGTTTCCCAACGTGTCCATTGTGCTGGCCTAAAAATATGTAATAAGAAGGATGTCAGCTATTCTTGCTGCTCCAAAAAATCGGCAACTTTCAGCAATGCCGATTCATCAAATTGTTTGCCCAGGAGTTGCAATCCAATAGGAAGATTTTGACGATCGACTCCGGCAGGCACGCTGATCCCGGGAATGCCGGCGAGGTTCGCGGACACAGTGTATATGTCGCTGAGGTACATCTGCAGCGGATCATCGACCTTCTCTCCGAATTTGAATGCCGTCGTGGGCGAGATGGGCGTCATGAGACAATCGACTTTCTTGAACGCGTCGAAAAAATCTTTCTGAATCAATCGCCGCACTTTTTGCGCCTTCCTATAGTGCGCATCATAATATCCCGCAGAAAGAACATACGTGCCGAGCATGATTCGCCGTTTTACTTCAGCGCCGAATCCTTCGCTGCGCGATTTTGTGTACATCTCCGATAGGTCCTTAGCGTAGGGCGACCGATACCCGTACCGGGCGCCGTCATAGCGAGCGAGATTCGACGAAGCTTCCGCCGTTGCCAGAATGTAGTACGTTGCGATGGTGTATTCCGAGTGAGGAAGCGAGACGTCGATAAACTCGGCGCCGTGGTCTCTCAACTGTGCGATGCGTTTTTCCAGGACGGAACGAATTTCCGGATTCAGCGCTTCGTTGAAATATTCTATCGGGAGGCCGATTTTCATTCCCTCCACATCGCGATTCATCGCCGCGAGGTAGTCGGGAACGGGAAGCTTCGCCGAGGTGGAATCGCGCTCGTCATGACCCGCGATCACTTTCAAAATATGGGCGACATCGCGCGCGGAATTTGCAAACGGTCCGATCTGGTCAAACGACGATGCAAACGCAACGAGTCCATAGCGCGACACCCGACCGTACGTCGGCTTCATACCGAAGATTCCGCACAATCCCGCCGGCTGGCGGATCGAGCCGCCGGTGTCCGAGCCAAGAGATGTCGACGACATCCCTGCGGCAACGGCGACTGCTGAACCTCCGCTCGAACCTCCCGGCACACGCGTCTCGTCGATGGGATTCTTCACCGGGCCGAACGCCGAGTTTTCCGTCGATGATCCCATCGCGAATTCATCCATGTTGGTCTTTCCTATGACAATCGCATCCGCAGCGCGCAATTTTTCGATGACGGCGGCATCGTATATTGCTTCGTAGTTCTCCAGCACTTTTGATCCGCACGTGGTTCTTTTCCCTTTCATGCAGATCACATCCTTCACCGCGACAACCATACCCGCAAGATGGCCTGCACCGCCCGCTTTGATCTTTTTGTCGACCGAGCGAGCATGGGCAAGCGCCTCATCTTCAAAAACAGAGAGAAAAGCGTTTAGATTTTTTCGTCGGGAGATGGTCGAAAGGTATTGTTGCGTCCTCGCTTCGCATGATTCCTCACCGGAGTTCAAACGAGCGCGAAATACATCAAATGGTTCGTTGACGTTCACTCGTGCAATTCCCTTGTGCGGAAAAGATTTCTTTTTTCATCATTCCTTCTTTTCTGAAGAGGTCGGATTGGTGGGTCCCTGAGTCGGTGGTTCGGGTTTCGTCAGTTCTGATTGGACATCGCGCATCGCTCTTTTGAACTCTACTATTCCCTTGCCAAGACTTCGCGCGAATTCCGGAATTTTCTTCGGTCCAAAAAACACGATAATGACGAGAACGATTAAAAACAGTTCACCGAAACCAATGTTTTCAAACATGAGAACATTCCTTCAAGCCATACGCACCATCGCGCATGATACGTTTATTTCTTGTCTTCAATCTTCTTTGAGGGATCCTGCTCTACGTCGTCCTGAACATCCTTCATTGCTTTACGAAAATCCTTTATCCCTTTTCCCAATCCCTGCGCAAGTTCCGGAATTTTCTTGGCGCCAAACAACACAAGGACAACTAAGAAGATCAGAATAAGTTCTGGAGCACCGAGGTTCATACATTGTTCCTTTCCCGAGATAATTATCGAGTATCTTAACTCAACACCAGACTTTCAATCATCGACTGAAAGATTTTCTTTCCGTCGGCCGAACCCAACATTGGTTCGGATGCCCGCTCTGGATGCGGCATCATTCCCAGCACATTTCCTTCTTCGTTCATGATTCCCGCGATATTGAGCAACGATCCGTTGGGGTTCGCAACATCGTCGATCTCCCCGGAGCCGCTGCAGTACCGGAACACAATTTGATTATGCTCGTGAAGAGACGCAATGGTTCCGGCGTCTGCAAAGTAATTGCCGTCCCCGTGTGCGATGGGAATTTTCAGCACTTCTCCGCGCTCGCACTGCGAGGTGAAGCGGGTGAGTGGATTCTCGACCTTTAGGTAAATGAATTTGCAGACGAATTGTAACGAACTGTTACGCAGCATAACGCCGGGAAGAAGTCCTGCTTCCAGAAGAATTTGAAAGCCGTTGCAGATCCCGATGACGGTCCCGCCATTCTTCGCGAACTGCACGACTTCCTTCATGACAGGTGAAAAACGGGCGATCGCGCCGGTGCGCAGATAGTCACCATAGGAAAAACCGCCCGGAAGGATGATGACATCCGCATCGCCGAGCGAGGATTCCTTGTGCCAGATGAACTTCGCATCCTGGTTCATCACGTGGCGCGCGACGTTGTAGGCATCGTGGTCGCAGTTGGAGCCCGGGAACACGACAATTCCAAACTTCACTTTTGACATTGCGCCCATGCGAATAATTACCTCACCGGACTTTCTCGACAGTGAATGTATAGTCTTCCATCACCATATTTGCGAGAAGCTTCTTGCAGACGTCATCCGTAATGCGTTCCGCTTCTTCCTTCGAGGGGCTGTTGATCGACAACTGGATATGTTTCCCTATTCTGACGTCTTCAACGAGAGTGTATCCCAACGAATGGATAGCATGTTCAACTGCCTTCCCCTGAGGATCGAGAATCGATTTCCTCAACGTGACAGTAATGTTCGACTGAAACACCGGTGCTCCGTTCAAATATCGTAACTCGTTACTTCTCCCGCTTGGTCCTCTTCCGCTTTCTCGTCGACATATCCGAGCTGTTTACGAAGCCCGATGTAAACGTACCGCAACACCCCAAACAAAAGAAAGACTACGAAAACGTAAAACAATGCTCGCCCTTGTGTGAAGACGAGTATGAGACCTGCTGCCGCGAACGAGATGACGCGGATAGGATGTTTTTTAAACTCCCTCTTCGAGAATTTCGGCAGCGTGTCGTACTTTATTTTGCTCACCATCAACAGTGAAACGGCGACAACCATCGGTGCCAATGCGTCTGCCGCCAGACCTCTCAACCCGAACACCTCATCGCGGAAATTGAGAACAAACGCAACGATCGTGATGGCGCTTGCGGGAATTGGAAGCCCGGTGAAGTATTCTTTGTTGAAACCGACAAGCTGGACGTTAAACCGAGCTAATCGTATCGCGCCGAAGATGAGCAACAAGGAGCTGATGATCAAACCAACGCCCTGAAGTTCAAAAAGGTGAAGTCTATAGACCAAAAAAGCCGGCGCCGCGCCGAACGTGACAACATCCGAGAGAGAATCAAATTCAACTCCAAACTCGCTCGACGACCTCGTGATTCTCGCCATCACACCGTCCAACGAATCGAACAACCCACCGAGAATGATGAACCACGCCGCAACGTCGAACTGACCATCGGCCGAATTCACGATGGACAGAAAACCACAAAACATATTCAACACGGTGAATAGACTAGGAACAACAGCTCGCGTTATCTTCATCGAATCCTTATGTGGCTGTTCAACTTCCGTCAGCGAACAACGGCAAGAACGGATTCCCCGGCTATGGTTTTCTGTCCGATCGCTACCCTAATATCGGAATTTTTTGGAACAAAAACATCAACCCTCGATCCGAACTTGATCATACCGAACCTTCTCCCCGCTACAACATCGTCGCCGACTTTAAGAGTACACACAATTCTTCGTGCCACAAAGCCGGCAATTTGTTTGAAAAATACTTTGAATTTTCCGTTCTCAATTCCGATGTGCGTTTGTTCGTTGTCCAACGACGCTTTGTCCTCGTAGGCAGCGAAATACTTGCCTTCTACGTACTTGTAGTAGCCGATCGTACCGGATATTGGAATTCTGTTCACATGCACGTTGAGGGGTGACATGAAAATACTAATTTGCACTGTAGTGTCTTTGCAGTATGCATCTTCGTTCACCTCTTTAACCACCACCACGGTGCCGTCGGCCGGAGAGATGACCAATTCGCTTTCTGCGGGAGTCTGGCGCTCTGGGTCGCGAAAAAAATTTAGGGTAAAGAGAAAGATCGCGAGGGCTATTGCGACCACTACAAATTTAACAAGAGGATTTGGGATGAGGATGAAGGAACCTGCGATTACAACGCAACAAACAACCACGACCGTGAAGAATACATCGTGCCCATATTCTGTTATCAATCGCTGTGCTCCGGGGCGTGCGATAAAAAAAGTGCGCAATATCAGTTTTGTCAGCAGAAATTCCTCAAAATGGTACCAATAAAAAGAGGCAAAGTCAAGGTAGCCGTGATTTCTTAATCCCGATATAGAACGATGAGAATGTGGACTTTTTCGGCTTCTCAGAAAGTGGCATGATATTTGTACATGTAAACAGCGTTGAAATCATACGG
>JAGVPT010000177.1 GCA_020052095.1 Bacteroidota bacterium | reverse complement strand
CTAAAGAATTCCTCGATGCTTGCATCGGGGTCATAAAGTACGATCGGATTTTTTATTCAACCAAGATACCTCGACGCTTGCGTCGAGGAGATTCATTATAGTCTCTGTTGCTCTCAAGAATCATCGTGTTCGCGCTCAATACTGCCATCGTGAGCATAACAAAAAAAGCCGCCGATATCATAGTCTGCCCGGTCATTTATTTTTTTGCCGATCTCGTTTCGTAGATATGACATCACCCCCGTGGCTCCTCCAATATGTGAATTTCGACCACATATTCAATCTGGTGAGACACCTAATTTCAATCGATACGTAAAGGACGGGACATCCAGACGTATCCGCAAATTTTATTCCTCGTCTGCGGTGACGCTCGCGACTTCTTCAAACGTCGTGATTCCTTTCTTGAGAAGTTCGAGTGCGTTATCTCTAAGCGTTCGCATGCCGTTTTGGATCGCGAGCTGGCGGACGGCTTCCTCATTCACAGATTGACCTGCGTCGAGGATTAATTGCCGGATCTTTCTTGTAAAAAACAACGCCTCGTGAATCGCGATGCGTCCTTTGAATCCCTTGATGCAATCACTGCAACCGATCGGTTGATAGAATTTTGTAGCCCGGATTTCTTCTTTTGTCATTCCAAGTTTGATGATCGCCTCGACGTCCGGCTCGCTGACGGGGCTCTTGCAACGCTCGCATAACTTTCGGATCAACCGTTGCGCGACAATGATGTTGATGCTGTACGCGATTAGAAACGGTTCAATACCCATTTTGTACAAGCGCGACACTGCGCTCGGCGCATCGTTCGTATGGAGCGTCGATAACGTCAAGTGGCCCGTGTTCGCCAGCTTCACCGCAATTTCCGCCGTTAACTTATCGCGAATCTCTCCCACCATAACGATGTCGGGGTCGTGCCGCAGGATCGCGCGAAGCGCTCCCTCAAAATCCAGTTTGGCATTCAACTTCACCTGACGTGCGCCGTCGATAAAATACTCGACCGGATCTTCGACGGTAATAATATTGAGCGACGGATCCATCACCGTCCGCAACGCCGCGACCAGCGTCGTGCTTTTCCCGCTTCCCGTCGGACCGGTAACGATGATGATGCCGTACGGTTTGCTGACCGCTTTGCGCATGACACTTTCACTGTACGGGTCAAATCCGAGATCCTCAATAGTCCCCGAAATTGCAGGTTCGGTTAACACGCGAATGACGATCGATTCGAACTTGTTCTTGAGTTCCTTTCCAATCAACGGGATAACTGACAAACGAAAACGGATCGTCTTCTTGTCAATCGTCAATTGCGCGAACCCGTCTTGCGCAGTGTTGCGTTCAAAGCGGTCCAGATTCTTTGCTCTGTCCTTCACGACCGCGGAGACTGCTTCGGCACGCGTTTCATTGTTGGTGTACCACCGCGAGAGCTTTCCGTCCACACGAAAATGAAATTCCGTAATCTTGTCGCCCTTGGGAATGACGTGGATGTCGCTTGCCCCCACACGAACGGCATCGACAAAAATGCTCTCCACAAGATCGACAAGGCCGCTCCGGCTAATCTCCTGGTCGAGCGCTTCCTCGTAATGCTCGGAATCTTCCTCCGCCTCGTCCACAAACGATTCGCCGCGCAGCATCGATTCTTTGTCTTTGTACACCGCCTTGTCGAGGCTCACTCTCTTCCACAAATCTTGCCACTGGCTGAGCGGGACGTAGCAAATCTCGAATTTTTGGTAGTGGAAGGTTCGCGCAATTTTATACACTTCCGGCTTGGTCGGATCGGGTGTAATCACCAGCAATCGTCCGGGTCGCTCGGGATCTATGGAATAGGGCAACACGTTATTCTCGTGGACCATTTCCCGAATTGATTCAGGAAGCGAAGTCAGTTCTTTTCGGATGAATCCCAGTACGCCGTCATCGATCGTCCCCATCGAGATGTCGAGCGAGCGGAACGCGTAGTAGTCGGCGACCTCGCGGTAAACGAGGTCCCTGTCCATCTTGAACTGCTCCACCAGGATCTGAGGTAGTTTGCGGCGCCCCTTGTTTTCTTCTTTGTTCAGCACTGCGACGGCGCGTTCAAGCACATCGGGATGAACGATCCCCTTCTCGATCAGAATGTCGCCCAGTTCTTTTTTTGCGCTTCGCGTTTGCATTGAGCAGTCTATTTACGCCATTGAATGTGATAGTACCGTGTAAAGTATATTCTTCCCTGAGTTGACCGTTATCTTCACTCTGATTGAAATTTCATGCCTCTGATCTGCCGTGGACTTCACATGACGTCCCATGGTTGAAAAAATAACGGTCAACTGATGTACTGACGCCTCTTACATGGACCTGATATTCAATGACGCCGTCTCCGAGGAGAGAAGAGTCAAAAAGATCATCGCGCCCATGATGATGACCGAGATAAATACTTCAATAAAATTTATCAGATTCTTCATTGCATAATGGTTTTCCATCTGATAGTAATCGGCCAATTGACTTGCCGTATCTTTCACTGCGCCAGTCTCCGCGGCGGTCTTGAACCGGGAGATGAACATCTCCGGAAAGAAATTCACCGCCTCCAATGCCTTCGCTAACTCCGTCCCGTATTTCAGCATTGTCGGTATCGCAACGGTCCTGATTTGTTGAGCAAGCCACTTGTTTCCGCTCGATTCTGCCGCCAACTGCATAGTCTCGATGTTTTCGCCTGCCGAAGCGTACATGATTCCGAGAACCCGGCAAAAGATTTCCGTACTGGTGTTTCGAAGAATATTTCCTACATACGGAATCTTGACAATATACTTATGCAATTGGAGCCGGCCATTCGGTGACATGATGTACGCGTAGAAGCCGCCGATTGCAAGACCAAAAAGGAGAATAATCAGCACGAGATTGGCCTGAAGTGTGTCGCTGAAACTCAACGTAAACTCGGTCAGCGGCGGCATCTCATCGATGAGCGGCCCCATTAATTTCATCATTTTTGGCAGCAAAAACAAAACGTAAAACGCGATTGCGCCGACGAGCGTAAGCGACGTTACTGCCGGCAAAATCAGAGCACTCGTCAATCCTTTCTTAAACTCGGCCTGGCGCTCAACAAGCTGGGAGACGCTTTTGAAGATCGTCGTCATATCCCCGCTCTTCGAAGCGATGCCGAGCATAAGCGCCGTGTGCTCGCCGAAGACTTTCCCCTGCTTTATGAACGCTTCGCGCGAATCCATGCCATTTTTCAGGTCAAGAATAATGTCGCGTAGTGCGACCTTCATATTCTTATCCTTGACGCTGTTCGCCATCACCTGAAGAACTTCGGTGTACGGCAGCTTCTGCTCAAGGAGGCGTGCGCTCGTTCCGACAAACGAGACTATCTCATTCGATGCGGCACGAAAACGAAAATCGAAATGCCTCCGCACCCACCGAACTTCAAACCCTATTCTCTCGAGTGCCGCAACAACTTCCTGGCGAGTGTACGCGCTCTGGTAGCCGTCGATGGTCTTGTTTCCGTGGCGCACACGATACGAAAAGTTTTTTTTCCTGCGGACCGATACAAGCGTTGCATCGCGAAATCGAGGATTCAGCTTTGCTCTTTTCTTTGCTTCTGCTGCGGAACCCGCCGAGATGAAGCCCTGAACAGGCTTGCCTGAAGCTTCTTTACCGATAACTTGATAAGAAACAGTTTCTGCCATTATAGTAGTCTCTCCGTAACTCCCCCCGTCGGGGGAATGCAAGTACGTTTAATGAAGCAGACTCTTCTGACTCTTCATCGCGCCGAAAGATCTCGAATGAGCCATCATTGTTTTGGGGTAACTGCTCAGCGTTGCAAAAGAGTTTTATTGATCCTCTACGAGGATCATGAAGAAAGTGGGGTGGAGTTTTTTACAATAATGAAACATCTATGATG
>JAGVPT010000058.1 GCA_020052095.1 Bacteroidota bacterium | reverse complement strand
CTAAAGAATTCCTCGATGCTTGCATCGGGGTCATAAAGTACGATCGGATTTTTTATTCAACCAAGATACCTCGACGCTTGCGTCGAGGAGATTCATTGTGTCTGTGATAAAAAAGGGAATCAAACGATTTGTTCTCTGATTTCCTTCGTGTCTTTGTGACTTCGTGGCTGAGTAGTTACGATCAATGAATAGTGATGCCGTAACTGCTACCATCTTGGATCTACCTCCTGCGACATTCTCGCGGGATCAAAAGAAAAAGTCGCAGCATTTCCTCGGGTGGCCATCGTGCATTGATTTCCCGAGAGCAAAAAGAGCCTGCTCCCCGCTGTCTTGTAACTCACCGCCGAAAATGATATATTTTTAGAAAGAATAAGGAATGGAAAGATTTATGAATGTGAAGATGTGGAAAGTAGCGTTGGGAATGTTCTCGATTATCGCGCTCGCTGGGCTCACCGATTGTTCCTCCCCAAAAGAGACTCAGCAACCGAAGAAAGAGAATGGGGCGCAGGAGCGGATCCGGAGCGAGCAGAAATCGATCGCCTTGCAGCATTTCATCGACGGCTCTCTGTTCGAAAGCAAAAATGAGTACGCGCAAGCAATCATTGAATTCCAGGATGCACTTCGCTATGACAGAGACCCGGCAATTTACTATGCGTTGGCAAAGAACTATTCCGCGTTGGGAAAATATGCGCTCGCGGCAGGAGCGGCAAACGAAGCAATCAAACTCGAACCAAATAATATTACGTACCGCGAAACCCTTGCTGAAATCGATATCAAAGCCTTTCAAATTGATGAAGCGATCGCCCAGTACGTCGAGGTTCTGAGAATTGATTCCACGCATGTACAAAGCATGTTCAATATTGCGCAGTTGTTGACGCCGAAACATCCTCAACAAGCGCTTGAAATGTATGACAAAATTCTGCAGCGTAACGGTCCCGACTGGGAAGTCCTCTTCAAAGTTGCAGAACTGAATTCGACCTTGCGCCGATACGACAAAGCCGCTGTGGCGTTTGAAAAGATGGTGAAAATCGATCCGAGCAATATGTCGCTCAAGCAGAATTTAGGCGAGATGTATGTTCGCTCCGAACAGTATGACAAAGCGTTGGCGCTCTTCAACGACTTGCTGGAATCCGATCCTAAGAATGTTGAGCTGCGCGGCGCCCTTGCCGAACTGTACTTGCAGCAGGACAAATGGGAAAAAGCCCGAGAGCAATTTGAGATTATCTTGAAAACCGATTCTCTCGCTGCCGATATCCGTTTCAGAATTGCCATGGCGTATCTCTCGCAGAGCCAGAAAGATTCGACGCTGCTTGTGAGCGTGAAAGTACAATTTGAGAAATTTCTGAAATACTATCCCGAAGACTGGCGGCCAATGTTCTATCTTGGGCGTCTGGCTATTGTGGAAAAAAACGATTCTGCGGCATTCAAGTACTTCGACAAGGTGACAAAAGTCGCCGGCTGGAACGCCGAAGCATGGTGGTATCTCGGTTCAATTTTGTTCGATAAAAAAGACTACGATCAGGCGGTATCGGTGTTGGAGAAAGCTCATCAGATAGTACCGAATGACGGTGGAATAAACTTCCTCCTCGGTTTTGCCTATACCCGGGTGAACAGGAATGAAGATGCCGTCCCGCCACTGGAACGAGCCGTCGAAATAAATCCGAAGGATATCAACGCCCTTTCTACCCTTGCATCGACATACGACGCACTGAAACGGTACAAGGATTCCGACCGCGCCTTTGAATCGGCGTTGAAAATCGATTCGCTCAATGCGATGGTCTTGAACAATTTTGCCTACAGTCTCGCAGAGCGCGGCGAACAACTTGAGCGCGCGTACATGATGTCAAAAGAATCGCTCAAGAAGGACTCTTCCATCGCGTCGTTTCTCGACACCTACGGTTGGATATATTTTAAGCTCGGGAACTATGCCGAAGCAGAGCGCTACGTCAAGAAAGCGATCGACGCGGGAGAGGTGAGCGCGGTGGTCTACGAGCACCTCGGCGATATTTATTCAAAACTAAATCTGTATGAGAAAGCGAAAGAGTACTGGGCAAAAGCATTAGAGCGCGACGCAAAAAATGCTCTTCTAAAAGAAAAACTGGCTCGCGGTTCATTATGAAGAGCCTGCTGTTTTTTTTCTCTATGATTGTTATTTCCGGCTGCACCTCCACGAAAGAAGCCCACCGACATGCGGCCGATCTTTCCCCACGACAAATCATAGAAGCCGTCAACTCGCATGCCCGCGCCATCACTACGTTTCAAGCCAAGGGCTCCATTTCTGTCGAATCTCCTTCCCTCATCAGTTCCGGCTCGTTCGACGTATGGCTGAAGAAGCCGGATTCAGTTCGCGTGGACGTCAAAGGTCCATTCGGAATACGAATAGCCTCGGCGTTGTTTGCGCAGGATCATTACATTTTTTATAACAGTTTCAAGAATGAGGTCATGGAAGGCGATTTTAACAAAGGCGACATGCCATCATTCATGGATATTCAAATTAATCCGAAAGACATCGTCGATACGTTTTGCGGAGCGAGGGGATTTTTCCGGGAAGAGGTTTTGCCCGACAGCTTTTCGCTCGGCGACGGGTCATATATCCTCCAATTTGATCATGATGAGGGAACGACGCGCTACACCATCGACGATATTACGCTCTACGTCACGGGCATTGAGCATATGGATTCCGTAGGAACAGTCTGGAGCGAAGAGCGCTTTGATTTTGGACGGCGGGACGATGGTACGATTATTCCGCAGTCGATACGGTTGATTCATGACAGACTCGAGTCTTCGGTGTCTTTGGTATACGAAACTGTTCATCTCAACTTGCCTATTAGTGAAATGGGGTTTAGAATTCCGTCCGATGCAAGGCGTGTGACGAAAAAATGAATTCATCGATCTGTTTTTCCCAACGGAAACACTGTCGGCTGGAAGACGCACACTAAGAGCCATAGAATATGTACCGCCTGTTTGTACTCATACTATTAGTCTTCACGGCGTCGATTGGGTCAATGAACGCCATCGAACAGGATATCAAAAAGAAAGAGCGCGCGCTGGAGAAACTTCGGAAAGAGATCGATGCGTACGAGCAGCGGATCCACGATAGCGAAAAGAAGGAGAAGGTAACGCTGGACCGACTCGACAATTATGAAAAACAGAGCAACCTCGTTCGCTCGTTGCTCTCCGAACTGATCGATGAGGAGGAGCAGCTTCAGGTATCCATCGCTCTTACAGCAGACAATATCACCTTCCTTGGAAAACAGCTCTCGTTTCTCAAACTCCATTATGCAAAGTACGTTTCGTCGGTCTACAAATTCGGACGGATCTACGATCTGGAAACACTGCTGTCATCAAAATCCATCAACCAGCTCTATATTCGGATAGAATATTTGAAACGATTCTCCGACCAGCGAAAAAAGGATCTGGAAAAAATTCAAGAGAAGCACCGCCTGCTCGAAATCGAGAAAGCGGATTTGCAGTTGAAGCTGCAGGAGCAACAAGAGATCATCGCAGATAAGCAGAAGGAAGAAAATTTCCTGCAACAAAAGAAGCAGAAACGCTCGCTTGCTCTGAAGGAGATCCGAAAAGACAAAGCGGTGATGAAGAAGGAACTGGTGCGGAAGACACAGGCTGCGCAAGAACTCGAAAACCTGATCACCGATCTCGTTGAGAAAGAACGCATTCGGAAAGAGCGCGAAGCGGAGCTTGCGCGCCAACGGGCAGCAGAACGAGAACGCCTGAAATTGAAAAAGATAGAAGAACCGCCGGCCGAAACGGGGACGCCGTTCGATTCCCGAAAAGGGAGACTCCCATGGCCTGTTTCGGCCGGAACGGTCGTTGCGCATTTCGGCAACCATGTGCATCCCGTGCTGAAGACAATAACCCAAAACACCGGCATCGACATCTCGATTAAAAGCGGCGCGCCGGTCAAGTCTGTCGCCGACGGCGAGGTCGCGATGATTCATTGGCTGCCGTCATACGGCAACCTTGTCATTCTTCGTCATCCAGGCGGATACCACACCGTCTACGCCCATCTCTCCGATATCTCTGTGACGGAGGGACAGAAGGTGAAAATTGGCGCCGTGATCGCCAAGAGCGGCGATTCGGTCGCGGGGAGCGTTCTTCATTTTGAAGTTTGGAAAGAGAAAGACAAGCAAAATCCCGAGCTCTGGCTCTCAAAGCGCCGTCGTTAATTTCCCGAGCAACACCCTCCCCAAGGAGTTCCTCCCCCCTGAAACTTGACAATGCCTCTGCCATAATATAAATTATATATGAACAGATGTTCAATCATCATTATGAGAAGAAAGGAGCTCATGGCACAGGCATACGTTGACGTCCAAAAAGTGAAATCGGCGCGGAAGGCATTGCTCAATCCTGAAACTATCACAAGCCTGAGCGAGATATTCAAAGTTCTCGGCGACCCGACGCGGTTGAAAATCGTGCTCGCCGTGGCACACGCAGAATTATGTGTGCAGGACCTTGCGTCGTTGCTGAGCATTAGCGAGTCAGCAATATCTCATCAGATGCGGGTCCTCAAGACTCTCCGGCTCGTGAAGCAACGCCGCGATGGCAAGATGGCATACTATTCACTCGACGACGAGCATATTGAAGATCTGATCCGCGTTGCAACACGGCACATTTCGGAGTTATGATGATGAAAAATGTCGACCAGTATTCGGTACTGTATATCCGCGAAATGTGTTGCGCCGATGAACAGAGAAGCATCGAAAAGAAGTTGCGCAGTCTCCCCTACGTAAAAAGCTACAACTTCAATCTTGTAGCTCGAAAACTCTACGTCACACATTCGCTTTCAACGGATTCTCTTATATCCGCCCTGAAAGATGTCGGGTTCGTTGCGAAGACGTTCTCCAATCAAATGGAAGCACCAGCATCGTTTTTCGGGAGAAACTCTACTACCGTTGTTTCTTTGGTAGCAGCCAGTTTCACGCTCACGGGCATTGGGTTATCGTGGTTCGGCGTGGATGAGCACAGCCTGATTCCAATATTTACGATCGCGATAATTGTGGGTGGGTGGAAGATTGCGGTAAAGGGTTGGAAAGCTGCGACGGTATTTTCACTTGACATGAATGCGCTGATGTCCATCGCCGTGCTGGGCGCAATGGCAATCGGAAAATGGGAGGAGGGAGCTGTCGTTATTGTGCTCTTCGCGTTTGCTCAGGTCCTGGAAGAAATGAGCATGCGCCGAACGCGAAAAGCGCTCTCATCCTTGTTGGAGATCGCGCCGACGATGGCAACCGTACGAAGGGATTTTTTTGAAGTTAATGTTCCGATCGAAGAGGTCGAAATAGACGATATTATTGTCATTCGCCCCGGCGAAAGAATTCCGGTTGACGGCGAAGTCGTGAAAGGACACTCGTTTGTCAACCAGGCGGCAATCACGGGCGAATCTGTGCCGGCTGAAAAGATCCTCGGATCCGCCGTATACGCGGGCACGATGAATGAGCAAGGTTCGCTCGAAATCAAGACGATGAAGGCGGGAAAGGATACGACTCTCGCTCATATTGTTCATCTCGTCGAAGAAGCCCAGGCACAGCGATCTCCATCGCAAGATTTTGTCGGACGGTTTGCGAAAGTGTACACCCCGGTCGTCATTGGCACGGCGCTCCTCGTTGGCCTTGTTCCACCACTTTATTTTGCTCAAGGATTTGGAGAATGGTTTTATCGAGCATTGGTTCTTTTGGTCATCGCATGCCCGTGTGCATTGGTAATTTCCACGCCGGTCGCCATCGTAAGTGGACTGACCGCAGCAGCGCGGCAGGGAATTCTCATCAAGGGCGGGCGATATCTTGAGGAAGCCGCGAAAATCAAAGCGATCCTTTTTGATAAGACCGGAACGCTCACGTACGGTGCACCTTCCGTGACAGATATTCTTGAGCTGAATTCCATCCCGGCAAAAGAAATTCTCCGCATTGCCGCCTTAGGCGAGATGAAATCCGAACACTCGCTGGCCAGCGCAATCGTTGCGAAAGCTCAGGACGAAGAACTTGACCTCACGGCAAACGTTGATCACTTTGAAGCTATCGCAGGGCGAGGGATCATTATACACCTTGATGACGTGGAATACATTGTTGGGAGTCACCAGTTCGTCGAGGAGCGCGGTTTGTGCTCCCCCGCAGTTGAATCGCAAATCGGTATTTTGGAAGCTCAAGGGAAAACTACAATAGTCGTCTGCACACGGAGCGGGGCGTTGGGCATTATCGCAGTTGCGGATGCAATTCGAAATGAAAGCCGCGGTGCGATTCGTGACCTGAAGAAGAGTGGCATACAAAAGATCGTGATGCTCTCTGGGGACAGTAACGTCGTGGCCCACTCCGCCGCGGCGAGCCTTGGAATTGAGGATTGTTTTGCTGAATTTATGCCCACAGATAAAGTTGCTTTTGCAAAAGATATGGTGGCACGCTATGGCAGCGTGGCCATGGTTGGAGATGGAATCAATGATGCGCCCGCCCTTGCTGCCTCCTCACTCGGCATCGCGATGGGGGGCACCGGGACTGATGTTGCTTTGGAAACGGCAGATGTCGTGTTAGTGAAGGACAACCTCTCGAAAATCTCATCTCTGATTTCTATCGGCAAGAAATCCATGGCTGTGGTGAAACAAAATATCGCACTCGCCCTGGCAGTAAAAGCCGTTTTTCTTCTCCTGGGTGTTCTTGGATTTGCCTCGTTGTGGATGGCCGTCGTTGCCGATGACGGCGTCACGCTTATTGTTGTGCTAAACAGCCTCCGCCTGCTCCGCCAAGATTGAAAGACGTCCCTCAAAAAAATCACCAACAACTTATGGTAGCGCTGTACGATTCATATGTCTATCCGTTTGTCGTTTTGTTCTCCATCCCGGTCGCGATGATCGGCGTCCTCCTGGCGCTTGCATTGACGATTAAAGCGCTGAGCATCTTCTCCATTCTCGGCATCAGCATGCTTGTTGGACTCGTCGGAAAGAACGCGATTCTTCTTGTCGATCGCACCATTCAAATGAAAGAAGAACGGAATTTTTCCACCTTCTACGCATTGATCGAAGCTGGTGAGACTCATCTGCGTCCAATTCTCATGACGACCGTCGCGATGGTGTTCGGCATGCTGCCGATTGCAATGAGCACGGAAGCCGGCGCGGAATGGAAATCGGGTCTTGCTTGGGCCCTTGTCGGCGGACTCACAAGCTCACTGCTGCTGACATTAGTGCTCGTCCCCGTCGTGTATAGTTATGTTAATGGATTGAAAGTAGGGCTACCGGCGTTCTTCAAGAGTGTGAAATTTATTCCGAAGTTTCGCTCTAACGGAAAACCGGTTGAAGTACCGGCGAAGTTGCAGCCGGAGTAACGAGACTAAGACATCCGGGATTTTGAAAATCCCGGATGTCTCTGAACGCGCAGATCCCTGAAGTCTTAAAGACTTCGGGGGTCTTGCTCTTAAGACAGCCCCTCAATGTCTCCAAGACTTTGAGGGTCTTTTCGTCGCAATTAGCAGCCATTTTCTGGGCGCCCTGAGAAAACTGCCTTTTCTCTACAGACAGGTTTAACAGTCTTACATACTTGCAACTTACAATGTTGTAAGTTACAGTTATGCTTCTCGACAGTCTAGAACCGCCTAAAAAAAGTTTCGTTGCAATTGGTGCGTGTTTCTTCTACTTTTTTGCGACAAGAGTATGGGGATATACCTTTTGCAAATTCCGAAGATAATCCGCACTTACACAGATAGACGGCGTTAAAGTCTGTATGAAGCTCCCTATCATAACTCCCGCCAAGGCGCTGAATAAAGCGTATCTCAAACAGCCACGCACTCTATTAATTAGGTGTGGATGATGTAGAATTGCAATGCCCTTTTTAAAGAGTTACATTTTATGGAATTGAATCCGTAGGACGTGTGGACCTGTCCGCATTCTTTATGGCGGAGGGGCGAACTGCGGATTTTTTTGTGTTGGAAGCAGAGCTTTGTAACGAGATGAAAAATAGCAGGAAAAAATAATGGCAAAAATTCTTACAATACCGGCAAGGAAGATTTATAGGATAAAGGTGACATTGAACGGCTCGGAACCATTGATCTGGAGAAGGTTTTTAGTGCCGGGAGATTACAAACTGTCGAAGCTACACAAAGTGCTGCAAATTGTAATGGGATGGCGAGAAGCTCATCTCCATGAATTTATTATTAACGGAGTTTCTTTCGGCGAACCTTCACCTGAATATGGGGATGTAAAAATGCTTGACCACAAAAAAATGACTTTGTCCGGAATAATTCAGGAGGAAAAGAAATCGTTTACCTATATCTATGATTTTGGAGACGGCTGGCGGCATGAATTGGCTGTAGAAAAAATTGCAGCGCCGGAAGAAGGTGCCCACTATCCAATATGTCTGGCAGGTGAGCGAGCGTGCCCGCCCGAAGATTGCGGCGGCATCGGCGGTTACGGTCATTTGCTTGAAGGGCTGGAGAATCCCAAGACGGAGGATCAAAAAAGGCTGGCCGAATGGGCAGGCGACTTTGCCCCGGAAGTGTTTGATTTGGAAAAAGTGAATTCGAGATTGAAAAGAATTAAGCAATAGATAGCGTATCGCCAACAGGAATGTGGGCGGCAGTAAAACCGCGGAGCGAAGCTCCAAGCGCGTGACATTTATTCCGAAGTTTCGCTCCGACGGAAAATCGGTTGAAGTACCGGCGGAGTTGCAACCGGAGTGAAATCGCCACCCCTGACGCTTCCGCCAAAGAGAAGGTCGAAGACTCCCTACGGGTCTATCGACCCATCGGGTCGTAGACGACTCGTTGAGCGGACAAAGTTGGTGGTAGTGAACTTTTTTCACAGACCCTCAAGGACCCCAAGACTTTGAGGGTCTTTTCGTTGCAATTAGCGGCCATTTTTTCTACCTTCTTGCGACAAGAAAAAGGGGATATACCTTTTGCAAATTCCGAAGATAACCCGCACTTACACTGATAGACGGCGTTGAAGTCTGAATGAAACTCTCTACCATAACTTCTGCTAAGGGGCTGAATAAGGAGTTAGATTTTGTTGGATTGAATCCGTGGACCCGTCTGCCTTCTTTATGGCGGAGGGACGAACTGCGGATTTTTTATAATTACTGCCAACACTAAAAATGCTAAAAGAATATCTCAAAAAAATTGCCGCAACAACGTCTCAAGGAGACGCCCGCGAGGAAAGTTATTATAGACACTTTTCCAATTTCCTGGAGTCCTTTTCTAATGAAACCGGCAAAAAGAATATCCAGATTACGACGCTTCCAAAGAAGACTGAAGCCGGAAATCCCGACTTTCGTGTATGGGATGGAAAACAAAAGATAGTCGGATACATTGAAGCGAAGAAACCGGGAGAAAATCTTGATGATATCGAAGATTCAGAACAACTGAAACGATATCGCTCGACATTCCCCAACCTCATACTTACCGATTTTTATCAGTTTCGTTTATACCGTAACGGCGAATTAATTGATACGGTTCTTGTCGCGAGATCATTTATCGCAAAAAAATTACAAACAATTCCTCCGGTTGAGAATGAAGAAAAATTTATCACACTTCTCGAAAAATTCTTTGCCTTTTCTCTGCCAAACGTTCTCACCGCAAAAGATCTTGCGGTGGAATTGGCAAAACGGACTAGATTCCTGCGAGATGAAGTGATCGTAAAAGAATTGGAAGAAGAGGAAAAGGGAAAGGGGAAGGTCTTCGGTTTCTATTCTGCATTTAAACAATATTTGGTTGCCGATCTTTCGCACAAAGATTTTGCCGACATTTATTCTCAGACTATTACATACGGGCTTTTTGCGGCGCGAACTCGCGCAAACGGAGATTTCAATCGAAAAATTGCATACGACCTTATTCCTCACACTATAGGTATTTTACGCGATGTGTTCAGTTTTATTTCGTTGGGCAAACTTCCGCTCCACATGGAAGTTATCATCGACGACATTGCCCAGGTGCTTTACGTTGCCGATGTAAATAAGATTCTGGATGAATTCTACCGAAAAGGAAAAGGTGAAGACCCGATCGTACATTTTTACGAGACATTCCTGAATATTTATGATCCGGAAACCCGAGAAAAACGAGGCGTCTATTACACTCCTGAACCTGTTGTGAAATACATCGTTCGTTCCATACACGATCTGCTTAAAACGCATTTTAATCTAAAGAATTCCTCGATGCTTGCATCGGGGTCATAAAGTACGATCGGATTTTTTATTCAACCAAGATACCTCGACGCTTGCGTCGAGGAGAT
>JAGVPT010000149.1 GCA_020052095.1 Bacteroidota bacterium | reverse complement strand
GTATCCACGCCGATGTAAATTTGTTGACCGGTAAAGTCAAGTTTTGTACCTTGAGCTTGTTCCATGGCAGACCTCACTTTGGTTGTGATGGGATGTTGAGACCATCTCAATATACAAACCAACGTCGAGGTCTGCCTTTTTAAACATAAGGTCTACTGAGGAACACTCGCCTCTGACCAGCATTTTCAGAGGTCAAGAATTCGTCGACCTGTCTCTCCGCTCTCTCGGAGCTTTTTTTAAATATTTTGAATGCATTCTCGTTTAATGGGCTTACTATTTCTTGAAATTACTCCCCCTTTTTGCATTTCTATCCCACTGAAATCGATCGGGCTGCCATTGAGAAAGTTGTTCATGATCGGGATTATTCCATTTGTGAAACCAACCGCCAATAGTAAAATATCATTAACAGGCTCACCTAAGAGTTTGGTGATACCATTAGTGGCTCATTGAACCAATTCGTTTCCAACGGGCATCCCGGCATTTTCCAAGCCACTTTTCTTGGGATTGCGTTTAATTAGAATATGTTTTCAAGTTCAACATGAGAAATTATTTACGAGCCCTTCAACCATGCCTCATTTATTCTTACTCTGCTTCTTTGGTGCTTTCTTCGCAGCTTTTACTGTACGCTTAAGTTTACGGGACTTAGAAGGCTTCATCGCACCATGGCGCGATGTCCTGTTTGTTTTGTTTACGTCCTGTTTGCTGTTTTTCTTTTTATGGCTGGACGCTTTGGGCAATGTCCCCTTTGACCCCTTTATGACCCCTTGGGTTTTGGGGCTTTTCGAATGTCCCATATGTATCCCATTTTGCGATGAAACCCCTGAGCCCTTTGTGAGCCCTTTGTTGTTTCCAGGGATTTTTTGGCTTTTGGGCGATGAGCCCTTTGAGCCCTTTATGAGCCCTTTTAAACGTAGGACATAATAAGTGCCTTTTCCAGTCACACCAATTTTCTGGAGAACCCCTTTTACCACCAAATCCTCGAGATCCCGTGAAGCAGTTGGTTTTGATATAGAGAAGAGCTTCTGATAATCTGCATTCGCGATCTTTTTATTTATTTTGATATAGCGTACGGCTTCCTGTTGACGATCTGTTAGAAGCAACTCTTTGATAGCCTCATCTGTCAGCCAATTGCGCCAGAGTGTTACAACAAACTGGCCGCCGTTCTGCTTAAAGTCTGGTTCGGGCAATTCTGCTTTTGTACAAAGAGCAATCATATCCAGTGTACCAGTGCCTGCCTTTTCGATATAATGCGTGAGATACAGAGGCGTTGCCAGATGAAGATTTTTAGGAATGGAAGAATGAGCCGAGCGAAGAGACTCGGGCACTAATCCGGCCGGCAATGAACCGGGGTTCCAGACCTCGACACGATCTGCAAAGATCATCACCTGCACTGCGGCATTGGAGGTATATTCGCGATGGGCGACAGCATTCACAATTGCCTCACGGATTGCCATATATGGAATTTCGTACCCTACCGCGCTTGCGGGGGAATTCGATTGCGGCATGACAGAGCGATTGAGCTTCGAGAGAACGAAATCGACTGCTGCGTCGACCTGATCAAACACGGTTCCTTTGAATATCTGATACGATGGAATGGGTTTCGCAACCGTTGTGCCATGAAAATGGAGGCATTTGGTTTCTGCTTGAATAAAAAACTTCTGGGGCTGTTTAGCAAACAACAACAGAGCACTGTTCTTCAGATGGCCATCATGAATGAGATCGAGATGGCGAAGTGCATCTGCTGGCGGAGTGTTTTCTGAAAGAGGATAATTACGTTCTTCGCGTGCTCTCTTTAAAAACCAAGAGATTTTATCGGGAGCGATATCATCCATGGCCGCTTCCGCGTGCACCGCAGCATCGAACGGATCGGTAGTGATGATATGCTGGCCTTCCAAATAACTTACCAGCCCGGTATAGATCGATTCAATAAGCTTTGTAATATTGGAAAACTCATTGCGAACGACTTCATTTTGTGCTTTGAGTATCAAGGCATTCATACGCGAGTCTCGTGCAGAGGCATCCATTTCTTTTATAAGGATCATGCGATGTTTTGCATGTTCGCGTGCACAAAGATATTCTTGTTCTACCGGAGAAACTCCGCCGGCATTCGGCTTCCCGTATTTGCTTCCGAACAACCCGACATAGATATCGCTTTTCTGAACCATCTCAAGGTAGACCTCGTCCGGCCTCCGATCTTCGGGCGGCATATCCTCGAACAAAAAAACAGTAAAGTGTTTGTTCAGCAGCGGATCGCCATGGACATAATCTCTTATTTCATAGCGCTCTTGCTGAAGTTCTTTTTGAACACTTGAGACAAAAATAAGTCGCTGCAGCATATCCTTTATTCTTCTCCCTGTAATATTTTCGTTAACAATCCCTCTGACTCTTTTTCCAATGATAGAATCTCATTCTTGATTTCATAAAGCGAATATAGCGATTCCGGTCTGTAAAAGTGGCGCGTGAACTAGATTTCATAACCAATCTTTGTTTTCGAACGCATAAGGAGATGCTTTATAGAATGCTTGTCCTGCTACCTCCCGAAGTGCAACATCTTGATTTGTAATCTTTGCTTTATCAAGACGTGTCTTCATATCTAATACTTTTTGTTTGGCTGGTTCAAGTAACGCATCGAATGGACGAATTACAGTCATGGGTAAACTAAAATCTCGATATTTTGCGCGGACATATACATCACGCAGGACATCATCTGCAATACCCCAGATGAAATTCACAATCGCATTATGAAGAACGTGATTCATAGTAGTAGACTGTTACGATGATTGTTGGACATCGGTGTAGTGCTGCGCCAATGTTTTTCGTGCTTGGTTCGTCGTAAAGCGCCACGAGATTCTGGTGCG
>JAGVPT010000114.1 GCA_020052095.1 Bacteroidota bacterium | reverse complement strand
TCCTTTGTGTCTGATGAACTCGTATAAATATAATACATCAGTTCAGAGATTCGACGCATGTGGAAAACTATTTCTTATGACTTTTTCAACAGCCTGCTAAGCGTTCTTTTACTATTATGAAGGGATATTGTACACTCTATAGTTGTCATGTCCGTGGTGCGTATCATCGTCGGATATCAATAGATTTTCCTATTTTCAACTGGAATAGTTATATTGCCGCCACAGTTCTAAAACACATGGGAGGAAAAAATGAGACGTTCAAAGAAGGGCGCTCTTGCACTCTTTTCCCTTGTTCGCAACGCAATGCACCTTTCCCGGTAGTGTCCTAATGCGATCTCAAAAAATGACCATCTTCATATGAAGTCTGTCATGTCCGGGTGTCAAGGGATCCCTTCGGGAAAAGCGGCGATCAATTTACCATGGATGGACGTACTACGACACTACTCTTTTTTCCAGATCGTCGCATTTGTCCTTGCCGTAAATTATTTTTCTTATCAGGTAGAGTTTGACGAGAAGGAATACCTCGAAAATCACCGCCAACTTTCCGATATTCTTTCCTTTGCAAGACCTTCCGTCAATTGGGAGACATTTGATAAATCGAACGCTCCTAAAGCATTTGTCGTAGAAGTTGTCGATAAAGTCTCTCTTCTTATCGTGCTTCCTCCGGAAATTTCGGAGACCGACGAATTGTATCCGCAGTATACCACCATTCGCGACAAATCTCCTCCGACTTGTCTCTAACACAGAGGGAAACATTGTAACTCAATTCATCGATTCTTTGATGAACTCTGGACAGCCATTTTTTAGAGGCAGACATGAAAGTGCAATTACTGTTCCTGTTATTCATTGTCTTTCAAGCAGTACCGTACGCGCAAGAGAAGGACACGACATTTACCCTGAGCGGTGTTGAAATAACCGCGACCCGAAAAACATCATCCCCATTTAACGAACCGTCCGCGATTTCGATTGTGAATTCAAAAGATTTTTCCAAGGGAAAGGGATACGGGCTCGATGAAGCATTGTCTCTTGTCCCGGGAGTATTTGCTCAATCGCGTTACGGCAACCAGGATGTCCGGCTGACGATCCGCGGATTTGGAGCGCGCGGTGCGGGTGAACGGTCGAATTCCGGCACATCGCGGGGCATCCGGGTTTTGGTTGATGGATTTCCGGAAACCGAACCGGACGGAAGGACGTCATTCGACAACATCGATCTGAGCATGATGAACAGGATCGAAGTGGTGCGTTCCAATTCTTCGGCGCTCTGGGGAAATGCCGCAGGTGGCCTGGTAAGCATCTCTTCCAATTCAGCGTTTGACCGACCGTTTGTAACACTTCAATCATACGCGGGAGGTTTCGGATTTCAAAAGAATACACTACAGCTTGGCACTACTCTTGGTACGGGAAAATTCTTCCTCGATGTAAGCAATACAAACTCCGACGGTTGGAGAGACCATTCAAGCAGCACGCAATCGATGGTGAACACGGGGATCGTCGCTCCTTTGGGTGAGAAAACACGCCTTGGAGTATTTCTTGTAGGAACAGCAAATCTGTTTCATATTCCCGGACCTCTTTCCAAAAGCCAGTATGACGCGAATCCGAGCCAGGCGCAGGCAGATACGAGTTACTACAAGCCGACCTATGTCCAGCGCGATGAACGGCGCTATAACCGGCTCGGGCGTCTCGGAGTTTCGGTAACACATTCAATAAACGATGCGAATGATATCGCTGCAACGGCGTATGTCAATCCTAAATATGTACAAAGGTCTGAACGGAACACATTCAGGGATTTCAACCGGTACCATGTTGGCGGGAGCCTTGTCTATAAGAACGTCATGCAAGTCAAAGAGGATACGAAAGCGACAACATCGGTCGGCGTCGATGAAGCGTATCAGGACGGGGCAATATTATTTTATCAACTGAAGAACGGACAGCGGGACTCGATCCTGGTCGATAATAAGCGCGAGGGCGCAAACAGCTTTGGTGCGTTTATTCAGGAAGAAGTCGCGTTAAGCGATCAGCTTATTCTCTCGGTCGGCGCTCGGTATGATAATATTACTTATTACGCCGAGAATTTTGTCACCCCGGCGGCCTTATCCGACCAAAAATCATTCACGAAGGTGACACCTAAAGCGGGGATTGTCTACCGATTCACTCCCACACACAGCGTTTATGTATCGCTTGGCGGTGGTGTGGAAGTCCCTGCCGGCAACGAGACAGACCCGGCGCAAGGTCAGCCAAATAGCCGGAGCATCAATCCGTTGCTCGAGCCGATTGTTGCAACGACGGTTGAAATCGGAACGAAACAGTTCATGCCGGTCGCGAGCAGCATCGCCAGAAATATTTCCTATGACGCAGCGTTGTATCTCATCTCCACGACGAATGACATCGTTCCATATCAAAACGGCAGATTCTATTTAGCAGCCGGAGAGACACGGCGCATAGGTGTAGAGGTCGGTGCAGCGACACAGCTTGAGCACGGTTTTTCCATGATCGCAGCGGTTACGCTCTCCAGCAATAAGTACGTCAATTATACAATTGACTCGGTCTACACCGCACGTCCGATCAATCCATTGCTAAGCGGGAAGACTCTCAGCTACAAAGATAACGACGTTGTCGGAATACCCGGATATCTCGTGAACATCCGGTTGCGGAACGATATTCCGTTCGTCGAAGGCTTGTATGCTGAAGTATCATCGCAGAGCGTCGGCTCGTACTATGCGGATGATGCAAATGCGCTCAAGGTGCCATCATATACAATATTTAATGCCACGGTTGGATATGCAACCGCACTGAAGATTGTCGATAATCTCGGCGTGAAAGCATTTGCGACATTCAATAATGTGGCTGATAAGAAATATTTTTCTTCTGCGTACATCAATCCGGATTTTGGTCGGGTTGGCGCAACAAGCAAGCAGGCAATCTATATTGAGCCGGGACTTCCTCAGTATATCGTTGCTTCTCTCGGCTTGCAGTATGACTTCTGATTGCAGTCAGAGGCAATCTAAGAGCAGCTTTCCAACAATCCGCAAAACAACGGCTGCGCACTTAGAATAAAAAAGCCCAGTGTGGGGGGAACACCGGGCCTGACCCTTTCAATGGTGCAACGACGAGGGGAGGCATCGTTACACAGGTCGGCAGTAAATTAAAAAATCAGAATGATTGTGTCAAGTCCATTTTTAAAATATCGTCTGCTATAGCTTAACTCAGAACCAAACACTCCGAACCCCTAAACCCCTACCTCTTCGCCACGCCAATGCAGCCGCACGCCAATCGCGCTCCGGCAGCCCCGGTAGGCTGGGTCGTAAGATCATCTTCCTTTGCATGCACGATAACTCCGCGCCCGATGATGGAATTCTCGCCCGACAATGAGAGCACGGGATCGACATAATCCAGGTGAGCGTTACCGGCTTTGTCCGCTTCAATATTTCCTATGTCTCCAGCATGCCGATTGTCGCTATTCGGCGCACCGTGCTGCATTCCCGAGGGATTGAAATGCCCACCGGCTGCCGTTCCGCTATCCGAACTGCAATCGCCGAACTCGTGTATGTGGAAACCGTGCTTCCCCGGAGTCAGCCCGGCAATATTCGCAACAACGCGGACCCCGTTTTCGACAACTTCGAATGTTACACCGCCATGGACACTGCTCCCTTTTGTCGGACTCAAAACGGCAATCGCTTTGGGAACGGGTGCTTTTTCCTGATGATCGTGAGTAATCTGAGCGACTCCGACGAGCGGGAGTACACTTAGCGTGACAACCAGAAGTTTCTTGGTCAACGATTGCATGGCGGCTCCTTCCTATTATTTGTTAGAAGAAGTATATGAAGTCAGAATCTCAAATTCAAGGTACCAGGCCTTCATCGCCGGGTAGTATCTCACTTTGCAAGGGACAGAGAGAGTCTCGTTCGCGGGCTACTTCTTCTCGTTAAAAACCACCCCTGGCGCTATCGCGCCTTCCCCTCCTCATTCGAGGAGGGGACTAAGGGGTTGGTGGCAAACTCTTTCTCCGGCATCAGAGAAAGAAGAGAGTGGACGAGTCTAACCAAATTTAGATACTACCCATCGTCAATGCTCCTTGACCTTCATGCCTCAAATAACTAATTTAACTGGTCATTAGGGGCGCATGGTTTCTGAGTTCTCGAAGGAGTCTAAGGGATGGAGTGGGGAAGTCATTAAACCGGACAATGTTTGACTTTATTTTTTCATTTTTAACACTATCGCGGGGCCCTACCAATGAAGACCATTCTAATCGTTGATGATGACGCCGAAATTCGTAAACTCGAGAAGATAATTTTAGATAAGGAAGGATTCGCCGTCATCGAAGCCGAGGATGGCGCCTCCGCCCTTGAGATTGCGAAGGCAAAAATGCCGGACCTAATCATCAGCGATGTGATGATGGAGAATATCAACGGTTTTATGTTGTTCGAATTTTTGCGTGATGATCCTAAGACGGAGAAAATCCCGATGATCCTCGTCACCGGCAAAGCGCAAACTGCAGGGGCATGGAACTTGGATCCGAACATCGGCTATCTCCAGAAGCCCGTCGCTCCTCATGACCTTCTCGCCGCAGTGAAGAAAAGAATTGCAGAGTAAGAATATTTTCCCGTGAATAATCCTTGACCTTCCGAAGGTTACTATATCCACCCGCGTCCCGGTCTAGATTTATTAAAGGAGTTGAAACTATGAAGCATGTGTTGATTTGCGTTCTGCTTGCGTTCGTTCTCGCACAATTCGGCGCCGCACAACCGGTTCAAGAAAAGGTGGATACCGCCGCGATTGCGAAAATCAAAGAAGAAGGGATGTATCGCTCGAAGGTCATGGAATCACTCAGCTGGCTCACGGATGTCTACGGTCCGCGATTAACCGGCTCTCCGGAATTTAAAGAAGCCGCTGACTGGGCTAAGAAAAAACTTGAAGAATTAGGACTGCAAAACGTCGCAATCGAATCGTGGAAGTTCGGCAAAGGATGGTCGCTGAAGAGCTTCTCTGCGCAGATGATCGAGCCCCGAGTTCAGCCCCTCATCGCATATCCGAAAGCATGGTCTCCGTCAACAAAAGGGACCGTCCGGGGCAACGCAGTTTATCTTGACGTGAAGACGGAAGCTGACCTGCAAGAATATAAAGGGAAGCTCAAAGGCGCAATTGTTCTTATCAGCGAACCACGAGATTTGAAAGCGCACTTTACGCCGGAAGCAGATCGCCTGACAGATGAAGATCTATTGAAGATGGCCAACGCGGATATGCCGCGCGGTCGGGTCCGGGCTGGGATGCGCGATACATCGGCATTTCGAAGATTCCTGGAGCGCGCGACAATGTCCCGAAAAAGGATGGAATTTTGTCAGCAGGAAGGCGCGCTTGTGATTGTAGAGACATCGCAGGGAGATGGCGGAACCTTGTTTGTGCAAGGTGCATCGGTTCCTCAGCCAGCCGACACTCCGATGGACAGACGTATCGGCGCCTACGATCCGAAGGCTCCGAAAATTCTTACGCAGGTCGTTGTTGCAGCGGAACATTACAACCGCATGGTACGCATCATCCAAAAGGGAACTCGCGTGAAGATGGAACTCAATCTTGAAGCAGAATTCTCTGACGACCAACCCGGCATGAATATCGTCGGCGAAATTCCTGGCACCGATTTGAAGGATGAAATCGTGATGATCGGTGGGCATTTTGATTCGTGGCATGGAGGCACCGGTGCGACGGACGACGCCTCGGGCTCGGTGGTCTGCATGGAAGCGATGCGCATATTGAAAACGCTCGACCTCAAACCACGCCGTACGATCCGGATAGGATTATGGGGAGGTGAAGAGGAAGGACTTCTTGGATCCAAAGCGTATGTGACAAATCATTTTGGAGAGAAGGACACGGTGCAGGGAAGCACGTTTGGCGAGATCAAAAAGAAACCCGACTACGAAAAATTCTACGCTTACTTCAACAACGACAACGGGACCGGCAAAGTGCGCGGTGTGTATATGCAAGGGAACGATGCCGTTCGCCCGATTTTCAGAGCCTGGCTCGCACCCTTCGCCGATATGGGCGCCTCCACGCTGACGCTTCAGAATACCGGCGGCACCGATCACCTTTCATACGACGCGATCGGGCTGCCAGCATTTCAATTCATTCAGGATGAGATCGAGTATTCCACACGCACGCATCATTCCAACATGGATGTGTTCGACCGCGTTCAGGAAGAGGACTTGAAGCAGGCGTCGGTCATTATGGCGGCATTTGCATATGAGGCGGCGATGCGGGAGGGAAAGTTTCCACGGAAGCCCCTGCCCCCGCCCGGCCCGCCAAGAACGTCCATTGGGAATTAGTTGAATCGACAAGTGACCGAAAAGTAACCGTTACCTTAGAGGTAACGGTTACTTACTTTTGAGGTGACTGTCACTTATCCTCGACCATGAAAAAAATCGTCGTCTTCAGCGGTGCCGGACTCTCCGCGGAAAGCGGTATTCCGACATTCAGAGATTCGGGTGGATTGTGGGAACAGCATCGCATTGAGGATGTCGCTTCGCCCGAAGGTTGGGAGCGTGACAAGAAACTCGTCCTGAATTTTTACGAGCAACGGTTTATCCGCAGCCTTCAGTGTCAGCCAAATCCCGCCCATTTTGCAATCGCCAAGCTGCAAGAGCATTTCGATGTGGTGAATATAACACAGAACATCGACACGCTGCTGGAGCGCGCAACTGCCAAGACTGTCTGGCACCTCCACGGGAGAATCGACTATCAAAAGTGTGAATTGCATTATTCCATTCCGGCGTATGATGATTCTTCGTATGCATGCGATTACCGATCGCAAATTTCTTCTGCCACGAAATTCGGCGACAAATGCCCCAGGTGCGGCAGCCAGCTTCGTCCCGATGTGGTCTGGTTCGGCGAAGCGGTCGATATGCGGCAGGAGTATTTGGAGGAGCTTGTGGAGACGGCAGATGTCTTTATCGGTGTCGGGACCTCAGCACAGGTGTATCCAGCAGCCGGGTTGCTGCCCCTTTTCAAACGCGCGGAATTGAAGTATTTCATCGACCCGAATCCTGCCTACGATATGCTCGACGGATTTACGGTGTTAAAGGGAACCGCCAGCGAACAGATGCCGAAGTTGGGGGAAACCATCGAAACCTTGAAGGAGGGACCTGCCGGGTGATTGGCCATTCGTTATGATTCGCGCGTAGGGTGCAGAACCGAACTTACACCGCGCGCGCCAACCCGGTAGACAGTCTGAGGCGGAAAATACACAAGAAAATGGAAATCTCTCTTCTATTCGTTATATCGATCTTGATCTTTTTCGTCGCTGCACTGTATTCCTCCGTCGGTCATGGCGGCGCGTCGGGGTACTTGGCAGTCCTTTCATTTTTTACAATCGTCCCGGCGGTAATGTCGTCGACCGCGCTGATTTTGAATGTCTTGGTTGCGGGTATAGGCGTTGTCGTATTCTTCCGGGCGAAGCATCTTTCATCGAACCTCGCTTGGCCGTTTATCCTCCTTTCAATTCCAGCGGCGTTTCTTGGCGGACTTATTCATATCGCGGACAAAACATATTTTCTGCTCCTCGCATTTGCGTTGCTCGTGGCGGCAATCCGGCTGGCGTTCTCATTCACGTCGAATGAGAATCACAACGGATTTCGCAGTCCATCCATGTTTGTCGCGCTTCCGATCGGCGGTGGTATCGGATTTCTTTCCGGCATCGTCGGGGTCGGCGGGGGAATTTTTCTCAGCCCGATCATGATACTTCGGCGGTGGGCCGACCCGAAGAAAACTTCCGCAGTATCAGCTCTCTTTATCGTTGTGAACTCGCTTTCGGGTATTGTGGGTAGAGTGGCGCGGGGCGGTTTTGAATTCAGCGCCGCCGTTCCTTTTATCGTGGCGGCATTCTTAGGGGGGCTTGTGGGCTCTCATTTTGGCGCCAATAGATTTTCGGGCATGACGCTTCGCCGGATTTTATCGGCAGTGCTTCTCGTCGCGGCGTTCAAACTTGTGGTCACGGCTATGCGGTGAAATGGGAATGTAATAAGCAGCTATCCGATTGCTGTCAGCAATCGGATAGCTCGGGATTTTCCGCTCACTGTGCATTTTCTATCTTGACTTTCAGATCTTTTTCCATAAATTGCAGTGTAAGGAGATACAGACCAATAGAGCATTGTTAGAGAGTTCCATAAGAAATACTCCACAAAGGGTCGCGACAATGTCGGGACACCATTTCTTCTCTAACAATGATAACCGAATTTCATCCATAGAGAGGAGATTCGGTTTTTTTGTATCAGGTGACGCTGTGAAAAGTAATCTGAGAAACGCTCTGGCAGTGACGCTGTTGTTGTGCGGTACTTCGGTTTTTGCCGCAGGGACGCACATTGCAAAATACGCCGGCGAGTTTATGGCGATAGGTGTCGGAGGCAGGGCGCTGGGTCTCGGCGGCGCGTATGTCGCTCTCGCGAATGACGTAACAGCCGCCTATTGGAATCCCGCCGCGCTTGTTCGCATCAATTATCCCGAATTCTCCCTGATGCATGATGAGCGCTTCGGCAGCCTTGTCAATTATGATTACGCCGGTGTCGCTTTTCCCTATGGCGCCAACGCTGTCACAGATTCAACAATTCTCGATCTGGAGGGGATAAGCCGGCCGGCCATCAATTACAACGCGGCTGCGTTTGGCGTAAGCGTTATTCGCCTTGGGGTCGACGGGATACCTGATACGCGCAACGCGTGGAACGACGCCAACGGTGACGGGAAATTCAACGAACCGGATGCCCGGCCCGACCTCGCGCGGATCACATACTTCAACGCGGCAGACTGGGCGCTCTATTTTTCGTATGCGAAACAATTCGCTGCCGACTTGTACTATGGTGCAAGCGTGAAATTGATCCGACGCAACATCGGAGAATACCACGGAACCGGAATCGGGTTTGACCTTGCCGCCCTCTACACTCCCAACGAGAATCTCTCATTGGGCGCAAATTTCCAAGACGTTACCACCACTCTCGTTGCGTGGAATACCGGTACGAACGAGCTTATTGCGCCGACGCTAAAGATCGGCGGAGCGTATCTTTTCGAAATATTCGGCGGGAGGCTCGGCCCGGTGTTCGATACGGACGTCCGGTTTGAAGGGAGAAAATTTTCTGCGATTGCACATGTCGGACCGGTGAGTTTTGACCCGCACGGTGGCGTGGAGTTCGATTACAAAAAAACGGTTGCACTGCGCGTCGGATACAATGATGTGAAGAACCTGACCCTCGGCGCCGGCGTCCATCTCCGCAAACTCGATATTGATTACTCGTTTGCGAAGTTCAATGGCGACGACCAACTCGGAAATTCGCATCGGATTTCTCTCCGGTTGATCATCCAGGAAGACAAATACAAACGGGGAGCGGAGTAACCCTGACGATACGAATCGCGAAATATTTCAGCGCGCGGTTCGCTCCGTACACGTTCTTTGTGCTGTTCGCTGCGTCGATTGTGTCGTGCTCATCTCCCGGCGAATCTGTGAAGCAGATTACTGCACCCCCTCCTAATCATCCTCCAAAACGAATGTTCATTCCCGACGGGTGGATCAGCCTGACGCCAGGGCAAAAATCCGCCGCGGGAGAGCTGCAACTGGTGAGGTATGACAATGCGGCGTCGATGACCGTGAGGGAATTGAAGCCCGTGGCTTCCGCAAAGAATTCGCTGGCGGGTGAAGACGTATGCACGCTGGGAAATATTTCCATGCAGGGCAAACTTGGGAACGGCGATTACTCGAGGAGAATCCTCCGGCCTCCCTCCATGATTGGGAACGGAAAACCTCTTTGCGTGTACATCTATTCCGAGAACACTTTGCTCAGGCGTGTCCTGGTCTTTCGGTCCGGTTCCACCATTTATGAAGTAGAACTTTTTCAGTCAAGTGAATCGCTCTCGTTCTCTACCGTTGTGGAAGCCCAGACCGCATTCGCGAAATCGTTGATGAATGGGGAATAAGATCAGATGGTGAACCGCTGCCAACCCAAAGGGTTCCTTTGGAAAGGCATCACTTCGTGACAAGTCGCAGAGACGAAATCTTTCCTGGCTCTTTGGCGTCTTGGCGGTTAAGTGCTTTTCCGACCTTTCAGGACGGTTACTTCGTCTTCAGGATGAAGACGCCGTTCCATTCTTCCGGGGGTGGATTGGTCAGATATAGCTGTGAGCGTTCTATGTAGAGTCTGGAGGGCTGATCGTCCGGCTCGATACTGAGAGCTTCATTAAACTTCTCAATCGCTTCTGAGAACTTCTTTTGGCGATAGAGATCTAGTCCGATTCTGTATTGTCCGATCGCAGAAATCTTCTTTGGCGACACGCTGTCGTTTTTTCTCCCTATAAGCTCGAACACTTTGATCGGCTTCGTTTTTCCCTTCACGACAAGCAAATCAAGCTCACGAAACACAAAATGTTCTTTCACCATCTCCTGCGTCCGCTCGCTGGTCATGATATACGTTCCGTATTGCTTGTTGGCTCCCTCAAGGCGAGAGCCTAGGTTCACGCTGTCGCCGATAACCGTGTAGTCGAACTTTCCTGTTCCTCCCATATTGCCGACGACCATTTCACCTGTGTTCAATCCGATGCGTACATGGACATTAGGTTTGCCTTCGGCACTCCATTTTTCGCGGATCTGCACCAGTCTCTCCTGCATTTCCAGCGCCGCTGTGCACGCATGGAGGGCGTTGTTGTCCAGTTCGATGGGGGCGCCCCAGAACGCCATTACGGCATCGCCCTCGTATTTGTCGAGCGTGCCGTCGTTGTTGAAAACAATTTCCGTCATCGCGCTCAGGTATTCGTTTAGCACGAGCACGAGTTCTTCAGGGGGAAGTTTCTCCGAGAACGTTGTGAAACCGGCGATATCGCTGAAGAGCACTGTCAATTCCCGACGCTCGCCCCCAAGCCGCATCTTTTCCGGATGTGCAATAAGTTCGTTCACGACATGAGGGTTTAAGTACTGGCTGAACATACCTTTGATCATCACTTTTTGCTTCCGCTCCGTGAGATACTGGTACACCGCGCTGCCAACATAATTGGCGAAAACGGCGGCGATGGGAGGGACGACGGGGATGAGCATATTGTGCGCGGAGAACGCGAAATCCGAAAGGAGGATGATGGAGTAAAGTTCAGCGGCGACGAAGACCAGCGCAACAATTTCCAGGATGAATTCGAATCTGGCCTTGATCTGTTTCAATGCCGACACCACGAGAAAACTCAGCAGGGAGTAAGCTATCGTGTACAGCACTTCCAGAAAAAGCGAAGGACGCACGATAAAATTCTGATGGATCAACGTCTGCAGCGCATTAGAGTGGATTTCCACTCCGTACATCAGGTTGCTGTCGGGGTTGTTGGGGTCGGCGATAGATACGGGAAATATGTCTTTCGATTCCGGGAACGCCGGTCCGATCAGCACAATCTTGTTTTTGAATGTATTGGTGTGCAGCAATCCATAATCGGGGTCGTCAAACGTGTTGATGTCAGTGTTGAGGTTGATCTCTTCGTTTGTCTGAAAGGTCTTGTCATCGAGGACTTCGACGATATCGATTTGTTTGAACGTCTGGCCCGAAAGCCCGTGATAATTAATCAACATTGACACATCGTCAAACTTCGGAATGCGCCGCTCACCAAGAACAAAATAGTCGCCCTCCTCTTTGCATACTTCTGTTGAGGGAAGATGGAGGTACTTGTTCATCAGAGCGAACGCAAAGGTTGGGACATACGTCTCTTGCCCGGGACTTTTTGCAATTGCCTTATACCGTCGGTACAGGCCGTCTTCATCGTTCGGGACGTACACGACTCCTACAGAACTATCCGCCGAATAAAAAATGCTGTGGTAATTCTCATTCTGCCTTCTAATCGTCCCCTTGTCACTCCGTATTTCTGTTTTGCCTGCAACGACAACGTTTCGATATTTTTGAATCGCCTCGTACAGCTCGACATCGTGTTGGAGCCCGTGTTCATCGGGTTCTTCAAACGTCAAGTCGACTCCGATCGCCCGCACGCCGGCGTTATTGAGATTGCGGATAGCGTGCGCGTAGTAGCTTCTCGGAAATGGAAAATGTTCTGGCGAGGTCGCGTCGGATTTTTCGGAAATGGTGACGAGAACGATGTCGAGCGAATCTTTGGAGAAGGGGAGAGGCCCGCGTTTCGCGAATGACTTATCGATGAAGGAGAGCTTGAGCCGGTCGAAAAAATGGAATTGGAACACCGCGTCTTGTACAAAGACGATCACCAGCAAGGCGATGCCCAAGCTGAGGAGAACCCGAATGAGCCACGGCATCAAACGTTTTGAAAGTGGCTGGGCCATAGGCGGTTACAAATCGATGCGGTAGAGCAAGCTGACATACGAATCATTGTCGCTTGCCTGGATGGTCCCGGGCGGCGGAGGCGTATTAATGATGTATTGATACTGGAACGCCGCGTTCTGATTTTGCGTGATGGCGTATTGCAATCCCACTTCAAACACTGTCCGCTTGAAGTCGCCGAATGTCGGCGCGAATGTTCCCGACAATTTCAGAACCTCTTTGTAGATCTTGTAGCGGCCGTTCAGTGTTATGGTGGTATAGTTCAGTGAGGCCGACGAGACAACCGGTCTGAATATTCCGCCGGTCGTGTCGACCGTGACCAGCGGGATCGTGTTCAGGCTCATCGAATATCCGAAGGTGGTTTCCAGCGGAAAGGTGTGTACGGTATTCACGAGCAGTAACGCATTGAAGCTTTGTGCATCCTGTTTCTTCGTGGTGTTGTCGGTTTTGTTGGAAATGTCTAGGCTTAACGTTGCGTTGTGTCTCCCCCGATAGGCAAAGTCGTACGTCGACTGGAGGAAATATCTGTTCGTTTTGTCATCGATCGCACGGTTGGCAACGGACGGGTTCGTTTCGAGAGGATCGATCGGGTTGCTGTTCTTGTTGATGCCGTAGCCGAGGGTAATGTTCGGCATGTTCGAGGTCGGGTAGTACGACACTGATGTGTTGACAGTCTGATATGTCGTCGTCAATTGAATTGGGGGCTTCGTCGTCAATATAGAATCGCCCCTGATATTTTGGAGTCGTTCATAGCTTCCGGTGAGGAAGACGCTGTTCTGGAACAACCGGATTCTGTCAAAAATGTTGAAGCCCTTCACGTCTCGTCGCAACGCCGTTGTTCCGACCGAGAGATAATCCGCGCCGTGGTAAATGTACGACCCCTTCAAATAATTGCCGAAGTAATTAAAGGCGAGTCCGGTTTCGTACACCAAAGCTGTAATGCCGGGGGGAAGAGGTTGGATGTTTTCATTAACCGTAATTACTTTTGAGAGGTACGGGATTCCGTATTTATGTAAGAGCTTTTTGACGTCGTCTGTGAGTGTTTTCGAACTATCAATGCTTGCGTCGGTGAATTCCGGAGCAGAAATGTCGATATTGTTCAAACTGTACGACGCCTGAGCTGTTAATTCAAAACGATGGTCGTCAAACGCAAGTACCGCATCGGTT
The DNA here is from genome assembly GCA_020052095.1 of Bacteroidota bacterium. GTDB lineage: Bacteria > Bacteroidota > Ignavibacteria > UBA10030 > UBA8401 > JAGVPT01. The sequence goes on along the minus strand of JAGVPT010000114.1, from coordinate 24,769 downwards.
CCCACCACCACGTTCTCTTGCGGCTTCACCCCTTTGTCCTGGCTTGTATCGAACTCGTCCTTGGCTTTCAGATAGGTAAAGCCGATTTGAAAATTTTCACCTTTGCCGAAACTCGGCCTGAGGATTGTCAATTTCCGCCTCAGCGTTGGAGGAATATAGGTCCTGGTTGTGATAGTATCTCTTGTTTGAACGAGAGTATCGCCATCAACTCTCCGGATAATCTCGCCGTTCGCGTAATTAACGTTAAACGGGCCGAGCAGAAGTTCCGCTGTGAGGCCGCGGATACGCCTGCCGTCTAGTACCGTCGAGGGAAAGCGGGGATACGCGTCGCCGATGCCGAGTCGTACGTACTTCGCGTCGAGGCCGAGAAAGTACCGGTTTTGCGGCTGCCGGTCGGCTTGCTCTTCCGAGGTTAGCTGGATATTGCCCGTCGTTTTCAGAATTCCGTATGATGCGTTCGCGCGTGCATTGAGTCGTTTGTAGAGGGTCTGCGTCCCCTTGATGTCTTCATTTCGTCCTTCTGCCTGTGCGTTCGCCGAGTATTGCACGTGTTCCCGTATTGCCTCGGCCTGCTGTTCAGACACTACTTTCATCGTCCGTTCCACGGAATGGTACGGCGCGTTTGTCGTGTCATAGACATCGATCCGCAGCTTGTGCGAACCCGTTGCGATATTTTTCGGAAGAGCATCCGGTGAGACGATCGTCAGATCGCCGATGTTGACTGCAAGCGCCGACACGTCGATGTTGTCGAAGAAAATTTTTGTCCTTTTACGGTCTATCCGATCACTCGCATAGACGAACGAAATGGAAATGTAAATATCCGATGCGAGTAATTGCTCGGCCCTGTCGGGACTCAATATCAAGACTTCCTGATCTTTTGGGGATTTTGGGGAGACCGGCAATCGCGTCGGTGTTGCCTGAGGATTCTCAAACGGGTAGGTCTCGATCGCTCCGGATTGCGTTTGCGCGAGAACATACACTTCCATGAACGGTGGAGTCACTTCATCTTCAGAAATCGTCACTGTCGCCGTATCGCCCATGATGGGCATTTCGAGTATGCGAAATTCAGACTGGCCGAACTGGCGGTAGTACAACACGACGCGGGAGAGTTCCGACGATTTTGCTAGCTCCGCCGAAACGCGCATCGGCATTCCCTCCCGAGCTTGCTCGGCATGCACGGTCCGAACATACGTGTTGATCTGGGAATTTGCAATAAGCGGCGCGAACACTAGTACTGCAGCAATGCATCGCGAAAACAGTGTGGACGCTCTTCTGTATAAAGTATCCATAGCAGACCGGACGAAGGTGGAGGAATAATGGGAGCAATAAAAAACCGCTTGCAATCTAGAAAATGAAGCAGAGAATTGCAAGCGGTTTTTCAGCGAGAAACGGACTGCTAATACTCTATTATCATCGTCTTCCGTTTACCACTCGGGTCAGAGAATTCAAGTTTTAATTGATTCGACTTTGTCGATTGAACCGGAATGACGATCGGATTCGACTGCGGGTCTGCCGGAGGATATGTCATATCGATTCCGGTCTTGGTTCTGAAGATAACGTAGACCTGCATGGATGGACTCACGACGTCGACTCCCGGGATCTTGAATTTTACCTTGGCCCCCGAAATTGTTGCCGGTACTTCCTTGTAGGCCGCAGCCGCCGAATTCTTGTAGGCCAGGGCGAAGTACGAAACGATTGATTTCAACGTGTCGACCGGAACGGAAATCTGTACAAGTTCCACGGTGACCTCAAAGTCTTTTCCTTCGGTCACCACCGTTGATGTGATTGCAAATCCAACAGAGAAGCTGCCCGCTGACGATGTTCCACTTGAACCGCCGGTTCCGCCGCCTCCGCCGCCTCCGCTACCCGAAGTCTCCTGCAACTTCTTCAATTCTTCAGGCGTTGTCTGCTTCACCTCAATGGTGCCATTCGCGTACGAATGGGCAGTTTGCCCGCCGTTAACGTTGACGGACTGGTTGGAAACTGTATTCGTAAACACAACTACGCCCGTTCCAAGAATCAGGACGTCGGCGCTGTCCCCGCCGTTGATGAGCAAGCCTTCCGTGCCGCGGATCGAGGCGACCGAGGTCGGCGTTGAGAATTCGAATTTCTCGTTTACCTGCTTTTTCACGTCGAATCCGAGTTGCCCTCGTTCGAGATGGACGTTCTTCGAAAATTCTTTGTTGGCCGACAGCTCGCCGTGAATTGTGATCTCCGATTTTTCCTGCAAACGCAGGATGGAGTTCTCGATGAACTTGATGATCACGAAGGAATTATCGCCGGTTTTCACTCTGTCACCGGTCGTCAATGGGGTTGCAGCCGCGGCTTTCGTCCAGTCCTTCCCATCCTTCATAAAATCGACGGTCCCGACCGGCTTATAGATGATCGCGATCGGCTTGTTTGGATCATACAGAGGTGCTGATACAGCCACACTCACTGCAAAGACCATTGACACCGCAAGAAGTACGCAAATTGTTCTCATGTAGTTATCTCCAAAAAGTCAATACGCTGTGGGAATCCATGCCATTGGCATTAGTCTTCAAATCGAATAGTTTTGATTTTGTCTTTATTCTGATTCAAGATTACCTGGAGTTCCTGCGCTGAGATCGTGACACCGTTCAGCGTCAGGCGCGAACTGTTGATCTGCAGCTTCTGATCTTGAATGACATTCAAAAAGTTCTGATAGGTGCCACCGCTCAGTGCCGTCTGCAAGATGTTCAGAATCATCTGACCCTGCGGGTCGGAAATACGGAATAATCGTATGGTGCGGAGCGGATCGATGTTGTACCCGAATGCTGTCCGGGTTCCGTCCAGAACGACCACGTACGATTTTCCCCGTTCAAGAGGACGGGGTCCTTTCAAGATGTTGATACCCGGGCCGCCGACGGGTGCCTGAGGATATGTGAAAATCGAAAGGTTGCCGGACTCTTTGCGCTTGACCTCGAGTTGCAGGAACGGATCCGACGCTGAGATTGCATCTTCGAGTGACTGCTGCTCCGGCCTCTTTTCGTACACAGAAATTGTTACTCCGCGCGTATCATACGCCCATTGGAATTGCGGGAACGGCGACGGATACTCAAATCCATTTTCGGATGGTTGGATAAGTGTCGCATTCGTCGGGTTAGTCACCGATACTTCGATATGGGAAGAGGGCGAGATATGAATGTCATTGAGAGGAGAAGTAGTAAGCGTTGAATCCCCAATCTTGACAACCTGCATGGCGATGTCCACTTCGTACCTTCCGGAAGGGACTCTTCCACCGCTTCCAGCATCTGATATTTTGTCCTTCAATATTTTCTTCTCGGCCTCATCGATCTTGAAGCTAAAATCGAATTCACTGCTGCTCGCGTCCAGACTGCGAAATACTCTTCCCCCGGGCGGAACTCTGAACGGCTTCGCCGTTTGTGGGTCAGACACGAACATCGACTTTCGTACGCCGTCTTCATCGAGTGTCACGTGCGAACTTAATTGCATGTTGACCCAAATATCCTTTTGATTGGGATTAGCTATAACGAGCGAAAAGCTTGTTATAGGAACATCCTTGATCTTTTCTGAAAGGGGATCAACAAGCGACGTTGCGTTGATAATATCCGCATCGACATATACAGCGGTTGCTGTATACCCTTGAGCGGGTGCTCGTTGGACCGATACAAATCCGATCACCAACAAAAAAAGAAAAAGTGTTTTTGTTTTCATACTTCTCTCCCGGAATGTTTTTTTCACGCTCGTCATGTTGAATTCAAGATCACGAATACTTCCCATCTTCGCTGTGTTGAAAGTCACCTGCCAAAAATGCTCAAAAACCGGCAATATCGTTGTAAATAACAAACGCCATAAACGTGAGGAGGAGCACGACTCCGGCTTGTTGGACCGTTTGTTGAACCTTGTGTGGAATTGGTTTCCCGAAAATTGCTTCGTAGATGAGCATCACGAGGTGTCCTCCGTCCAGTGCCGGGAAGGGGAGGATGTTCATCACGGCGAGGCTGATACTGAGAAGCGCCATAAATCCCAGAAAGCTCATTATGCCGACTTCTGCCGTCCGCGTTGCCATCTGAGCGATCTTAATCGGGCCGCCGACGGATTTCGGGAGAGATGCCTTGCCAACGACGATACGCCATATCGAATTGGCAAAGAGTTTCGTCGCCTCGTACACATCGCTCACCCCTTTGGGGAATGAGGCAAATAATCCATAGCGCACATGTTGAACAGGACCCGTATAGCGGCTGTCGATACTTATCCCGATGATGCCTTCGGCTGTTGGCGTGACTCCTGCCTTGACAGTCTCGGAGCCGCGTTTCAATTCGAGCTCTATTTTCTTGCCGGCGTTCGACTTGATAATGCGTGTTACTTGAAACTGATTGATGACCCTCTGGCCGTTCATGGAAAGAATAATGTCGCCCGGTTGTAACCCTGCGGCCTCGGCAGGCTTGTTTTTCAGTACGTCGGCAATGACCGCTTCTGTGAAACCGGGAAGGAGACCGAATGCCGCATCCGAAATATCGGGCACAGCTGTATGAGGAACCGCAAGAGTACTGACCGTTCCGCCCCGCTCGATTTGAAATGTTAAATCGTCGCCAATCAAATCGACATACATGGCGGTTTGAATCGCATCCCAGTGGTCGATCGCCTTGTCATTGATCGAACGAATCCTGTCTCCTGGAATAAATCCCGCCTTTTCAGCGGCGCTGTTCGGGATAACATATCCAACTTCCGTCGTCTGACGGAAATATCCTCCGTTGAGATAGTTGATGCCCCAGAAGATCGCGATAGCCAGGAAAATATTCATGATCACTCCGGCGGAGATAACGATCATCCTTTGCCAGATTGGTTTTGAACGGAATTCCCAAGGCTGCGGTTCTCTGTTGATGAACTCCGTGTCGAAGCTCTCGTCTATCATACCTGCGATCTTGACGTATCCGCCGATAGGAATCCATGAGACGCAGTAATCCGTCTCGCCGATTTTTTTGCCGAACGCTCGCGGCGGAAAGCCGATGGAAAATCTATCGACGCGCATCCTGCATAACTTCGCTGCGACAAAATGCCCCAGCTCGTGAATAAATACGAGCACGCCGATCGTAATGAGGAAATAGAATATTTCGTTCAAGACTTCCATTGTGGAACGTATCCTTCGTATTGTAAATCACTGTCGTAGCACAAAAACATCTCCAGCCGTTCTCGCCCCCTGCTCGCATTGCATGCCCGCCCGACGTTGTCGGGTGATTACCACGCGACGGTCACTACAAGTCACTTGGTCGCAATGATTTCTTCTAGTTGCAAATGCTTTTGGCAAACGTTCGAGCCGAGGAGTCCGCCTCGATGATATCCTCGAGTGTCGGACTGGACTTTGATGTATGCTGTTCCATCGTGCGGCAAATCGTCTCCGGTATTTGGAGAAAAGAGATTGTGCCGTCGAGGAATCGTTCTACTGCAATTTCATTTGCGGCGTTGAGCGCTGCGGGCATAGTCCCGCCTGTATGTAATGCGTCGAACGCCAGCTGCAGGCACCTGAAACGATCTAGGTCGGGCTCGAAGAACGTCATCTCCTTGAGCTTCGGGAAATCGATCCGCACGAATTTCGAGAGCGCTCGTTCGGGGTACGTGAGCGCATACTGAATCGGTATCTTCATGTCCGGGATCCCGAGTTGCGCTTTCACCGAGCCATCGATGAATTCCACCATTGAGTGGATTATCGACTGGGGATGAATAACGACTTCGATTTTATCCGCCGGAAGGCCAAAGAGCCAATGGGCCTCTATCACTTCCAATCCTTTGTTCATCAAGGTCGCCGAATCAATCGTGATCTTGTTCCCCATTTTCCAGTTCGGATGATTCAGCGCCTGCTGGATGGTGACCCTGCGCAGTTCATCTTTCGTCGTAGAGAGAAATGGTCCGCCGGATGCCGTCAAGATAATCTTGTCGATCTGAGAATTTGACTCACCGACAAGGCATTGGAAAATAGCAGAATGCTCGCTGTCTACCGGAATAAGCGTGACGCCGTTCTCCTTCACGAGCCGCATGATGATCTCGCCTGCAACCACGAGGGTTTCCTTGTTGGCAAGCGCGATCTTCTTCTTTGCTTTAATCGCGTTGATCGTCGGCTTCAAGCCCGCAAAGCCCACCAGCGAGCTGATCACGACATCGACATCGTCCCGCTGGACAATCTCTTCCAATCCCTCCTCGCCTACAAGAACCTCCGTTGTGCCGTTGACACGCTTCTTGCACGCCGAGGCCGAACATTCATCCAGCACAACGACGCCCTTCGGCTTGAAACGCTGTACCTGTTCGCACAGTGCATCAATATTCTTGTTGACGGTGAGATACGATACCTTGAATCGATCCGGGAAGTTGGCGATGACTTCTAGACTATTCTTGCCGATAGAGCCGCTGGAACCGAGAATAGCGATGTTTTTTTGCCGCTTGGTCGCCCGCAAGACCGTTTTCTCCTTTTTAAAAGGTAAGTAAATGAGATGTGTAAGTCAAGGTAAGCGAGCAATGGCGCAACTTCAGCTTGACAATACAGTCAAATCGGCGTAACTTTTTCCAATCAAAAACAACCGATATCAGGGAGGGATTATGGAGCGGTTGGAATTGAGCGAGTTATGAACCTCTGGATTTCGCCTTTGGCGAATGAAAGAGGTCTTCTTATTTATAATGGGGAAAGAGGGAGTAAAGACGTTTCCGGAAGAGGGTCGATGAAATCACCGAGCCATACAATTGGGCGCTGCAAATATGCAGGCCAAGTTTTTGTCTCTTCGGCAATTGGAGGTTATTATGAAATGGACAATCAAAAATATATCGGAAGTTATTTTATTCTTTATTCTGCTTTTACTGGTTGCTGCGTGCAAAAAGGAGTCAACCGAACCGACGACATCCTCGACTCTGACTGCGCCAGCGTCGCCGACAGGTCTGCAGGTAAATGCCATAAGCCACGACAAGATCACTCTGCAATGGCTGGATAATTCCGACAATGAGGATGGATTCATTGTCGAACGAAAAGTGGCCCAGGCTACCGCATTCAGCAATTTGGCAACCCTCGGATCGAATGTGGCAACATTTACCGACACAGGACTGACTCAAAACACAGCCTACGGATACCGGGTAGCCGCACTTAATCAAAAAGGAAATTCGAATTACTCGAACGAGGCGTCAACAACAACGCAGACCATTCAGTCCGGGTGGACGCTGCAGAATTCCGGAACAACTGCGACGCTGTACGGCGTCTGGGGTTCTGCTTCGAACGATGTCTTTGTTGCCGGGAACAACGGAACAATTCTGCATTTTGACGGTAGTTCCTGGAGTACTATGACTTCCGGGACGACTCTCAGTCTGGAAGGCGTTTGGGGCTTTGCGGCTAACGACGTCTTCATCGCCGGAGAGGATGTTACCGTTCTGCACTATGATGGTTCTGCCTGGAGTAAGATACCAGCATCGCACCCAGGATTCCTTCCAAACTTTCATGCGATTTGGGGGGTGAACAACCATGACTTATGGGCGATAGGTACGGGTTACTTACGCATGCATTACAACGGAACCGCCTGGTCCGGCTCGACCAATATTATCTCTAACAATCTCCGAGGCGTGTGGGGTAGTTCTTCATCCAATGTATACACCGTGGGGGATTACGCTACCGTTTATCGGCATAACGGTACCAGTTGGTCAGGCGACCTCGATGTTGCCGGCATCAACGACTTATGGCTCGATTTCGAGGGATTGTGGGGGGCGAGCGCTTCCGAAATCTTCATTGTCGGGGATTACGACCCAAATGGAACGGGGGATGGAGACAGTAGCGGTACCGTCGTAAAGTACACGGGGAGTCAATGGAGCTTTCTGTGGCGAGATAGCATTCCGGAATTGCGAGGCATATGGGGCGTATCGGCAACCGATTTCTATGTTGTGGGTCTAAAGGGGGCGATCGCTCATTATGACGGGACCAAGTTCACTTTGATGAACTCCGGTACGACTCAGAACCTTCTGGAAATTTGGGGCAACTCAACCGACGTGTTCGTTGTCGGGGCTAACGGGACGATTCTACGATACAAGAGGTAGATCATCGCGGACGATTAAATGACTGGCCGGCCCCACACCGCCGCTAGTGTGATTTGGTTTTGAGTTTTAGCAGATGCGCCAAAAAATCCGGCAAAGTATTTCCTATTGGAGCGCCAGGCATCCTTAGGAGGAATAGTGCACTTCATTTCGTCAGGTCAGCTGGGACCCTGCCAGATCCCGGTGACGCGATCCAGCTTCGTGTCGAAGGTCTCTCCTCAGACGATAAACGCTTGAACCCCGTGTTATGCTCGACGCAACCTCCATCTATTACAGAGTCCAAGAAGTCCTGCACCTGGCCCGTGCCTTTGTGATGCGTTTGATTTTTGGAAATCGAATAGGCAACGCGCTCGAGGTCAATTTCACGAGTTTACCCATTTTTCTGAGATCAGCCGAATATTCTGATTCAAAACCGATGAATCGGTTTCATGGAAAGATGATTTCATCTATAGCCCACGACTTAAGTCGTGGGCTAACAGTCGCCTGCCGTCCACGAACCGTTTCAACGGTTTGTTTTCCATCGCAGAAGGAATTATGGGTAAACTCGTGGTCAATTTGGATTGCATTTCAAGCCGGTTTCGGTTATATTTCTTCTTCAAATTCAGCATGTTTTCAAAATTTTTGAGTAAGGAGTAGTTTCCGGTATGCCAATAATGACGAAAATGCGGGATAATATGCCCGTAATTCTGATCGGCCTTGTGATAATGTTCGTTGTCATGATTGTCTTTGAGTGGGGGATGGATTATCTCGGTACTCGATCCGGCCGCCACGACTACGTTGGAATGATTGAAGGGAAGAAAGTCACCTATCAAGAGTTTTCAGATCTTGTGAAGCGCGCCGCCGAGAATCAAAAGAAACAATCGGGACAGGAACCGGATGATAATACGTACCGGCAGATCCGCGATCAGGTGTGGAACAGTCTCGTAGCGTCGAGGCTGGTGGAAATGGAAACCGAACGGGCCGGAATAACTGTCTCCGACCAGGAGTTAATTGATTGGGTGAAGGGCGATACACCCCCCGAGTTCCTCGTGCAGCAGTTCAGAGATTCCACTGGCAATTTTAACCGTAGTCTGTACGACCAGACGATCAGCGATCCGAAGAACAAAGAAATTATGATCCAGGTCGAATCCGGACTGAGGCAACAGCGGCTCTCGGAAAAAATGCAGAGCATAATCCTTGCCTCAGTGCGGGTAACTCCGGGAGAGATCCAGCAGCGATATGAAGATCTGAACCTGAAGCTCGACGCACAGTACGCATTGTTCGACCCGAATCGATTCTTTTCCGACACTTCCATATCGGTAACGGATGACGACCTACGAAAATTCTACAATGAAAATCAAGAAGAATTTAAATCGAAGGCAACGCGCAAGTTGAAGTACGTCTTGTTCAGCGACCAGGCTTCGGCGAAGGATTCACAAGACGTGCTCGTGGAGATCACCAATGTGCTCCAGCAATCCAAACTCGGAATTGATTTTCTGGAACTTAAAAAATCGTATTCGGAAAGCCAGTCCCCGGAAGCATTTTTCACGCACGGAGAGTTGACCAAGGAAAAGGAGAAGGCGGTGTTCGGGGTAAAAGTCGGCAGCGTTGTCGGTCCGATCCCGGATTTTGACGGATACCATCTCATAAAAATTCTAGAAGCGAAGAAAGGCGCCGAGACATTCATTCGCGCACGGCATATTCTTCTCGCCACGGCCGGTAGCACTGAAGCAGCCGTAATGAAACAAGCGAATGATCTTATCGCCCGTGCACGCAAGGGAGAAGATTTTGCGGAACTGGCAAAGCAATATTCCACAGAGCCTGGCGCAGCGACCTCCGGGGGCGATCTCGGATGGTTTGGTAAAGGGAGAATGGTGAAGCCGTTCGAAGATGCCGCAATGAAGGGAACTCCGGGTCAGATCGTCGGACCCGTGAAGACACAATTCGGCATACACGTAATAAAAATCGAAGGGAGGGACAACCGCGAGGTGAAGATTGCGGACATTGTCCTCACGGTGAAGGCAAGTTCGCAGACAAAGGATGATGCGTTTCAACGTGCGCAGGATTTTGCCTATCTGGTAAGGGACGGCAGATTTGAAAAGGAGGCGGAGGGTCTCGGCTTGCAGGTGAAGGAGACTCCGACATTTCAAAAAGGCGGAATGGTTCCGGGCCTCGGGTTTAATGAGTCCATGGCGAAGTTTGCGTTCTCGAAAGATTTGGGAGCCGTGGGCGATGCATATCAGGTGAGCGGGGGTGTCGTGGTGTGCAAGATTTCTGAAGTGAAGAAAGAGGGCGTCCGGCCGTTCGACGAGGTGAAAGAAGGGCTGAAGCCGCGCGTTCCGCGGAAGAAGAAAATGACACTGATGAAGGAAGTCGTAGCAAAGCGTCGTTCGGCGATAAACGATACGGCGGACCTCGCGGAATTGGCAGCAACGGATACGCGGATCGCCGTGCAGACAACGGGACAATTCCAACCGAGCGGGAGCATACCGACCATAGGCCGCGACAACACATTCCTCGGCGTGGCGATGAGCTTGCCGGTTCGGAAAATTTCACAGCCGGTGGAAGGTGGCCGGGGATATTATCTCATCAAACTCCTTGGCAAAAGCCCCTTCGACTCGGCGAGCTTCAATGCGCAACGGACTATACTTGCGGCCCAAATGTTACAAGAGAAGAAGCAGCGCATTGTTGCCGACTGGCTCGAGAAGCTGAAAGAGAAAGCCGATATCGAGGATTTGCGTGATATGTTTTATCGATAAGCGCTTTGATTTGTGTGAGGTGAGGTATGAAACGATGGCTGACCATCGTCACTCTGATGCTCGTTTTCGGCTCCACTGTCTGTCACGCGAGGGAAATCATCTCCGTGGCTGCCAAAGGAAGTTACACGACGAGCACGCGGTTTCTCTATAATATCGATCGGAACGACATCTTCATCGATGACAAGTACTTCTCGTATAATTTCGGCTTTGGCCTCGATGTACGGATGCTCGCATACAGCGATGATATTCTGATCGGCGTCAATATCGAGAAAATAAAAACCCTCGACCAAACGACAAAGCTGGTCTATGGAAACGGCATTCCGGTATCAGAAGGATTCGTCGTGTATCCTCTCGAGCTCTCGGGATATTTTCTCATCCCGTTCAGTTCGGAAGATGTTCGAGTCTATCTGGGTGGTGGCGTAGGTTGGTATTTCGGCGAACGCATCTACTCCGTCGCCAGCGCACAGGCAGCGACGCTTAACTCTCCGTCCGGCTTCGGGATCCACGTTCTCACCGGCGCCGATGTACGCATTACTTCCAAAATTGCCGTACGCGGCGAGCTGAAGTTTCGCGATCCGCAATTTGATTCCGTTAACAGGTTTGAAGATTCATCCACGACCTACCGCGGAGTAACCATTAACCTCGACCCCTCATCGTCAAAGACTCGCGTCAATCTCAACGGCATCACGTACGGTCTTGGCCTGGTCTTTTTGCTGTGACGAACAACGATCGTCGTTTTCAATTCCCGCTCGTTTTCTCGATTCCCGACCTCAACAGGCGGGATTTTTTGTTCTGGGGGAACCGAATTATTCATGGTACGCAAAACGCTAAGAATCTTGCACCTGCCAACCCAAGGGGTTCCTTCGGAAAGGCATCACTTTGTGAGAAGTCTCAAAGGAAGGAGGAACAATAAAGGCTTCTATCCGGAAACGCAAGGCAACAAAGGGATCGTCATGAAACCTTCGTGTCCCAATGACCTTGTGGAAAAATATCCAACCGTATGCGTGAAGCGTGCAAATAATAGAAAGCATTCTTCGGCGAGTGTTCACCGCCTCATTCAGGAATAATATCTGCCAGTGAACTTTGTTTGCAACTGAAAAAGAAAGTAGTTACTATTAGACCATGAGACAGTATCTGCGAAACGGAATTCTCTGTATTTTGATTGCCAGCTATGCTTTTATTGCTGCAGTCGGGCCGTTTGAGATACTCAGACATGTGCTGAATTCCGGCGCCCATTCGCATCAACTTGCGTCAGCAAAGAAGTCCCAACCGATCGATGATCGACCGATCTGGACTCAGAGAAAACATATACCATCGCCCACAAAAGTAGATGTACCCCAGGAGGCTGCACTCTCATCGATTGAATTCCCCGAAGATCGATCGTTTGTCTCTATCGAGGCCGGACGTCCTCCCATCCCCGCCGTAGACCTTTCCCAACTTCCTTCTAAGCCGCGCGACCCGCCTTCAGCGTAGCTTCTCCGTCTTAACGCTTCAGAAATCCGTGTAAAAGAATCTTCCACGCCACACCACGTGTCAAATGGCGTGGCTCAATTTTGTACTCCACTCAGATTTCTAAGGAGGACTACAATGGCGAATCAGCATCCTGAAAAACAAACGCAAGAGGAAAGACCGCAGCAACTTCCAATTCAATTGAAATTCCTGCTCGGAGTCATTGCTCTAGCATTGGCATTACTTGTGCTAAAATTCGTGGGCGTGATTTAAATATGAATCAGGTCATCTTGTCCGGATATTCCCGTTGCGACGCTTCATATGTCTGCATCGGATGGCTTGCATCGGATGGCTGTCCGTTTGATTTTTACCGGCAAATCTTTAGATTTAACTGACAACCCATCCATATTCGCCACTAATGGAAACAGACTCCCATGCCAGAAATAGACCTGAAGACATTTGAAAAGAGCCTCAACGTGCGACAACTCCGGAGTGAAGACTACGACGGCGTTGTCTCGTTGCAGTTGAAATGCTTTCCGGGAATGAAGCCATGGAACAAAGAACAATTCGAGAGTCAAATATCGATTTTCGCCGAAGGACAAGTCGGAGTTGAGTACGAAAGCAGGCTCGTCGCTTCATCGAGCAGTCTGATTCTGAATTTTGCTTTGTATTCCGAGTGGCACAGCTGGAAAGAAATTGCAGACAGCGGATTCATCCGCAATCACGAACCAAACGGAAACACGCTGTACGGCATTGAGATCATGGTTGATCCTGAATTCCGGAGGCTTAAACTTGCCCGACGACTCTACAACGCACGAAAAGAGCTTGCAAAAAAATATAATCTCATGAGGATTATTCTCGGCGGGCGTATTCCGGGATACGCGAATCGTGCCCACGAAATGAGTGCACGGGAGTATGCCGACAAAGTCATCAACAAGATTCTCTTTGATCCCGTGCTGACAACACAGCTCTCGAATGGTTTCGTTCTGAAGCGTCTCATTCCCAATTATCTCACATCGGACATTGATTCCAAGGGCTATGCGACGTTTCTTGAGTGGACAAACCTTGACTTCACACCTGAGTCCGGCCGGACTTTTGTCCCGACGATCCCTGTAAGAATATGCGCCGTACAATTTCAAATGCGAATGATTGAGAGTTTCGCCTCCTTCGCGACGCAGTGCGAGTATTTTGTGGATGTCGCTTCCGATTACCGAAGTGATTTCATTGTGTTCCCGGAGATTTTCACTACTCAATTACTCTCGTTTTTGCCGCCGATGCGTCCCGCTATTGCGATGCGCAAGCTGTCGGAATTCACCCCGCAATACCTCGAACTTTTCACGCAGCTTGCGATAAAGTACAACGTCAACATCATCGGCGGCTCTCATTTCACAATAGAGAATGAGGATCTTTACAATATCTCCTATCTATTCCGCCGTGACGGCACTCTTGGCAAGCAATACAAGCTCCATATTACTCCGAATGAACGCCGCTGGTGGGGGGTGAAACCCGGCGATAAATTAGAAGTGTTTGATACCGACAAGGGTAAAATATCAATTCAGGTATGTTATGATATTGAATTTCCAGAGTTGAGCCGGATTGCCGTCGAGCGCGGCGCTCAGATCATCTTCGTCCCTTTCTGTACGGATGAACGATATGCGTACCTTCGAGTCAGGTATTGCGCACAAGCCCGCTGTGTGGAGAACCACGTCTTTGTCATCATCGCCGGTAGCGTGGGTAATCTTCCCTCCGTGGAGAATCTCGATATTCATTATGCGCAATCGGCAATTTTCACTCCGTCTGACATTCCGTTCACACGAGATGCTATTTCGTCGGAAGCAACGCCGAATGTCGAAACGGTGATATTGGATGACGTAGATATAGAGCTCCTGAAAAAGCATCGTCAAACCGGGAGTGTTTTAAATTGGAAAGACCGAAGAACGGATCTTTATCAAGTCCGATACAAGAAATAGACAGTTGAGACTTCGAAAAATTGCTCTTCAATTGTCGCTCTGCAGTCATATCGAGACTTTTCAGCACTTTCTACTTATTGCGCTGTGAGTGAGTGGACCTTCTACAGACATCAACGAGACGAAAAGTCCTTTTTGCCGGCCTTTATCTGAGTGAAGGCGCTCCGATTGGATTCATTTGGTGGGCTTTGCCGACGAAGCTGCGGATGGAAGGATATCCTGTTGATGAGATCACTAAATTCACATCAATACTTGTTTTGCCATGGGTCTTCAAGTTTCTTTGGTCTCCGCTTGTCGATACAATCCAGTCGCGACGCTGGACACTGCGGTCGTGGATTCTTCTAATGCAATTCATGATGGGTGTGACCCTTCTCCCCCTTTTCTTCTTCAACTTCGCCCGTGATCTTTCTCTCCTGGCGCCTTTTCTTTTTGTCCATGCAATAGCGGCTGCGACACAAGATGCCTCAATTGACGCCCTGGCAATCTCGGCAGTGCCCGCCGATGAACGAGGCTCGGTCAATGGCTGGATGCAAGTTGGAATGATAAGCGGTCGCTCCTTGCTTGGAGGAGGCGCGCTGATCTTAGAGAATATGTTTGGACAGCAGGCGGTTCTCGTCGTTCTCATTATGGTCATTTGGTTTTCATCCGTTCTCCTCCTCCTGATGAAACATCCCGATGCATTGATAAGACCTGAACAAAAAATCCGAGAGCGGTTGAGGCATTTTAGGGAGCAGCTCAGGCATGTAAGCCGGAGTCGATCGACTTGGTTTGGACTTCTTTTTGCCGGCATCGGTGGGGCAGCGTACGAAGCCGTCGGTGCGGTAGCCGGCCCGTTCATGATTGATCGGGGAATATCGTCGCACGATGTTGGAATATTCTTTGCCATTCCCTCCGTGCTTGGTATGCTTGCAGGCGCACTGGCTGGTGGCTTTCTTTCGGACAAGCTTGGTCGACGGCAAAGTGTTGCAATCTTTCTTATATTGTTTGTATCGGTCATTTGCGCTCTCGCGGGCCTTGACGCACTGGTTGGCGAGTCCGGTCGAAACTGGATCGTTGCATTGCTCGCAATTCTCTATATTTGCATCGGTCTCTTCACGGCGGCCTCCTATGCGCTCTTCATGGATATCACTGATCCAAGAATTGGTGCTACTCAGTTCAGCGCATTTATGGGAGCAACGAACGGTTGTGAGTCTTGGTCTTCGTTTGCCGTTGGGAGGTTAATATCGGGATACAACTATGCCGGTGCTTTCCTCATCATGGGTGCGTTTTCATTAGCCTCACTCCCGGTGTTGAGGGCTATGAAAGGGACGGTAACGCGGCCCAATATATAGAGTTCTTACCACATATCGTACGTTGGTTTGTCATGACAGCAAAATCTGAGATTGTTGTATGAGAAAAAAAATCAGAGGTGTTCTCTTAGTCGGCTATCTCGCCGTTCTCTTATCATTTCTTGGCTTGAGCTATTTTGCTAGGAATACGCTCAAAGAAGAAGAAACGCACATAACCTCGTTGTACTACGACCACGAAGTTATCACCGCGTTACAGGATATCTTAATATCTCTTCAAAGAGCGGAGTCAAATCGAAGGGGATATGTAATAACAAAAGATATGGAGTATCTAGAAAACTACAATGCTGCAGTAGGAACGGCGGACCAAGCTCTGAACCAGCTAAGACAGGTGAGTGCCAAAGGTATCTACCAGGACAAGTTTCTTGACTCTCTTGAAGCCAACGTACGAAATAGGATTCGTTCAATCAAATCGTCCCTTGAATTATTCATGACGAATCGATCCTCCGATTCCGCTCAGATTGCCATGACGGATGAAGGGAGAGACTTAATGGTATCTATTCGCGGGACAATTCTGGAGCTATTATCGGAAAGAAGAAATGCACGAGACGACAGTTATCGTTCCATAGGAGAAATCCATGCTGGAGTGAATGATTTTTATTCATCTGCTTTGTATTTGGTAATTTTCGTTCTTTGTGCGCTTTCGATAATAACCTATTTCTACTTCAGAAAGATCTCTATCATAGATGAAGCACTGCATCGTGATCTGATGCAGGCGAGGCAGCAAGCACAACATGCAACGTCCCGGTATGAAAAACTCCGGGAAAAATTGAGTAACGATGAGACTCAGACGAAATAGAGGCATGCGCGTTGCGAGTATCCGCAGTGCGTCAATGGATGAAAAAACAGCATAGCCAGATGGATGGCACTAATAAGCGTTCGGTTATTTTTCTAATGGGTTTCATGGGGAGCGGCAAAAGCACGATCGGTCCCATTCTCGCCAATACGATTGGATATAACTTTGTCGACCTTGACCTTCTTATCGAACAACGGGAGCACCGTAAGATAGGCGACATTTTCAAACAAGAGGGCGAAAAGAAATTCCGTGAAATGGAGCGGGCCCTCCTTCGCGAAATAGCGCTGACGCCTCGCACCGTTATTTCGCTCGGCGGCGGGACGATTACCGACCAGACGACGCTCGATCTCGTCAAGGAATCCGGTGTCTTGATTTATCTAAAAGCGGAATCGGCATATATTTACAAGCGTCTCCGTACGAAAAGCGACCGGCCACTGTTGCGCACACTCGAAGGCCAACTGATGGACGCGGATCAATTGCAGGGTCGAATAGAAGAATTGTTGACTCAGCGGAAGAATTATTACGAGCAGGCACATATCATAATCCATACGGACGATAAAAAAGTCGGAAACACCATCGACGAACTTGTGAAACGTCTTCGGCACTACATTGAAGAATAGTACCCAATATCAGACAGTCCGCGTTCCCCTCGGCGAGCGCAGCTATCCGATCTATATCGGGAAAAATCTTCTTTCGTCGCTTGGACGGTTCTTTCACCGTCATCGTCTTCCGAAAACCGTCCTCATCATCACGGATAGGAATGTTGCGCGGCTGTATTTGAAAATCGCCCAACGGAGCCTGGTGCAGGCGGGTTTTGCCGTGCGGGCCATCGTCGTTCCCCCGGGTGAGAAAGAAAAAAATCTTCGTCGTGCCGACGCGGTGTACTCCGAATTGCTTCGTTTCAGGATCGAACGCCGTTCGACCATCGTCGCTCTCGGAGGCGGTGTTGTCGGCGACCTTGCCGGATTCATCGCGGCGACGTACCAACGTGGAGTGAACTTCGTACAGGTGCCCACGACGTTGCTAGCCCAGGTAGATTCTTCCGTCGGCGGAAAAGTGGGTGTCAATCATGCACAGGGGAAAAATATGGTCGGCGCATTTTATCAGCCGGCATTTGTCGTCGCAGATATTGGAACGTTGCGCACGCTGCCCGACCGTGAAATTGTGTGCGGCGTCGGCGAAGTGGTAAAGTACGGCATTATCACGAATAGGAAGTTCTTTTCCTTCGTCGATCGGAACCTGCCCAACATTTTGCTCAAGGAGGGGAGGGTTCTTGCGCACCTCGTTTCCGGGTGTTGCCGGATGAAAGCCCTGGTTGTCTCACAGGATGAACGGGAGGACAACCTGCGCGCCATTTTGAATTTTGGACATACGGTAGGTCACGCGCTCGAACACGCCGGCTCGTATCGTTCGTTGAAGCATGGCGAGGCCATATTGCTCGGAATGATAGCCGAAACATTTGTCGCCTATCGTCTCGGTATGATCTCGTCGAAGGATGCTGCGCGCATCGAGGGAGCAATTCTCAGAATTCCGATGCCGCGTTCCATCGGTTTCTCGTTTGCACCGTCAAGGTTGATCGCCGCAATGCGTCTCGACAAGAAAGTTGCAAGTGGCAAGATCAGACTCGTTCTTCCCACATCTGTGGGAAAAGTGACACTGCCCATTGTCGTCGACGAGAAGATAATCCTGGAAGCTCTCGTCTATCTCCGCGCGGTTCTTCTCTCGAAGGCCCTCGTAGTTTGATTACTCAGTTTGATTACCCAGATTACGCAGATTTAGCGCAGATTGCAGATTTGGCGCAGATTACAGATTAGCTTCGTCTCGTAACAAATTTCGGACCCGTTCTTTCGAGGATTCCTCCCCCATGAGAATACTCATCATCCTTCTAACATCTCTCACGTTGCTGGACTGTTCAACGACGCCGGTTATCATCGATAAGCCGATCTCATTCCCCAGTGAACGGATCGCACTTACTAAAGCGTACATGAACCAACGCTACGGCATCGTGTCCGATTCAATTGTGATCAATCCGAAGATGATCGTGGTGCACTGGACCGCAATACCGACACTTGAAAAGAGCCTGGCGGAGTTCAACAAGATAGCGTTGGACTCTTCGCGCGCAGACATCATGAAGAGCGGCGCGGTAAACGTCTCGATTCATTTCTTGGTGGATAAGGACGGTGCCGTTTATCGATTGATGCCGGAGACGTGGATGGCGCGTCATGTAATCGGCCTGAACCACGTTTCGATTGGAATTGAGAACGTCGGTGGAGCGCGCGATCGGGACGACCTGACACGCGATCAATTGAAAGCGAATGAGTACATTGTCCGATACCTCAAAGAGAAATATCCTTCCATCGAATACTTGATCGGCCATTACGAGTACGCTCTCTTCGATCATCATCCTCTCTGGAAAGAACGCGACTCGACGTACAGGACTGAGAAGACTGATCCGGGCGTCAGGTTTATGACGTTACTCCGGGAGCGGGTTTCTGACTTGGGGTTGAAGGGGAGATAGATAGAGGCTGAAGGTAAGCGTGAGGCTTGGAAAATGGGAAACGCCTTGCTTCATTGTGCCTGATCGCAGGTACGGAGTCGATGCAAGTATATGTAGTTGATCCTTAAAAAGGGGAAAGTCATAGGATGCCTGACACCTTTTGATTAGAATCGACAGAAACAAAAAAAATTGTAGCATGGATTTAATAATGTGTCTGACATCTTTACTTCTTAAGGGACGACTATGTAGGGTGTAATAACCCCGCTTTTTCGTCACTCTTCTAAAATTCTGCACTCACTCCTATCGAAGGCAGGATGCCGATCGTATTGCTCACCTGTTTCACTTCTTTAGTCCTTTCGTCGAAGATGGGTACGTCCAGAGGCTTACGATTGTAGATGTTTTGGACGTCGATGTATGTCATCAGATTCCATTCTGTAAAATTCCAGCGTCGCTCCGCGCGGATGTCGAGGCTGTGGTTCGCACCGATGCGTGCGGTGTTATATGCAGCAATCTCCTGCGTGCCGTCGGCGTTGTACGGCGTGTAGGGCCGTCCTGTGGCGAACCGAAATTTCGCGCTGAATTCCCACACTTTTTCCATAATGTAGCCCCCTCCGATGTTAAGAATCCATCGCTGGTTGAAGTTGCTTGGCCTGCTGACGCCGTCAAGCGCCGTGAAACGCGAATCGGTGTAACTCACGCTCACAATTCCGTACCATGGAATTTCCGACAATTTTTTCTGAAGAAATAGTTCAGCGCCGGATGCTTCCCCTGATCCGCTGCTTGCCAAAGGGTCAATTCCGAACGATGCGTACGCTTCTTGAGAGCCGCCGAAACCTGCGCCGGTGTTGGCCAAGACGAGGAATTTTTGTTTCAGGCTCGCCGGGTAATCAAAGTAGTTTTTGAGATACACTTCCAGGCTTATCTTCGTGTCCGCACGAAGCAGCTGTTCGACGCCGAAGACATACTGGTTGACCCCGACGAATGACAACTTTCTATTTGCAGGATTTGCTACGAGCCAGACGTATGATGGAGCCTGGTAATACCTTCCGACGCTAATACTTGCCGTGGTACCGGAAGTGAAAGTGTACGACATCGAGAATCGAGGCGACACCACAAATGCCTTCTCGATCAGATTAAAATAATCTGCGCGTGCGCCGGCGGTCATCTTACAATGACGCGAAAACGACTCCACCACTTGTGCATAGATCGCTGCTTTGTATGCAGTCGTGTCGAGCCTTGCATTTATATCAAGCGAGTCGCGGTAGTTGGTGTAGAATTTCGGCAACAAGATCCGGCTCGAGAAGTCTACGCGTTTTCCCTGCGCGCCGGCAGAGAACTCCGTCGACTTATCTAATTGCAGAACGACGTCGGATCGTAGAGCTGTTTCGAATTCGTGCGACGAACTGGAAAAAATGGGCACCAGATGAAGGGTATCGTCTTGCCGGTACTCGTACGTAAAAAGCGTCTGGCTTAACGTGACGTTGGAGTACCCTTTCGGGAGGAGATGGCGCCACGTAATTCCGGCGACTCCTTGATTTTGATCGCTGTACAGAAAGCGGGAGTTGTCGTATTTCTTTTTCTCAGTGTCGTTGAAAAGCTTCACGTTATCGAGAGCTGCAATTCCCAGAAAGGTGACCTGATCCTTTGTGCCAAGTCGATAGTTCGCCTTTCCAAGGAAATCCCAGTACTCCGGCACAAAGCCGAATCCTGCTGCTTTGAATACAAAATCAAGATAACTTAGCCGCGCCGAGAAGAGTACAGTGCCGTCGTCACCGAGCGGCCATTCAAGATTAAGTCCGAATTGCGATGCGGCGATCGTTGCCTTTCCGCCGAAACGATCCGTCCTTCCATCCCTGAGGTTGATGGATAACACCGAGGAGAGCTTGTCACCGTACCGGGCACCGAATCCGCCGGAAGAAAACGACGTTTCGTTTACGAAGTCCAGATTTATGAAACTCAACGGGCCTCCGCTTGCGCCTTGCGTTCCGAAGTGATTGATATTCGGAATTTCGACGTTGTCGACGACGAAAAGATTTTCCGACGGAGCGCCTCCGCGCACAATCAGATCGTTTCGCCCCGGCTGCACCTGTGCTACCCCGGGCAAAATGGAAACAGCCCTCGCAACATCTTCAAGCCCTCCTGGGATCCGCCGGATCTCCTCGTAGCCCAATGACTGCACACTTACGGGCGAATCGGCATTTTTCTGAAAATAATCCGCGGTTATCGTCACTTCGTCCGCATCAAGCACAAGCTCAGTCATCTGGAACAATGCTTGCGCCGGTTTTCCTGCGGCAACAACAACGTCGGTTTTTATGATTGGTTGAAATCCGACCGCCGAGGCTCGAACGCTGTATGTTCCCATAGGAACATTTTGGACTGCAAATACTCCCTCTTCGTTTGTTGCAGCTCCGATGGTTGTGCCCACCACAACAACGGAGACACCGATGAGCGGTTCCTGAGTCTGAATATTAGTGACTCTCCCGGTGACGACTCCAACCTGGGATTGGGAGGCAAGTTCCGGTGAGAAAAGAAGGGCGCAAGCACAAATCGTTCGAATGATATTCATCGTCATTATTCAGCATCAAAATGTAAATCCCAATAACTAACTCATGTTGCGCAAAACGCCAATATTGTTGCCACGAAGTCACAAAGTCACTAAGAAAAACAACCTTTTTTATTAATGGACATTACAAAATGAAGCTTTTCTTAAGAAGTATTTGTGTCTTGGTGCCTTCGTGGCAAGGCTTTTACATTCTGCGTAACATCAGTAACTAAAATCTCCTCTCCATGTTTCCCGATTTAGACAAATCCTCCAACTCTTTCACCATCGTCGGAACGAAAGCGAGGTGTTCCGGCTTCATCAGCACGCTGCGCAGGATCGAGGTCGTTTCCCGGTCGGGTTCGATCCGCCCATGAAGACGCTGAAGTTGTTTCGAGTTGATTTGGAGAAGGGCGAGATACAATGGACGTACAGGATGGTGCATTGCTTCCAAGAGGATTTTCTCCGTCGCCTTCGAAATAAATGAAGCGGTCGGTGGTTCGGATTCGGGGTAATAGGTGACGATATCAAGCTCAGGTTTCACGAATTCGGCGAATGCTTTGCCGGACGCAATAAGCTTTGAGAACGCGAGCGCGGCTTGCCTTGTCTTCGTGAGAATCGCGCCAAGCCCGGTGTCAGATTTCAGCGGTATGCACTTCAGCGTAAACCAGAGTGCCGCTGCAGCCGCACCCGGACGCGAACATTCAAGACTGATTTCACCGAGATGCAAATCCTTCGATGTAAAATAGCTGTACGGCGAGTCGTGCTTATAGAATTTTCCGACAGAAGGATCAGAAAACACCACGCACCCGCACCCGTACGGCTGCAATCCATGCTTGTGTGGGTCCACGACAATGCTGTCACATTCGAAAAGATGAAGGAAAGGGGCCGGGTCGATAATCGGCGCATTTAGCCTGGCGAGCAGCGTGAAGAATCCGCCATACGCCGCATCGGCGTGCACGCGGACATTGTATTGGCGGCAGAGAGGAATTATCTTGTCTAACGGATCGACGGCGCCGAGCGATGTTGTGCCGACGGTGGCCACCACAGTTCCGACTTTGCCCGTCTTCAGAATTTGTTCGAGAGCAGTGCAGTCCATTTTCCCCGAATCGTCTGCAGGAATCTCTACTGAGTCTGCCTTGATCACCTCGCACATTCGCTTGTGCGTATAGTGCGCAAAGGTTGAAAATGCAATTGCCTTACTAGGATGGAGAGAACGGGAAATCCACAACGCTTCGAGGTTTGCAATAGTACCACTGCTTGTGAGATGGCCAAGATGACTCTTCAATCCAAACATACGGGCAATATCCCCAACTACTTCGATTTCCATCTTCGCTGTTGCGGGTCCACCATCCAGCGCATGGTTGTTGGGGTTGATCTGCATAGCCATAAAGTACGCTGCAGTCGCGAGAGGATGCGCAGGCTTCAGCATTTGTCCGGCATACCGAGGATGAAAAAAGGGATAGTTTTCTTTCATACGCTCGGCAAATTCCTCAGAAACGTGCTCCACTACTCCGTCGCTGACGGCAAGGGTCTCGTCCTGTTGGTATCCTTCCCAGGAAGACTCCCATTCGTGATGAAGTGAAAGAAGCTTCTGAGCGATCGATGGATTAATGTCCGTTTTCATAGCGAGATATTTTTTCTGTCAATATAACGGGAGAAGAGCGACGATGCAAGGACGAACGGCCGGGGATTAGGGATGAGGGAAAAGGGATAAGAGACAAGCGGTAAGTAGTAAGGAGTATGGAGTAAGAGACTTGCTACCTTGGAGATCTATTGGATATTTTGAGATCGCGAAGTGACTCTTGATTGCGCAAATGTTGCAGATACTGACTTTAGGAAAAATGCAGTCCGAATAAATCCGAATAAATCGAAGTCTATTGCTTGATTATGCGTTACATTACCTATACTTTTGCAGAGAAAAAGAGGAAAACGTAAGGATGTGGGAGCCAATCTTATGGTGGATTGGAAAATAGCGCCAACGATATTATGCTCGCATTACAGCGACAGTCGTCCATAAGCTGAGGTTTCGAAGATGGAAGTAGGGAAAACTTTATACGTTACAAACAGAAAACAATGGCGGTCGTGGCTATCAAAACATCACAAAACCGCAAATGACATTTGGCTGATCTATTATAAGAAGCAAAGTGGAAAACGGGGCATTCCCTACAACGACGCCGTTGAAGAAGCCCTTTGTTACGGATGGATAGACAGTCTAACCAAAGCGCGGGATGAGGAAAGCTGGGTGCAGAGATTCAGTCCGCGCAAAAAGAAGAGCGCCGTTTCCGAAATGAACAAAGAGCGGGTTCGCCGCCTTATCAAAGCAGGAAAGATGACGCGATTCGGTCTTGAGAGTATCCAACACCATATGGATGAGCGATCCCCAAAATCGTCGAGCGAACCAAAATTGAAAAGGTTCGCACTACCTCACGATATTCTTGAGGCGCTGAAAGTCGATCCTGTTGTCTGGAAGCATTTCATAAGATTTCCTGAGTCGTACAAACGCATTCGCATCGGATGGATCAACGGGGCGAGGAAGCGCCCCGAAATCTTCACACAGCGGCTGAGGTATTTTATTAAAATGACTGCAAAGAATAAAAAGTTTGGGATGGTGCAATAAAAATCACTAAGGAGGTCGTTATGAAGATTTTTTCAAAGTTAACCCGGTTCAGCGACTGGGGTCTATTAGCAATACGGTTGGGTGTCGGGATTGTGTTTATCGCGCACGGCATGTTGAAGTGGAGTACGTGGGGGATGCAACCATCAGAAGAACTCCCCGCATCCATGTTGATGACTCTCAAATTCCTTTCCATCGCCGAACCATTGGGTGGCATTGCGATGATTGTAGGGTTCTGGACTCCCCTTGCGGCCATAGGCATGGGCCTTCTGATGCTTATCGTGATAAACATGAAAATCAACATAATGCACCTGGGTTTTATCGCACAACAATCCACAGGATGGGAACTCGATTTTATCCTGTTGTGTGCGTTAGTTTGTATCTTGCTCGTTGGTTCCGGAAAGTTTTCTCTCGAGAAATTCTTTTCCAAGGGATAGAAGTCGCTAGCCGTACGGATCTGACTTATTTGTCCGAGACCCGAGGCATTTCCGCTGGAATGCAATCCTACCATTCTATCATTAAACTCAACAAGCTTTCTTGTGTCGTAACTGCTCAGCGTTGCAAAAGAGTTTTATTGATCCTTTACGAGGATCATCAAAAAAGTCGGGTAGAGTTTTTACAATAATGAAACATCTACGATGTTTTTACTGCCTCGTAGAGGCAGTATTATGGTAACACCAAACCTGCCCACACATACAAAATCCTCGTAGAGGATTCACAAAAGTATGCACGCATCTGAATAGCTCCCTCGCTAAATGTCAGAGAGCAAAAAGCGCT